>JAHFOV010000029.1 GCA_023261505.1 Planctomycetota bacterium
TAAACTCATTCAGCCACGAGGTTACCTGGCTCATAAATTCTCTTTCGTTTGCTTTTATGGTGGTCATTAGTTACTTACTAAAAAGGACCTGTGGGGCCATCCGCACCCTTTGGGAAACAACGGCTCCTTCGCTACGCTCCAGGACAAGATTTTAGCAATTTTACATGCGAAAACAAGCCTTTTTGTTCCCCCCTCCCCCGACCCCCTCCCACCAGGGGAGAGGGAAAATTAAAGGAATTCTTACACTTTTTCAGAGCTCTCATTTAATGACTGGATACGATGTGTCTGAACGGTTCCTTCCTCTTGTATTTACACTTGCAATTTGCGTTTAAAGGTGCTATATTTCTTTTTCGACCTCAGGGGATGAATAGAACCCAAAGGCTGTAAGGTATTTAAAAATAAAGGTTACGGCCCATGGGTAAGGCTCTTAGTGAGAAAAATAATTGGTGCCTTAAAAAGCCCTATGGCAGTGTTGTTGGCCCCTACCCATGGTTTCCTGGTTATAAGATAAGAGCTGAAAGGAGAAGATTATGCTAGTGGGCCCGAAGGGACTTACTATTATAGCTATATTAATGGGCTTAATCACCATATTCTGTGCAGGTCTCGCTTTGACTGCCACAAGTAAGTACCGCACCCAGCGTCACAGGGTAACAGAGTTAGAGGAGAGGCTTATGGCTGGTAAGACGGAGCTATTAAAAGTTCCTCAGGTACAGCTTAAGCTTCAAGAAGAACAAAAGAAGTTAAAAGGCAAAGAGCAAGAGATTAGCAGTGCGAAGGACGAGGCAGAGTCCCTTAAGTCCGAGGTTGAAAGCCTTAAACATGACCAGGAACTCCTTGGAGCCGGTAAGGCTGTCTCCGATAGAGAGTTGCAACAAAGGGAGATAGCTTTAAAGGAAGAAAGGGTCAAGGTTGCCACCCTGGATGAAAAGGTCAAAGAACTGGAAGAAATAAAAGTCCAACTAGAGAGAAAGGTTGCAGACCTGGACCTTGATTACAGGGCAGCCCTCACCAAGATAAAAAACTTAGAAAGGGGAGGGGGTAGCGCAAAAGTGGCCCCTCTTTCTGAAAGTCATGAGGTTGCAGAAGCTACTGCCGGGGGATCGAGTGAAATCCAGGGCCTTAGGGCCAAGTTAACGGAGCTTACGAACGAGCTCATAGACCTGACCAAAGCCAAACAGCAGGCAGAAAAAGTAGCGGAAGAACTTCACAGACGGCTGGCCGCTGTATCACCTGAACCTGCTACATCCACCGAATAGCATTAACTTAGCCCCCATCGTCTAGTGGCCCAGGATGCCAGGTTCTCAGCCTGGAGACTGGGGTTCAAATCCCCATGGGGGTACCACTTATCCCACAAAGACTTATATAAAATCTTCTAGCTATCTATTATTGTTTTTGCCACCGTTCTGCCACCATAAATTTCCTCAATTCTCCCTCATAACCCTCAAAAAACACTCAAAAATGCAGCGATTTCTTTAACACTTATCAATTCTTTCAAGGGTTATTAATCCCTTTTATCCCCATTATTTCTTTCCAATTTCCTGGAAAGTTTCGTTTTTTTATTGAAAAATCATATCTTCTAGATTTGTAACCACTTATGTCAGTTTTTGTGCGGACACACTAAAAAGTGTAGAGAAAATCAACACTTTTTTGTTTTTGATTTATTTTTAATTTTGTGCTAACATTTTTTAAACAAATGTGGTAAACTTCTGCAGTCTTTTTGCATTGTTTTTGTGTATTTATGAATCAAAAGAGACAGAAATTAGACCATATTCACCCATTTATTAATGTGAAATGAGGTGAGAATTTATAAAGCTTATGCCTTAAAAAGAAAAAAGACAGAAGGGAGACGAAGTAAAATGAGACAACATTGTTTTACAATCCTAATGATTCTTATGTTGTCTGTTTTTAACGGAGTAGCCTATGCCACTTGTGTCGGTGCCCCTGACGATTTTGTTTACATCCAGCCAGTTGACGATTCAGTAGTTACAATTACCCCTGACCCTACGCCCATGGAAGGTGTTGAAACCGGCTCACTGGGTAGGCCTGATGCTTTTGATGGAAGCACAGGAGACACCACAGGCTT
The DNA here is from genome assembly GCA_023261505.1 of Planctomycetota bacterium. GTDB lineage: Bacteria > Planctomycetota > Brocadiia > Brocadiales > Bathyanammoxibiaceae > JAHFOV01. The sequence goes on from JAHFOV010000029.1 coordinate 2,084, forward strand.
CGTGCCAGTTGACGATTCAGTAGTTACAATTACCCCTGACCCTACGCCCATGGAAGGTGTTGAAACCGGCTCACTGGGTAGGCCTGATGCTTTTGATGGAAGCACAGGAGACACCACAGGCTTCGTGCCAGTTGACGATTCAGTAGTTACAATTACCCCTGACCCTATGCCCGTTGGCGGTGTTGAAACCGGCTCACTAGGTAGGCCTGACGCCTTTGATGGAAGTGGGGGAGACACCACAGGCTTCGTGCCAATTGACGATTCAGTAGTTACAATTACCCCTGACCCTACGCCCATTGACGGTGTTGAAACCGGATCGCTAGGTGAGCCTGACACTTTTGATGGAAATACGGGAGACACCACAGATTTAGTGGACGTGGGTTACACTCCTCCTTCCGATAACCTCATTAACTTGTTGTGTGACGCAGGCAACGGTATGGATGTCAATGCTGAGCCCAGCCAGGTAATTGAAGATGTTAATTTGGACGGTGCTGGATTGTTTGATTTGGGGGCAGGTACACCTGTTGACCTTACTCCGTTTGATACCGTTGATGTAACAGCATGGCCAGGACTTATATATTCTCCTTTATTACTTGAAGCCGGCAATATTCATGCCATGGACACTGGCTCTTTGGCTAATGCGAGTTTTCACGATAATGGCCTAGCTGCCAACAACGCCGTCCCTGAACCATGCACCCTGGCACTCCTTGCCACTGGAATGGGAATAGCCGGGTTAAAAAGATGGAGAAAAATTAAAAAGCTAAGCGGGAATTTCGAAAGGTTATAATGTTAGCGGCAAGTCTTAATTTAGGGTTATCCTGGGTCTCATTAGTGGGACTGGCGGGAAATAATTAACTTAGGGGTAAATAGATAGGAAGTAAAAAGAGATGAAAGGAGGTGAAGGAGCGAAAAGTAATCTTGATTGGGCGGCAAAAAAATGGTACGTACCTTTTTTAAGCCGATTAAGCCGAATTAACAAAGAGAGGAAGATCACGATGAGAAAAACGATTTTAACACTTAGTTTTTTAGCTGCGTTCCTTTTTTGGAGCGCTCCCGCAGTCTTTGCTGGTGCCTTGTTCCCGTATGCTGGGATTGATGGCGTCAGTTTGGCTCCGCCGGCGCCTCCGTCTATAGCTGGGCCGGGGGTACTCAGCCCATTTCCTCCCGTCCCACCAAGCGGTGTCGTGGTGACAGCACCACTACCAGGACCAGCCACTTTCACTTTAGGTCACTACTACTATGATGTGGAGAGGACTGGAGTTGGGGCCATTATTATTCAGTGGAATTCGATTCGTTACTTTACTGTCCCAGCTGGTGCCGGCGCCACACCAACCAGTGTTTTGACTGCTGGCTCAGTACCCATCGACGTTCCAGCAGGTGGGGGAGGGACCTTTGATGTGGAAGCCAGCGTAAATAACACACCCGCTAATGGTGGTGGACTATTAATAGGAGGACCAGGTTCCACAGCTGACTTTGAGACACCCCTTGTGACTGGCACGACCGCGTGGGGCCCGATTTCCGCCAGTGGCGCCGGTTTGGTTGCTGGCACATACAGGCTGATAATGACGGGAAAGGTTGTTTGGACGGACAGCGCACTTGGCAGCGTACTCTCTGTGGGTGTCCCTGCCGGTGGCGGCACCTCGAACTACATTGCTAGGGCTGGCGACGCGGTTCCAGAGCCCTGCACCATGCTGCTCCTGGGTACAGGTTTAGCTGGCTTTGCTGGAAGATACCTGAGGAGAAGGAAGGATGTAGTACAGAGTTAGCATGCTGTAAAATAAGGCGCATTCTCATACCTCTCATTCTCCTTGCATTTTGGGGGTGAAGGGGAGCCAGGGGGCGGGAATGAGGCTTGAAGTAGAGGTTAGGGGGAGGGCAGGTGGTGAATATCACCCTCCCCCTAACTATTTTTATTACTACAGCAGGGGGAGCAAGGAGTAGCTTTTTTGCCGAGGTTTTTGACTGCCCTATAAATAGAATGTAGAATTTATTAAATTTACCACCCCTTTCCCCTCCTTCAAAAGGAGGGGATGAGGGGGAGGTAGAATAATGATATTTCAACTTCCCTCCTTCAAAAGGAGGGGATGGCGGGGCGGTTAAGAAATATAGCTAAGACCTCCACTAGAAAGGACACGTTAAGAAAAGACAGGCTTTTAAAAAATAAAATGTGGAATTTTACAAATAATACCACCCCTTTCCCCTCTTTATAAAGGAGGGGATAAAGGGGAGGTAGAATAATGATTTTTCAACTTCCCTCCTTATAAAGGAGGGGAGAAGGGGAGGTTAAATCCAAATGTCAAAGTTCAAATTGCAAATAAAACCCAAAGTCCAAATGACAAAATATACAATCTGGAAGAAAAGACTGATAAGGTAGGATTTTAAATTTACCACCCCTCTTTCCCCTCCTTCAAAAGGAGGGGAGAAGGGGAGGTAGAATATAATTTTCCAACTTTTTCCTACAAAGGAGAGGATAAGGGGAGGTTAAGAGATATGACCGAGATATTCAATAAAAAAGAACATACTAAGAAAAGAAAACATTTGCGAAAGAACATGACGAAGGCAGAAATATTCCTCTGGTCAAAATTAAAGAGAAGACAACTTAATGGTTTAAAATTCAGAAGACAATACGGAATTGATGACTATACGGTTGATTTTTATTGTCCAGAATTAAAATTGGCAATAGAGATTGATGGTGATGTTCATATTCATAATCCTCGCATCATTTATGACGAGCAAAGGCAAAGATATATAGAAGCTTTAGGGATTAAAGTGTTAAGGTATACGAACATCGACGTTATCAAAAATATAAATGGCGTTTTGCATGATATTCTTGCTACCTCCCCTGTATTCCCTCCTCCGAAAGGAGGGGATACAGACATTGCATTTCGAAGAGATGCAACAAAGGCGAAGGCTCCTCTTTCCCCTCCTTTACGAGTAAGGAATAAAGACCTTACATTGCCAAGAGATACAGCAGGGAAGAAGAAGTCCCCTCTCTCCCCTCCTTTAAAAGTAGGAGAAAAAGAGAAGGTAGATTAACAGTTTTTCAACCCTTCTTCTTACAAAGGAAAGGTTAAATGTGGCCAGGATATCCCACGAAAAGAACAAACAAAAAAAGTCCTTATAAGGAAGGAAATGTGAAATTTTGCAAAGTATACCACCCCTTTCCCTTCCTTATAAAGGAGGGGAGAAGGGGGTGGTTAAATCCAAATGTCAAAGTTCAAATTGCAAATGAAACCCGAAGTCCAAATGACAAAATATACAATCTGGAAGAAAAGACTTATAAGGTAGGATTTCAAATTTACCACCCCTCTTTCCCCTCCTTCAAAAGGAGGGGATGAAGGGGAGGTTGAATAATGATTTTTCAACTTCCCTCCTTCAAAAGGAGGGGATGAAGGGGAGGTAGAATATAATTTTCCAACCCTCTCCTTACAAAGGAAGGGGGAAAAGGGAGGTTCATAAATATAACTAAGATAGAATGTTCAGTTGGAAATGTGTGATAAGTACCTTTCAAATATTGGATGAAAAGACAAATCTGAGGTTTGCCCTGCGAATAAATTTTGGGGAAGGGTTAATCGAACCAAAGTTTTGCCACCTCAAAATGTCGGCCAAGGCTTTAGCCTTGTGTGAAGACTGTATAACGCCGGTCTAATTGAAAAATTAGCACTTTTAGAGAGTAAGTGCAGGGTGGCGATGCGGGCCTAAAAACCTATACTTGGAGGGCGGAAGACAGCAACACTAAATATTACTGCTAGAATTGCGCTGCATATAAACCCTGAAACTGCAGCCCAGAATTTTAGCCCTTTGACCTTTTGTTCTACAATATCGTGGACCACAATGGGAAGACAAAGGGTGATACCCGCAGTAATCGGGATTTTAAACCAGGAAGGTATCAGATTCCATGTTTCTGCACTGACCACGTAATCCCAGGTGGCCAGAGTGTAATAGGGGACAAATATCAATTCGAGCATGCGCATGGCGGCCTGGATGCGCAGGCTCCTCTCCTGCATCTGGCATGAAAGCATCGTGTAGCAGGCATCGTGCATGCTTGAGATGGAGTCTTTACACGAATCCAGCAAGTCATGTACGCTTGATAGGTTTTCTGATAATTCTTCGAGGTGTGTTTTAAAAGCCTCGCTAATATGGGCCCTCTTCCTGCTGGAGAGTTGTGTTAGCACGTGCATGGTGAGTTCTACTACGCCTTTAAACTTAAAGAGTCCGCTTCTAAGCTCATTGAGCTTGGAATTCATCTCTTCATGGTGCCCCTCACGAAGCCTACTGTCCGCGTTTTCAATGGCGGCGCTGGTCTTACGGGTTAGAAGCGAATATTTGCTAATCATTGTGTCCAGTATCAGGAAGAGGAGAAACCCTGGCGTCTTACCTGCCAGCCTAAAGTTTGACTCATAGGTCTGCTTGACGAGGTCTATCTCCTGTATACAATCGCTGTGCATGCTTATAATAAATCTCTCACCAATGAGAAGTATTAGCTTCTTCATCTCGTACTTCTCTATATTGTACCTGCCCTCTACCACAGGGAAGACAGTGAGAAGAATACAATTAGGGAGTTCTGTAAGGGTGGGGTGTAGCTGCTCTGCCGCAAAGTCTACCGATGCCGGCAGAGACACCTGGAAATGATTCAGTATGGAAAATTCGTCCGGAGAGGGATTTTCCATGTCTAGCCAATAAAATTTGTTCTCAACCTGGCGGTTTATGGTACCCAGGCACGATGCATCAAGCTGTCGACAGGTCTGGGTATTGGTACAAAACTCAACCATGAACTGCTTGCCTGTGGGCTGAATTGATGACACCTTTCTAGTTTCAAGAGGTGAACCTCTGTGTTGGATACTTTTTGTCTCCATGGTCTACTGATTTATTTAGTCCTGCGCGTGAGGCGGCAAGCGAACGTGGAATAATTCACCTTAGCCTTGGGACTACTCCTTATGAGGAAGATTTATACGCCTTTTGTAAATTAATGTCAAATCAGGTTTATGTACAAGTTTAGACGCGGATGAAAAGTAGCGAGATGAGAGATTGGATTAAGGGCAAGGAAGATAAGCAGCAATGAGCTATTGAAAAAAATATTAGGTATGATATACATAAAAGATTTGTGGCATTCTAAGAGAAAGGAAAGTTCATGGCCCTTCATCTAGTAACGGGCGGTGCAGGTTTTATAGGTTCTCACATAGTAAAAACACTTCTCAGTCAAGGAGAGAAGGTCAGGGTTCTGGATAATCTCGATTCAGGGCGGAAAGACAATATGGCCGATTTTTTTAAGAAGATTGATTTTTGGAAGGGGGATATTAGGGACAGTAAGTTAGTGAAAAAGGCTATGGAAGGGGTTGATTATGTCCTTCACATAGCGGCTCAGCGTTCCGTTCCTCGTTCAATAGATGACCCCCTTTCCAATAACGAGGTAAATGTCCAGGGCACCCTGAATATCCTTTGGTGGGCCAAGGAATCAGGTGTAAGACGGGTAGTTTTTGCCTCCTCCTCCTCAGTGTACGGTGATAATGCGACTATGCCACTAAAGGAGAGCTACGCCCCCTCGCCTATATCCCCTTACGCCATCACAAAACTGGTGGGAGAGTATTATTGCGAAGTCTTCTATAAACTCTACGGTTTGGAGACAGTGAGTCTGAGGTACTTTAATGTTTACGGTCCCAGGCAAGACCCTTACTCCCAGTATGCCAATGTGATTCCTCTTTTTATAAAGGCGGGGATGGATGGTAGGCAAGTAGAAGTCCACTGGGATGGGTTACAGTCCAGAGATTTCACTTATATCGACGATACCGTGAATGCTACTCTTCTGGCCGCTAAGGTCCCTGGAGTAGCAGGTGAAGTCTTTAATGTAGGCTGTGGTAAGGATTATTCGATTCTGGAGCTTCTAAGAACTATAGAAAAGATTCTTGGCAGAAACATCAATTATATCCACACTGAGGCAAGGAAGGGAGACGTCAGAAGAACCCTCGCAGACATTTCTATGGCAGAAAAGTTACTAGGTTACAAGGTCAGCGTGGAATTTGAAGAGGGTCTTGCCAGGACCGCAGAATGGTTCAAAAATCACAGCTAGAAATCAGTTGTCAGTAGTCAGTTTTCAGTTTTAAGCCTGGCAACCGATAACTGACTACAGATAACCGAGAGCTTATAGCTCTTTTTCCTCTTCTACCCCAGTGTGGATGCCTCCGGTGCGTATGTGGACAGTGATACCGACATCCTGTACGTATATCCTTCCATCTCCAGGGTGCCCTGTACGGGCATTTTCGATAATAATCTTTGTAACCTGATCAACTTCCTTATCAGGAACTACCATCTTCAGTTCCAGCCTGTTCACCGCATCGGAAGTGAAAAGCCTTCCACGCCACATCCGGGTTGGCCCCTTTTGCTCTCCGAAACCGGTTGCTGAAGTAACTGTCAACCCGTGGTAGCCCGCATCATGCAAGGCCAGTCTCACTTGGTCAAACCTCTCAGGCCTGATTATAGCCTCTATCTTTTTCATTTTTGGCTCCTGGGGAAAAGGATAGTTATTTAATATCTAAATGGGCGTAATTATATATCTTCCTGCTAATCTGTCAATCTGCTAATAGATTGCTTTGTCTAAAGAGAATGAGTATATTCTCCACACTAAAAGAGTGTATTTGCTATAGACATAGGTAATCCGCCTGAGGCGGATAAGGGGGAAGCCTCCCCCTTACCACCCCCTCAAAGAAGCAGGACACACCCCCAGCCCCTCTTAATAGAGGGGAGAAAAAGTGTAGGGACAGGGCTTCAGCCCTGTCCTTTGTATTTTGGGGGTGGTAAGGGGGCAAAGCCCCCTTACCTCCATAGATAAGACTAAAATTAAAAAGTGTTACCCGTGTCTATATACTCCACATCCACACTAAAAGAGTCCCTTGATTCTGCAATATTTATATGATATAAGGTCAAGACCCTAACTATTGCATATACAAATGAGGAGGCTTTTATGAGCAGATACCTGATATATTTTACAGTCTTTCTCGTGGCCCTTTTCTATGCTCACTTCGCTTTGGCCACTCCAGAAAAGAAAGTAGGCATATTGATACTGGCCCGTGGGATAGACCCGCCTGGAGAAGTCTCAGTATGGGATAAGCATGTAATTGAGGCAGTGAAGCCCATACAAGAGGCTTACGACGTAGAGTTGTTCTTCGGGATGGACGATAAGGCGCTCCAGGAGGCCGTAAATAGGCTAGAGGCCAGAGGGGCAGAACGGATATTAGCCGTACCCCTCTATATCTCCTCTCATAGCCCTGTGGTGCAGAAACTGCAATATTACCTGGGAGTAATACCCGTTCCTCCAGAGAGACAGAACGAGATTAAACCTATCACAGTCAAGGCCGATTTACACATGACACATGCTATAGAACATGACCCTCTGGCCGCTGAAATAGTCTTTGACAGGGCCCGTGAGATAAGTACCAATCCCTCACGAGAGACGGTTGTTCTGGTAGGACACGGCCCCCTCACTAAGGTTTCAGAGACTATGTGGCTAAGGAGCATGTGGACCCTGGCCTCCTTTACGAAGGAAATGGGTGGCTTTAAGGAGGCCAAAGTGGCTACCGTGATGTTCGGGGCCCCGCCTGAGATAAAAGAAAAGGCAACTAAAGACCTGAGGGCCTTAATAGAAGAAGAAAGTAAGGATGGCACGGTGCTTGTTATCCCCTGCATGATAGCTCCTGGCGGAATTGAGGGGATGTTAGAGGAACAACTACAGGGTCTAACTTTTCGATTTGGTCGCCCCTATCTGCCCCACGGCAACGTTACCAAGTGGCTAAGGGCCGAGATAGAAGGTAGCCTCAGGAGATGGGAGAGGGAAGAAAAGGGGTCTACTCCATCTCCTTAAGCGCTCAGTTATGCCCATGGCTTATTTGAATTACAATAGTAGGGTGCGTCTAGACGCACCCTACTGCTTTTAATTTTTTGTGGAGTAATATAATCTGCGATGCGTCCTTCAAGCATACCTATTGAAATAAAAAAGGCACTTGTATTATCAGACCTCCACATTGGCTGGGAGGAGTCAACTGTTGAAAGACTCCTTGACAAATGGCCTGAGGGTTATTCAGAGGTCATACTTGTTGGAGACGTTGTAGACCTGTGGAGAAACAAAAAGCTAGAAGATGTGGGGCAACAGGAAGTGCAGAAATTATATAAGGAACTTTGCAAAAAATTAGAAGGCAAAAAGGTTCATTATGTTATAGGAAATCATGACTATCATATACTGAGAACCTTGCAGGGTGAGCCCGCTACTAAAAGACTTACCGAGTTTCTTGAAAATGTGCGGGAGAATAATACAAAATTCTACCATCCTGTCTTCCAGTTTAAATCAGGAGGCGAAACTTTTTGTTGTACACATGGAGACAATTTTAACTTCTTGTACTGGTACGAAATGTTTAGGCCTGAAATTGAGAGAACTGAATTTAAGCCCAGTATGACATATGATGATTATGAGGTGGTGTATGAAGATAATATGATAGCTCATGACTGGGACGAAGGTAGAATTCTAAGACTAATTTGGCATTTCTTCAAGGTCCGTTTGATGGGTCGAGTCCTTGGCCTAACTATCGCGGAGCGTGAGCCCATTGAGGAGAAAATTAGGGACAAGATAAGTGATGTTGAGAAATATTGGGAGCAGAAGTATAAGATTAAGGTTAAATGGGGGGATATCTGGGAAACTATTCATAATCCATACCTGGATTTGGGAAACGTCTATAAAAAACGTTTTCCAAATAGTCTTAAATGGAAGAAGGAAGCCAAAGACGCAGGGATAATTTATTACCACCCCTTTCCTAATGAACTCCCTCATCCGGAGGAAGTTAAGGCGGACCCATCCGTGCTTATTGTAGGACATTTTCACTATCCAAGAAAATACCCAGTAAATTCACCAGTAAATTCATATGAGGTTTATGATATTGGGGCATTTGCGGAGGGCCCTTTAGGCCCTACTGCTACCTATGCGGGGGGCCATTTAGGCCCTATTGCTACCTATTTGACAATAGATAATGGTACAGTAAAGCAACACAAGCTCAACTAGCCGAAAAGCTCAAGCCCCTCTCCTAAGCGAATAATATTCAAGACCACACGTCGACTTATCATGGTATTCATTGACTTTTCCCACCGAAGGAGTAATATGCAAAAATTATAATTAGTTTCGAGATTGGCGATTCACTCTAAATATGGATTTTACTCATCTCCACGTCCACAGCGAGTACAGCCTCCTTGATGGGGCATGCCGAACTGCCCAGCTTGTAAAGAGGGCGAAGGAGCTGGGGATGGAGTCCTTAGCCCTAACAGACCATGGAAACCTTTACGGGGCTATAGAGTTCTATACCAAGGCCAAAGAGGTTGGGATAAAACCTATCCTTGGCTACGAGACCTATGTTGCCCCAACCAGCCGCCTGAAAAAGGACCCAGGTCAAAAGGAAACACTTCATCACCTCACCCTTCTGGCCAAAGATACTGCCGGCTATCAAAACCTATTAAAACTATCCACTGCGGCATACCTTGAGGGTTTCTATTATAAGCCGCGAGTAGATAAGGAATTGCTTAGCCAGCATTCTCAGGGGCTTATCGCCCTTTCAGGGTGCATGAAATCAGAGATAAATTGTAACCTGACCAGGGGGCTAAAAGAAGAGGCTCTGCGCGCTGCCTCCACTTACAGGGAAATCTTCGGCAAGGAAAACTTCTATATTGAGGTACAGGATAACGGCATCCCTGAACAGAAAGGTCTTGTGCAGGGGGCTATAGAGATAGGAAGACAATTGGGTATACCTCTGGTAGCTACCAACGACATCCATTACCTCAACAAGGAGGATGCAGAGGCCCACGACATATTACTATGCATAAACACTGGAAAACCTATGGACGACCCTGAACGCCTGAGATTTGCTACCCAGGAGTTCTACTTCAAGTCCCCAGAAGAGATGTCCTCCTTATTCAGGGAAATCCCTGAGGCACTGGCCAATACTGCATCCATTGCCCGGAGATGTAACCTGGAGCTGACCTTTGGCAAGCTCCACCTACCAAGGTACCATCCTCCAGAAGGGTGGCAAGGGCCACTCCCAGCCACCAACCCTCAGTTTCTTAGGGAACTATGTGAAAAGGGGGCCAGGGAAATATATGGCGAGATAACAGAACCCATACAGAAAAGGTTGGAACACGAGTTGAAGGTCATAGAGGATACGGGTCTTGTGGATTATTTTCTAATCGTGTGGGACTTCGTTAACTTTGCCCATAAGAACGGCATCCTCACCAGTGGTAGAGGTTCAGGGGCAGGAAGCCTGGTGGCCTATACACTAAAATTGACAAACGTAGACCCACTGAAATACGACCTCCTTTTTGAAAGGTTCCTCAATTCGGAGCGCGTGACCATGCCTGATCTGGATATAGATTTCTGTGCGGAGGGGAGGGAAAAGGTCATAGAATATGCCAGGCAAAGATATGGTGGGGACCAGCACGTAGCTCAGATTATCACCTTTGGAACCATGAAGGCTAAGGCTGCGGTAAGGGATGTCGGCAGGGCCTTAGGCATACCGCTGGCTGAAGTGGATAAGGTCGCAAAACTTATACCAATTACCCCTGGTATTACCCTGGCTCAGGCGCTTGAGCAGGAACCCGAACTGGCAGCGCTTTATAAAAACGACTCCAGGATAAAACGCCTGTTTGACATTTCTTCTAAATTAGAGGGTCTGTGCAGACATGCCTCCGTCCATGCCGCCGGTGTAGTCATCGCTGACGAACCCCTCACCAACTACGTCCCGTTGGCAAAGAATGGGGATGTAGTAACCACGCAGTATGATGATGTAACGCTTGTCGAGCAAATAGGGCTTCTTAAGGCCGATTTTCTGGGGGTAAGAAAGTTTACCGTTATTGATAGAACCCTTAAACTTATAAAGGAAACCACCGGCAAAGACCTGAACCTTTCACAGATACCCCTTGATGACAAGGCCACTTACCAGCTCCTTTCGCGTGGGGATGTAAAGGGGGTGTTTCAGGTGGAGACCAGCAGGGGGATAAAAGAGCTTCTAAAAAGGTTACAGCCTGAAGAATTCTCAGACATAATTAACTTAATAGCCCTTTACAGGCCCGGACCCTTGCAGAGCGGGATGGTGGATTCTTTCATAGAATGTCGTCATGGCAGAGAAAAGCCCACTTTTCTCCACCCTAGTCTGGAACCACTATTGAAAGAGACCTACGGTATTATTCTCTACCAGGAACAGGTTATGAGGATAGCCAATGTCCTGGCAGGGTTTACCCTGAATCAGGCCGATAATCTCCGAAAGGCTATGGGTAAAAAGAAGCCTGAAGTCATGGCCAGGTATAGGGACCAGTTCGTCCAGGGTGCGGTTAAGAATGGTATACCAGAGGAAACGGCACGAGAAATCTTCTCGCTTATGGAATACTTTGCAGGATACGGGTTCAACAAATCTCACTCTGCCGCCTATGCAGTAGTTACCTACCAGACGGCCTATCTCAAGGCTAATTACCCTACTCAATACATGACAGCCCTGATGAGCTGTGAGAAGCAGAACACTGATAAAATAGTCAGCTATATAGAAGATTGCAGACGGATGGACATGGAGGTGCTCCCACCCTGTGTCAACGAAAGCCAGGCAGACTTCACTATGGTGGGCGGTGGCGGGGCCACTCCCAAAGGGGGGAAGATACGCTTCGGCCTTGGGGCAATAAAGAACGTGGGAGAGAAGGCTGTGGCCTCTATAATAGAGGCCAGGCAAGAAGGTAGGAGTGACCTACCGGGTTGCCCTTACAAATTCATCTGCAGGCATGATTTCTACAAGAGGGTGGACTCAAGAGTGGTCAATAAACAGGTCATTGAAAGCCTTATCAGGGCTGGGGCCTTTGACTCACTGCCTGGCCGCAGAGAAGAACACCTCAAGGCCGTTAACTCAGATATGGAGATAGCTGAAAAGGAAAGGGTACAGCACTCTAAGGGCCAATTGGGTCTATTTGGGGCTAGTTCCAAAGGAAACGGCGAAATAGTTAAACCAATCGTGGAAAAAAACTGTCCTGCCTGCGGCGCCTGGCAAGGCGCCTCAGACCTGAAAAAGGAAGAAATATGGGACGAAAAAAGGCGGCTCCAGGAAGAAAAAAGCGTCCTTGGCTTTTATGTAAGCTCCCATCCTTTAACCAAACTGAAAAAATTTCTTGCCGAAGACTCTCCCACAACTGCTAGCCTATCTGAGGCTACCGAGGGGGAGGAGGTTACTCTGGCGGGGGTAATAACGGAGGTAAAAAGAACCACTACCAGAAACGGCGACCCCATGGTATATCTACTCCTGGAAGACCTGGAGGGTCATGTGGAGGGCCTGGTCTTTAGTAAAGAATTGTCCAGACACGAGAATCTCCTCAAGAAAGATGAGGCAGTCTTGCTAAAAGGTAGAGTCATCTTCCGTAACGGGAGGCCGTCTCTCAAGGTATCCGAAATAAGCCCATTAAATTTAGATAACGTAGGGGCTTCCGCCTCAAGCGGGTCCGTCTCCCTACATGATCAAAGGGCCGTCATCACTATAGACCCCACCAAGCATGAAGACGAAACCTTGCTGCGGCTTAAAAATATTTTATCCACCCACCCGGGCCACTGCCCTGTGCTTCTGGAGATATTAGAAAGCGAGGGGCAGAAGGTCCGCATAAAGGTTAACAAACGCTTCTTTGTCACCGTCAACAAGAATTTTCAATTAGCAGTAGAAGACCTCCTGGGGCCAGGGCATCTGAATCTCCTTATCCGCCCCCATTCCCCTGTGCAGAATGTTACGTTGAAGTAACCCTGCAGGTGTGCTAAAATCTCTTTTAGAAAGCTATTGCAACTTCCATTCATTTTAAAAGGTAAAAACCTTACACTGGAACTGGCATGAAAGAAGAACTAGCGTATGTACTGATTACCCCTTACAGTCTGTTGAAGAGCCGTACGGGGGGGATAATAGGCAGGATACTTTCTCTGGGAAACCTTGACCTCGTAGGGGCCAGGATGTACACCCCAAGCGATGAGTTCGTTGACCGTTATTGTGCCACTATAGAGGCCCAGGATATCAAACCCCCGCTCAAAAAGGCACTTTTGACCTACATTAACGATTACTTCCGAAGGGATAACCGTTTTGGTATATCTAACCGTACCATGTTCCTCCTATTCCAGGGTCCAGACGCCGTGCGTGTGCTAAAGGACGATGTGGTGGGCTCTATCACAGGGGACATCAGAGGCGATACCGTAAGGGGCACGTATGGGGATTACATTGAGGGAGAAAACGGGGAGGTAGAGTATTTTGAGCCTGCTGTGCTCACTGCCATTGACGAGGAGACGAGCAGGAAACAGTTGGCCCTTCTGGCGGAGTATGCTGAAAAGGACGGAGGCGTACTGGAGCACGTACTCAAATTCCCAGAAGGAGAAAAACCAGAGACCACCCTGGTAATAATTAAGCCAGAAAACTTTGTGAGACATAGTTCCAGGCCGGGAAATATAGTGGACATCTTCTCCCGCTCAGGGCTGTTTATTGTTGGGGCCAAGGTTTTAAGGATGGATGTGGAGAGGGCCGAAAGATTCTACTGGCCTGTGAGGGAGGCCCTCAGAGAAAAACTTAAACCTAAATTGGCCAAACAGCTAAGAGAGTCTTTAAGCGAGACCTTTGGATTCTCTTTGAGGGACGAGGTACTAGAGAAGATGGCAGATGCAATTAAGGATGCCAATGCCGAGCATGAATTTAGTAAGATAGTAGAATACATGACAGGTATAAACCCCTCTCTGGTGAAAGACCCGCAGGAACGAAAACAAACAGGAACGGCTAAGTGCCTGGCCCTCCTTTACAGAGGCATTAGGGCAGTAGAAAAGATAAGAAATATACTGGGAAGTACGGACCCTATGAGGGCGGCCGATGCAACCGTCCGGAGCATTTACGGCTATGACCTTATGAGAAATGCCGCCCATGCCTCAGATTCACCTGAAGGCGCAGAGATGGAGCGTAAAATCGTTGGCCTCTGGGATAAGCAGTCACCCAGTGAAGAAAAGGAACTCATAGAAAGGTATCTCGCCGGAAGGCTCTGACCGGTCGCTAGTTGTAAGCTAACTTTGTAGAGACAGGTCTTTCGGCTTGTTCACTTCTTACAGGGCAGACACAAAGGTTTGCCCCTACATTTTTAATCGATGAAGATAGAAACTCTTATTGTTGGCCCACTAGATGTCAACTGTTACATCCTGTCTGACGAAAGCGACGAGGCCATTGTGATAGACCCTGGGGGCGATGCTAATAAAATTATTAGATTTATAGAAAAACATAATTTACTGCCCCGCTATCTTATAAATACTCATGGTCACGGTGACCACATAGGGGGCAGTAAAGTCCTAAAGGAGCATTTTCCAGAGATGAAAATATGTATCCACAAAAAAGAGGAAGAAATGCTTACAAACCCTTTCAAGAACCTCTCTGCCTTGGGTGGCTTTGAGTCTAAAGATTTTATCGTTAAGTCTCCCCCTGCAGATATGGTTTTAGAGGAAGGCGACAAGATAACACTTGGGAAAATAGAGTTAGAGGTGCTTCATACTCCAGGGCATACACCAGGAGGGATATGCTTATTGAGTAGGTCTAAAGACAATCAACCCGATATCCTTTTTTCTGGAGACAGCCTTTTTCAGGGTAGCATAGGGCGGACAGACTTCCCAGGCGGCGACCACAAGGCCCTTATAAAGTCCCTGAAAGAAAAAATACTAACACTAAAGGAGGATACCATTGTCTATCCCGGCCATGGCCCTTCTACCACTATAAGCTATGAGAAGAGAAATAATCCTTACCTAACTCCGTAGGGGCAGGTTTAAAACCTGCCCTTCCCTATCTTTGTGACATTACTTGTAAGGACAAGGCTTTAGTCCACCCGAGACGGATCCAACTGCAACAAAAATGGGCAGACCTGAAGGTCTGCCCCTACTTTTCTTCAATCCAGTAAAGTACTAGATACCCCCTTAACAAAAACGGATGAGGCAAGGCCACACCTTCTGCACAAATTATAAGATTAGGTGACCATGACCTACTTACTAATCCCCATTTAGTAAAGGGGGATTTAGGGGAATTACAACTCAGGCACCCTTTCCGACCTTTATTGTCTTAACCTTCTCCTTAGGCTTGCGTTTTTTTTCCAGCTGCTCAATAGCTGAG
This sequence comes from Planctomycetota bacterium, assembly GCA_023261505.1. GTDB lineage: Bacteria > Planctomycetota > Brocadiia > Brocadiales > Bathyanammoxibiaceae > JAHFOV01. Next base: position 17,251 of record JAHFOV010000029.1, read on the forward strand.
TCAAGGCATGACTTCAATCCTCTGGGACGCAGTTCTTTGGCGGCTACGAATAGATTTTGGCATGCTCCCTTAAGATGCTCCATGCACTTGTCGGAGACCTCTTCCATGTCCTTTGACAAACGACTGTCGTAGAGACTTTTGGGGATGTACAGCAGTTCTATACCGGCCTCTAAAAGAGCCTGCCCAAAGTCACTTTGACAGAACCGTTCCTGCTGTTCTTTAGCCCATCCTCTTAGTCCAGCTTCAGGGCTCTCTTGCTTCGCCATCTTTTTCACCTCCAAAAGTTACAATGTAGCGTGCCAGTCACGCCGAAGGCGGATCTGCCTCTGGCACGACTCGTCTGGCACGTTAAACCGTGGGAGACAAGCTCCCACGCTACAACTACATATCTTTTGCACCTTCAAAAGTTATATTAAGTCTAGTCCCCTCAAACACTGCTTTTACCAATTTTTTATCTGCCACGGCCCTGGGCAAAAGGATATTTCTCCTGTAACTACCTAACCTGACGATTAGTTCCTGCTTATACATGGATAATTGGAGGTCCTTTTCATGGGCCGTGGAAAGGTGTAGAGAGACGCAGTAACTTCCGTTATGCTGGGTCATTGTCACTGGTGGTTCTACAACAAAGACCTCCGTTGGGTCTCTGTCTACATACAACTCTCTAGCCATCTCCCTCAGCCTCTCTATACCCACCATCTCCACCTCCCTGAAGCTTGACCTCAGTATAGGGAGGGGCGAGAAGCTTTCCTCTATCTCCTTTAAATACTTTGCCTGAATCTCTTGCCACCTGGCAAGGTAGTCTCCAGCCTCGGGTGGGAATACCCTATTTACCACTACCGCATCTACAGGGAAACCGAATAAGTTCAAATAAGAATAGGCCCTCTGCGACTCCTTATATACCATCTTCTCTGGGTTCATTACCAGCCTCATAGAGGAGATCTTATCATCGCAAAGAATCTCCTTAACCCCATCTATGTTTTGATAGAGCATTTCTATGGTGCCATAAACCTCATCGTTAGGTAGTTCAAACTCAATCATAGGGTTCAGCACAGGCCTTGCCATCTTCATAATCTTCCTTTCTATGCGGAAGACCTTTTCCATATACCACTCTGCAATGTCTGGAAAACTTAACATCCTGACGGTAGAGGCTGTGGGGGAACAATCCAGGAGGGCCACATCATACTCTTTTTTATCATGGAAACCCTTGAGTCTAAGGAGGCTGAAGAGTTCTTCCATCCCTGGAAAGACAGCAAACTCCTCTGCCACCAGGTCGTTAAACTTTGCCATCGCCACCAGATTCTTCTTGATAAAGGCCTGTATCTTGCCCCAATTCCTACGAAGTTCCTCGTGTACGTCTATCTCCAGGCCGAAGAGATTATCCTTTAGGTGTTTGGGTCTATCGCCTATCTCCATATTGAAAGAGTCCCCCAGGCTGTGGGCGGGGTCTGTGCTCATCACTATGGTCTTATACCCAAGGTCTGAGCATTTAATGGCCGTGGCCGCTGTGACACTCGTCTTTCCAACGCCCCCCTTGCCAGTAAAAAGTATTATCCTCAAGGCATTACCTCCACAAAAATTGCACTTCAAGCAGGCGAGGTCTAACCTAGCACTGCATAACTTGTTACATTTTATAACTATTTGAAAATATGTCAACTGGCTTGATATCAGTAAATACTGAGATAGAAAAACAGGTAGCCTACATATTTAGAACTCTGAAAAACACTCGCAATTGTTATTATGAGGGATCGGAATGACACAAAAGTAGCGCTTTTGCAAAGCTCTCTAATATTTGTTTATATTTCTTTTTCCCGATAATTGACAAAATCCAGTTAGGTGTTAAAATTGGATGTTCTTTAGCAAGAGATAGAACCCATTCTAAGGAAAGGACTCGTTTCCATGCCAATCAAGGTAGGCATAAACGGCTTTGGTAGGATAGGAAGGATAACCTTCAGGGCCTTGATGACAAGGCCTAATATAGAAGTGGTTGCCATAAATGACCTTGCAGACGCCAAGTCTCTGGCGTTTCTCCTTAAATATGACTCAGTTCATCGTAAATTCCAGGGTACCGTAGAACCCGCAGATAACGCCCTTACAGTAAACGGTAAAACTATAAAACTCCTGAAAGAAAAAGACCCTGCCAGGCTTCCATGGAAGGACCTCGGAGTGGAGATTGCTGTAGAAGCCACCGGGGTATTCACCTCCAGGGCCGATTGCGAGAAACACCTCCAGGCTGGGGCAAGGAAGGTGCTTCTTTCAGCTCCCCCAAAGGATAAAATAGATGCCGTAATTGTTCTGGGAGTAAATCAACATGCCCTCAAGCCTGAGCATAAAATTATTTCCAATGCTTCTTGCACAACTAACTCCCTGGCCCCCATGGCAAAGGTTCTCCAGGAGAATTTTGGGATAGAAAAGGGCCTTATGACCACTATCCATGCCTACACTAATGACCAAAGGGTAACTGACCTTATTCATTCAGACCTCAGGAGGGCAAGAGGTGCAGCTACAAACATCATTCCCACTACTACAGGTGCTGCTAAGGCTATAGGGGAAGTAATACCGGAACTAAACGGTAAGCTCGATGGTATTGCCATGAGGGTGCCTGTGGCCGATGGTTCGATAACAGACCTGGTGGCACTCCTTAAGAAAAAGGCTACTAAGGAGGAGGTCAACGCAGTCTTCAAAAAGGCCGCTGAGGGGCCTCTTAAGGGTATCCTGGAATACTGTGATGAGCCCATAGTCTCCTCAGACATTATTGGTAATCCCCACTCCTGCATCTTCGACTCCCTATCCACCTATGCCATCCAGGAAAATCTCGTCAAGGTCATGGGCTGGTACGATAACGAATGGGGATTCTCACAGAGGATGGCAGAACTGGTTGAATTGATGGCAAAAATATAATTTAATCCCCCTTTAGTAAAGGGGGGAAAAGGTGGATTACAAAGGGCATGACATGGAAAAACTTTTTATAAAAGACCTGGAAGTAAGGGGTAAGAGGGTGATGGTAAGGGTGGATTATAATGTTCCCCTGGATGCTGACGGGAATATTACGGATGATTCACGGATAAGGGCCACCCTGCCTACAATAAATTATCTACTTGATGAGAAGGCCAAAGTTATCCTGGCCTCCCACCTTGGCAGGCCCAAAGGAAAAGTAATCCCTGGTCTCAGTCTCCGCCCAGTGGCCAAAAGGCTCTCAAGGCTCCTCGGTAAGGAAGTACCCCTGGCGGAAGACTGTGTAGGTCCCGAGGTAAAGAAGTTCGTGGATAAGATGAACCCAGGAGACATAATACTCCTGGAGAACCTGAGATTCCACCCGGAGGAAGAGCAGAACGACCCTGAGTTTGCCAGAGAATTGGCCAGCCTTTGTGAGGTCTTTATTCAGGACGCCTTTGGAAATTGCCACCGTTCCCACGCCTCTATGGTTGGCATTAACCGCTTCGTCCCCGTGGCAGCAGTAGGTTTTCTCATAAAAAAGGAGATGGAATACTTTGAAAAGGCAGTTAATAACCCGATGCGGCCAGTGGTGGCAATAATGGGCGGGGCAAAGGTATCGGATAAGATAAAGATTATAGAAAACCTTGCCAGAAAGATGGATAAAATTCTTATTGGTGGGGCGATGGCCTTTACATTCCTTAAGGCACAGGGCTACGAAATAAGCCGTTCCCTGGTAGAAAATAGCCTCCTGGAAGAGGTAAAAAATGTGGCAGAAAAGGCCAGAAAAAATGGTGTAAAGTTCTACCTCCCAGTGGACTTTGTGGTAGCAGAGAAATTTGACCCCAAGGCAGAAACCAAGGTAGTCACTTTTCAGGAAATACCTCCCAATTGGTACGCCCTGGACATAGGTCCGGCCAGCACTAGGTTATTTGTGGAGGCCCTTGCAGGTGCACGTACAATAATATGGAACGGGCCGATGGGGGCATTTGAGATGGATGCCTTCAGCCGCGGCACATATGCTATGGTAGAGGCAGTCACTAACTCTCACGCCCTGACCATAGTGGGAGGAGGAGATACTGACGTGGCCTTTAACAAAGCAGGAGCTACCTACGAAGTCTCTTATATTTCTACGGGAGGTGGTGCGTTCCTTAAACTCCTGGAAGGGGGAGAGTTGCCTGGCATCGCAGCCGTTACTGACAAACAAGCTTACGAAGAAAAGCAACGTGCCACTGTGATGGCTAAGTAAATTTCAAGGAAAGAAATTGAAGACTATTACTACCAAAGAATTGAAAAAGCCTCAAGCCCACCTGAAAATCAAGGTAGCCGCCTCTATCCTTGCCGCTAATCCCTTATACTTCGCCCAGGAAATACAAAGGGTGCAAGAAGGTGGGGTGGATCTTCTACATGTTGATATTATGGATGGTCACTTTGTCCCCAATCTTACCGTGGGCCCCTTCATCGTTGAGGGTATCAAAAAGATAGCCAGTGTCCCCCTGGACCTACATCTAATGGTAGAATACCCTTCTAAGTTTATTGAATCCTTCAAGTCTGCCTTAGGCGGGTCAGGAAAGGGGGATTACTTCACCTTCCATGTAGAGTCCAGAGAAGAACCCAGAAGAGTCATCCCGCTGATAAGAGAGGCTGGCTTCAAGGTGGGACTAAGCCTTAACCCCCCCACTCAGGCCGAGAGGGTAAAAGACTTACTAAAAGACATAGACCTCTTACTGGTAATGACAGTCAACCCTGGTTTTGCAGGGCAGAAGTTCATTGAGGATGTCATGCCCAAACTTAAACTCCTCAGGTCACTAGCCCCTGAGTTAGATATCATGGTAGATGGCGGACTCAACGATAAGACAGTATCCTCTGCTGTAAGGCATGGGGCCAATATTATTGCGGCGGCCAAAGGTATCTTCGGAAAGCCTGACCCTGCCCAGGCAGTGAGAGACCTTAGGCACTTGGCACAAGAGAATTTCCTTTTAGCACAGATAATTTCAGAATAGACAAAATGGTGATTCCCAGAAAAAAGAGAGTAATCCCTGATGGGCTTTGGATAAAGTGCGAGGCGTGTAACGGCCTTATTTATAGAAAGGCCATGGTGGAACGCTCTTACGTTTGTCCCGTATGTGACTATCACTTCCGTATCCCTGCCAGAGAAAGGATACGAATAACCCTGGATGAAGGCAGCTTTCAAGAACTCTGGCCAAATATGGAACCCACTGACCCTTTGAACTTTAAGGACAGGATAAGTTACAGTGAAAGGGTCCGCATGGAACAGGAGAGGACAGGACTGAAAGATGCCGTGCTGGTGGGTACTGGAGCCATCCACAGTAGAAAAATAGTCTTCGGCGTCACGGATTCTAATTTTATTATGGGTAGTATGGGCTCTGTAGTAGGGGAAAAGATTTCCCGTGCCGCCACCACGGCCCAGGAGATGAAAGTCCCCGTAGTAATCATCTCAGGTTCAGGTGGGGGTGCCAGGATGCATGAAGGAATGTTCTCCCTCATGCAGATGGCAAAGACTAGCGCGGCCATCTCCAGATTAAAGGAGGCAGGAGGAGTATTTATTTCTGTACTCACAGACCCTACTATGGGAGGCGTTATGGCCAGTTATGCCTCTCTGGGAGACATTATCCTTGCCGAACCCGGGGCACTCATTGGTTTCGCAGGCCCAAGGGTTATTGAACAGACCATCAAAAAAACCCTTCCCGAGGGATTTCAGACCTCGGAGTTCCTCCTAGAGCATGGCTTCCTGGACATGATTGTCTCACGTCAGGATATGCGTAGAGAACTAGCTAGACTTATAGACTTCATGGTTGGTCCCCCAAGCGGGCTTCCAATAAATATAGAAACAACTCCAACCATAACTACACTGGGGGAGGAAATCAGTGAGAAAAATAAAAATGGAATAATGGAGGACTAAATGGCAAGACCTACTGAAGAAATCAGAGAACATCATAGGCACCTGGAGCAAAGACTACAAGGCTTCTGGAAGGTGGCAGAAGGACTGGACAGATTTAGCCCCCAGGAGAGGGTACAACTACAGGATCTAATGGAGTTCCTCAAAATGGAACTCTTACCACATGCCGAGGCAGAAGAGAAATACCTCTACCGCAAGGTTTCCGAGTTAATGAAAAATCCTATGTTTACCAAGACTATGGAAGTGGACCATGAGGTTATAAAGGTTTACATCCATGAACTAGAGGAAGAAATTACCCAGGCCTACAAGGAATCTAACCAGAAGCAAATTAAGAAGATACAGAAGGCCGCCAACAAATTAGAAGGGTTGCTGACCGTCCACTTTAGAAAGGAAGAAGAGGTCTACCTACCCATACTGGATGAGAAACTTGCCGCAGAAGAGGTGGAAAGGGAGGTCGTTGCACCTATGCATGCCGCATCTGCTGGACAGGGACACGGCCACGGGCACGAGCATGGCCACGAACACGGTCACGAGCACGGCCACGGTCAGGGCCATCGCCACTAAAGTCAAAATGACATTTCGTGTAATTCTGAGCGTAGTAAAGGGTCATTGCGCGCGGAGCGAAGCAATCTCATGTTCCATGTATAAAAACACTTAGAGATTGTTCGCCTGAGGCGAATCTGCCTAAGGCACGACTTCGGGGCTAAAGCCCCTCGCAATGACAGACTCAAATCAGGAGGTAGATGTCATGAAAAGTTTTATCCTTACCGCCGCTTTACTCAACTTCCTCTTTGTGCATGCTACAAGAGCGGATAACATCACCTGGGAGACAGATTTTGAGAACGCACAAAAAAAGGCACAGGAGACAGGCAAACTCCTCATCATAGACTTCTATCACCCCAAGTGAGGGGGGTGCCAGAAGATGGATGCCGTGACGTATCCAGAGACGAAGGTAACGAGTTTTGTTTTGCAGAACTTTATACCAGTTAGGTGCCATGTCGCTTAAAACAAGACACTTCCACAAAGGTTCAATGTGCATTGGACACCAACACTGGTAATAGCAGACGCTCAGGGGACAGCCCATCACAGCATCATAGGTTTTACACCACCTGAAGAACTCCTAGCCCAATTGGAATTTGCCCAGGCCAAGACCTCTTTTAATAAAGGGGATTATCAGGCCTCTCTTACAGGGCTCAATGGGGTGGTAGAAAAGTATCCTAAAAGCGTTATTGCTCCAGAGGCCCTTTACTGGTCTGCTGTTTCCGAGTACAAACTCAAACACTCTCCAGAGGCATTAATGAACGGGTGGAAAAGGCTCATGAAGGAGTACCCTGACAGCGATTGGACAAAGAAGTTAAAGTTCTTTTTGGAGGGGGAGCAATAAGCAGGATTATAGGGCTATTGAGATTAATGCCTGTGGTGATATAATTTCCCGTGCTCCTTAGCTCAATGGGAAAGTAGGTCCGCCTGAGGCGGATTAACCGCTGGGAGGGAGTCGGAAAGAATTGAGATAAGGTTCCCCAGTAGCTCAATGGTAGAGTAGGCGGCTGTTAACCGCTTGGTTCCAGGTTCGAGTCCTGGCTGGGGAGCCAATCTCCACTTTTGACACTCTGAGCTATCACATCAAAGGGCTTTCTATAAGTAGGACAAACACTTACGCCATCCCAGGTAGAGTTCCATTGCACGATTTTCAGAAGGGTAGCCTTTTTATGTGCGTCCTGCCTTAAGTATAGGTAGTAAGCCTTGTTAGCGAGTTCTATTAACCTGGATGCCTTATCTAAATTAGTGTTTTGCTCCGTCTTTTCGTAGAGTTCTATCTGCTCCTTTAAACTAGCCTGCCGGCTCCTCAACTGATTTATCTTCTGGTAACACAAATCTTCTGGTATTTTACCCTGTAGCCTGTCTTCTAAGAGGGCGTCTATCTTTGGGTTTATAGACTCACACTCTGCCCTAACCTTTCTTAGAATTGCCTCCTGGTGAGCGACCTTACCTTTCTGTCCCTCTTGCAGTGCTTTAACTAACCAGCCCACCACAGAATCAGGGATTACAATACCCTTTATGACCTCCCCAAACTTTTCCTCTAATACCTCTTGCCTGGTGAAGGGTCTTTGGCATGGGCCACGGCTACCGGTGCAGTGATAGTAAATATAGCGTCCCTTCTTAATTGAGGCCGTTATGGCGCAGCCACAAAACGCACAGGTTAACATCCCTGTAAAGGGGAAGTTTCTCTTTGTAATCTTAGGCTTGTTAGCCTTCTTGAAAACCTCTTGGACTGTATCCCATTGTCTCTTAGACACAAGGGGGAGGTGTAGCCCTTTGTATAGCCTCCCGGCCCAAAGGAAATCGCCGTAGTACACAGGATTTTTGAGTATCCTTTCAATGTAACTTCTTGCGATGGGGTTAAGTGGATAGGTCTTTTTGTACAGGGCATGTACCTGGTTAAGGGAGTAATTCCCTGTGCCATACCACTGGAAAAGTTGTCTCACAATAGGGGCTTCTTCCCCATCTGGTTCTATCCTCTTATCCACGTTCTTATAGCCAAAGGGGGCATTGCTAGGCCACAAGCCTTGTTCTGCCTTCGCCTGCATACCCTTCTTGGTTTCTTCACTCAGGTTATCTATGTAATTTTTTGCCATCAAAACTTTGATGCCATGTATAAACTTGGTGTGCGATTTAGAGTTCTTACTGATAACCTCTCCTTCCTTAACCAGGTGCATCTCCAGGGCAAAGTCTTCCAGAAGGACATAATCTTTGAAGTTCCTGTAGAGCCTGTCAGTCTTTTCAACAAGAACTGTCTTGACATCCTTACTGGAACGCAGGAACTTGACCATCTCCCCGAACTGAGTCCTGCCAGCACACTTGGCAGTTTATACATCCACAAACTCCCTTACCACTTTTAGCCCCTTCTTTTGGGCATACTCAGTTAGGAGTTTCAGTTGGGACGGGATACTGTAGCCCTCCCTCTCCTGGTCTTTTGAACTTACCCTGGCAT
>JAHFOV010000142.1 GCA_023261505.1 Planctomycetota bacterium
GCAAGGAGGGCAATTTTCTCTTTACTAATTACTGGGTAGCCCCTCCTTCTAAGAGGCTACACAAGATAGAGAAAAATCTCTCCCTCCTGGAGGGCCTGGGTTTAAGGACAACAAGAGAGGGGGTGAGCCTGCCTTTCTTAAAGGAGGACGACGAATACGTTGCCGCCCAGCTAGTGCGGAATGCGGAATACGGAATGCGGAATTGCAAACTCCGAACTGCGAATTCCGCAATCCGCACTCAACCTCTGGTGGTCATCCATGCAGGTACCAGTGACTTTGGGGCGTATAAACGCTGGCCTGCGGCAAGCTATGCCCAACTCGCGGACAAAGTAGTGGAAGAACTTAACGCTTATGTAGTCTTTACCTGGGAGTCATCTGAACTTGAAATGGTAAAGGAGATTATAAGCGTCATGAGGCACCCTGGTCACCTCGCCCCCAAGACAGAGACTCTAGGCCAACTGGCGAGCCTTATCCGCAGGGCAGACCTGTTTATAAGCGGCGATACAGGCCCAATGCACATCGCCTCAGCTTTGGGCGTACCTCAGGTGGCCATCTTCGGCCCAAAAGACCCAATCATTTATGGCCCATATCAAAAGAACGCTGTCGTCGTCCGCAAGGAACTAGATTGCAGCCCTTGCACAAAAAGGACTTGCAATAACCCAATCTGCATAACCTCTATCACGCCAGGGGAAGTCTTTGGGGCAGCAAGGGCGTTACTGAGGTAAGTATTTCCCTCCTAATAAGGAGGGCTAGGGAGGTGTTACACACTCCCAGCCCCTCTTTTTAGAGGGGAAACCTTGAAACAAGGAGAAAGAAATGAAATGTCCCGTTTGTGGAGGAACCATTAAAAGGGGCACAACAAACCTACCTGTAGAGATTGAAAAGGGTGTACTATTTATCAAAGGTGTCCCTGCCAATGTGCGTACCCAATGCGAAGAGGTATTCATCGCCGATGAGACGGCTGCACTAGTAGAGAAAATTGTGGCAAAGGCAAGAGAAATGAAGGTGGAAATTGAGGTAATCTCTTTTGAGACGGTTGCATGAAAGAAAGGTCGATGCTTAAAATTGGCCCAACGAACTGCATAGAAAAAAATAGAAATAACAAAAAGTTAATGATTTGGGGCTGCATCATGAGGAGTAAATATACATGTCCGCCAGCGATTTTATTCAGATTGGGGTCTTTTCAGTTTTACTTGCAACATTAATAGCAATTTGGCTCTCAATGCGGGTCCAAAACCGACTCTTTTATGCACAGATTTTGCGGGACCGATTTGAAATGTACCGATGGACCTATGAACCTGTAAGCGATGAAGAGGTTCATGAGTTAAAGGTTTTCCCTGAGGATTACATGGACAAGACAAAATGGAAAAGCAACTACAGAGGAAATCCGAAGGCAATACGCAAATATATAATAATGTCACATCTGTATGAGTATTTAGCTTTTACTTATGCTATTAGAGAATTGGGGCTTCCAGACCCTTTAGGCAATCGTTGGGTAGAGCTTTGGACAAGGCGGCTTATCGGTAAACGAGAGTTTATAGACGTCCATGAATACTACAAAGATTTTTATCCTGATTTTGCGAAACTAGTAGAGGATATTAAGAGATAAGACTATAGACGGTAGGGTGCGTCTGGACGCACCTTACTTTTCTTTGCTCAGCATAACTTCCAACGTGCCAGACAAGCTGGCACGCTACATTTTTTCCTTGAGTTCGTGGCAAGACCCTTTGTCACCCTGAGCGTAGAGAAGGGTCTCGTTTTTCTTTGAACAAAAATGTGGGGACAGACCTGAAGGTCTGTCCCGTTTTGGACAGGGCTAAAGCCCTATCCCTACGGCTTCAATTTCCAAATGATGGGCTTAAAAGTGAAGAAGTAGCCGCAACCTTCAGGTTGCGCAGTTTTACGCTTACCACATTCGCAGCGCAGGCTAAAGCCTGCGGCTACACCTTAAGAAAAAGATTCATTAATTCATGCCCCTTTTTCAGATATAGCTTTGTCTTCTGGGCATTGGCCTCAGTAATGGCAAGACCTGAAGGGGAGCCTAAGCCAGTGCCGCACATGGCGAAGGGGACTGGCTCTGAGGAGTGGGTACGCTTCTGGATTACGGTATAGTGGTCGCAGAGGAAGAGTAAACGGTATTCTCCGTAGCCTTTCAGGGCCTCTAGTAGTGGGCCTGTAATGAAGGCATCAATGTTCTCGATAGCCTTTATCTTTTCCTGTACGTTACCCATGTGGGCTGCCTCGTCAGGGGCCTCCACATGCACAAGTACCAGGTCGTGGTTCTCCAATGCCTTTATTGCATAATGCCCTTTGGCGGCATAATCTGTATCAATATAACCAGTGGCACCTGGTACCTCTATGACCTCCCAGCCTAAGAGGCGGGCCAGCCCTTTAATAAGGTCAACAGCGCTTATTGCCGCCCCTAA
>JAHFOV010000089.1 GCA_023261505.1 Planctomycetota bacterium
CCTCCTCTCCAGGACATAATGTATAAGGGAGCGAAGGGGTATTAGGCCAATGCCGCCAGCCATAAGTAATAGGTCTTTGCCTTTCAGGGCTTCCACGGGGAAGCCCTTGCCAAAGGGCCCACGCAAGCCTACAGTCGCGCCTTCTTCCAGTCTGTGCAAGGCATTGGTAAGGCTACCTACACGGCGCACACATACCTCAAGACCGTTCCTCCTTAATGGGGAAGAGGCCAAGGTAACAGGAGCTTCTCCAACTCCGAAGACAGAGAGCATTATGAACTGGCCAGGCGCAAAAGAAAAGTCCCTGGGCTCAAGGAGTCTTATTTCAAAAAATTTCTCTAACTCAGTAAGTTGCTGAGTCCTGACTATCTCCGCCAGGGCAGGCACATAAAGTCTTTCGCTGCTAATCATGTCTTTTGCAATCCGGTTCGCCATTTTAACGTCTGCGGTACGCACTTTTTTTTCATATTCGGCTATCCAAAGTGTAGCGTGCGACCTCGTGTCGCACGCCGTTAACAATAAAAAATTTTATAAACGTGCGAGGCAAGTCCGCCTGAGGCGGATCTGCCTCAGGCATGACTCGCACGCTACGATTTTCTTTAGGATGCTCCTTTTAAAATGCCCGGACTTTGTCCCCTTTTGTCATCGTTATTTCCCCTCGGCGAGCCGATTCGCTATCTCCACCGGGTGTATGTGCACAAGGCAGGCCCTGTAGCAGCGACCACAGCCTACACAGTGGGACTGCCCGTATTTGGTCATCTGGTAATTGAATTTCCTGTTTAAACGGTGGCGGACACGCTGACTCTTCTGGGGACGAAAATTTGTGCCTCCGGCAATTACAGCAAACTCATTAAGCAAGCAGCCGTCCCACTGCCTCCTCCGCTCCCCTTCCTTGAGATTGGGAGCCATTACATCAAAGGTATCAAAGCAGTAGCATGTCGGGCAGACCAGGTTGCAGCGCCCGCAGGCCAGGCATATATCCCCCATCTCTTTCCAGACCGGATGATCCCAGTTTGCTGTAAATAAAAGAGGCAGATTGGCCAGTTCAGTCTTAAACACATAGGGGTATTCCTTCTTTCGTTGCTCTCTCCTGGCAAGGAACCATTCCTTCTCCTCCTTTGACGGTTCCCTTGCAGTGCTGAAATCCTTTAGAAGCTTTTCTCCCTTCGGGGTTACCACAGTTACGAAGTAACCCTCCCCTATATCCGTAAGGAGGAGGTCAAAGCCTTCCTTTACATCAAGGCTGCCTACGGAACTGCAGAAACAGTCTTTATCACACGGCCTCAGGCAATCTATACCAACAATAATTGTATTTTCCCGCCGCGCCTTGTAGTAAGGGTCTACATTAGTATCGGCAAAGACCTTGTCCATTTGAGATATTGCGGTTATATCACACGGTCTTACGCCGAATATTATTTGAGGTTGGGCCTCTATTTTAGGTTTAAGGCTCGGTTTTGCGGCAAGGGACATACAGAAAAGGGGTTCCTCCTGCGGCTGTAAATATTTTTTGGGAGGAAGGATGGTAGGGATATACTCCTCTCCTGGATCCCAGAAGTCAAGGGCCTCGCCGAAGACGTAATGAGGGCCTTTCTTTTTCACTCTATAGACCTTGTAATCTTTCTTAAGGTTTTTATAGAAAGGGTCAACGTCTTCTTTATATATGAAGGCTTCTTTCATTTAGCATGACCCTAATTAGGGATGAATTTTTTCTTAACCACCCCTTTATCCCCTCCTTTGTAAAGAGGGGAAAGAGGGGAGGTTTTAAGAATATAAGGTTCTGAAAAAGTCGCACAAATAACGTCTGTCATTCTGCTCCGCCTGAGGCGGAGAAGGATATAGAGTTTTGAAGACCCTTCGGTCGCTTCACTCCCTCAGAATGGTAGGTGCGCGCGGTTTCCAAAGGTCTAAGATCCTCAGCATATCCTCGGCAGCGGGTCGGCCACAGGCATGTCAATAACCCTGGTGCCTCCCACCTGAGTTTTCATAAAGACCTTACCCAGTACGCCTGCGGTGCTACCGCCTTTCACTACCTCTCCTATGATAGCCGAGTCCTTACCCAATGGGTGATTCTTTAGAGCATCCAATACTTTGTCTGCCCCCTCCTCAGGGCAGATTATTACCACCTTTCCTTCGTTGGCGAGATACAATGGTTCAAGGCCCAATATTTCACAGGCTGCACGGACTTCCTCTTTTACTGGGATAAAATCCTCGTATAGCAATATACCAAAATCCCTTTCATATGTCACCTCATTAAGTACTGTGGCGAGTCCACCTCTGGTAGGGTCTCTCATGAATTTTATATCTTTACAGACTCCAAGGGCCTTCTGTATCATCCCTGCCAGGGGGGCGCAGTCGCTCTTGAGCTGTGATTCAAGCCCACCCAGGGCGGATTCATGCCTGGCCGCAAGGATGGCCAGACCGTGGTCGCCTAAAGTACCGCTTAGAATTAGCTTATCTCCTGGCCTTATCCTATCTGGAGAAAGGAAAATGGAATCTTCTACAATGCCTATGCCAGCAGTATTAATATATAGTCCGTCTGCCGACCCTTTCTCTACCACTTTAGTGTCACCCGTAGAGATTATCACCCCAGCCTCTGCGGCCGTCTCTTTCATGGAAAGCGCCACCTTCTCCAGCAGAGAAATCTCAAGCCCTTCCTCCAATATGAAGGCAGCGGAGAGGAACATGGGCCTGGCCCCCATAACTGCCAGGTCATTCACCGTCCCGCTTATAGCCAGCTTGCCTATATCACCTCCTGGGAAGAAAAGGGGTTTGACTACAAAAGAATCCGTTGTGAAGGCCACCTTAGTGGTATCCGCCTTAGGCGGACCGTATCCCTCTCCCTTGAGGGGAGAGGGAAGGGTGAGGGTGTCCCCCTCCCCCTTTTTCGTTGGGAGTGGCCCTGCCACCCCCCTCCCACCAGGGGAGGGGGATTTTATTTGGGCAGTAGTATTACTTGAGGTGGGACAACCCGGCAGTTCAACTATCGCAGAATCACCGAACTGGGCAAGCACAGGGTTCTGAAAATGGCGGAAGAATACCTCTTTTATGAGTTCATGGGAAAGCTTCCCACCGCTCCCGTGCCCAAGTACTATCTTTTTGCTGTCTTTATTAGCCATAGGTTTATATTGTAGGGATAGGCCTTCAGGTCTGTCCTGGACAGGTCTTAAGACCTGTCCGTACAGTTATTAACCTACAATTTTTACTCGTAGCGTCACGTTGCAATGTGCCCCTACAAGGGTAATTTTAATATTATTGTACTATTTCACCTTGATACTTAAACCAGGCGGCGCAGGTACCCTCGCTTGATACCATGCATGGGCCTACGGGGTCGCTGGGCGTGCAAGCCCTGCCGAAGAGAGGGCAGTCGGGAGGGGTCTTCACGCCCCTGAGCATGTCACCACACAGACAGCCTTTTGGTTCTTTTACCTTGGGTGTGGGGATGGAGAAATGCAGGGCGGCATCAAACTTTTTATATCTGCCCCTGAGTTTGAGGCCGCTCATGGGGACTACCCCAATGCCGCGCCATTCCACATCGCATGGCTCAAAGACCTCCTCAAGAATGGCCTGGGCCCTGGGATTGCCTTCTGGTTTTGCAACCCTAGAGTACTGGATTTCTACCCTGGCCTTTCCTCTGACTATTTGGCCCAATAACATATATATACCGTGGAGGATGTCCAGTGGTTCAAATCCGGCAATGACGCAGGGGATGCCAAATTCCCTGGCCAGAAATTCATACGGCCTTGAGCCTATAATGGTGCTCACGTGTGCAGGGCATATAAATCCCTGGAGACCGAGGGCCTTATCTTCTACTAAGGCCCGCATTACCTGGGGCATGGTCTTATGGGCACAGAGGACAAAATAATTTTTTAGCCCTTTTCTATCGGCCTCAAGTACGGAGGCCGCAATGGTGGGGGCTGTGGTCTCAAAGCCTACACCCAGAAACACCACCTTCTTGTTAGGGTTAGCCTGTGCTATATAGAGGGCATCCATGGTGGAGTAAACTACCTTTATGTTGCCCAAGGCCAGCCTTTCAAGGCTGGCGTTAGCGCGGGAGCCCGGGACCTTGAGCATGTCTCCGAAGGTGCAGATTATTACCCCTGGGTGGTGGGCCAGGGCAATGGCCTGGTCTATGTAGCTTGCAGGGGTGACACAGACGGGGCAGCCAGGGCCTGATAGTAGCTTTAGGCTAGCGGGGAGCAGGCCCTTGAGGCCGTATCTGAAGATGTTCATGGTATGGGTGCCGCAGACCTCCATGATGGTGTAGCTCCGTCCATTAGATTCGCTCCGCTCACTACAAGCCAGGAGGGAGGAAATCCTCTGGGCTAGCCCTTCGGCCAGCTCCTTATCCCTGAACTCTGTCATGTACCTCATAGCGATAATAGTAGGCACTAGGTAGTAAGCAGTAGGCAGTATGAGATTGCTTCGCCCGCCTTAGGCGGACGCGCAATGACTTTTTACTACTGCCTAGTCCTTACTGCTTACTGTTTGATAAATCTTGCATTAGCCGGATGGTCTGCTTGGCCACGCCTTCCTCAAGTTTCTCAATGGCGTACCCTGCGTGGACAATGACGTAATCGCCCACAGAGACGTCCTCCAATAAAGACAGATTTATCCTGCATCTTATACCTCCCAGCTCTCCCACCGAAGGTTCTATCTCTACAACCCTCATTGGCACACCCAAACACATTATTTCACTCCTTTACTTCCCTTCCCCGCCTGAAGCGGGTCAGGGTGGCTATATTTTTGTTTGCGCAGGCTATCCGCCTGAGGCGGAGCGGCTACCTTTTTCACAGGCTGAAAGACAAGCTTTCCTGTCCGCAATCACTACCTGGCCCAGGCTGAGACCACCATCATTGGTGGGTACCCGGTGGTGGATGTAAACTTCAAACCCCTCACTGCTAAGCATTTCCTCACATAACCTCAGGAGAAATGTATTCTGGAATACACCCCCACTTAGTGCTACTTTTGTCGGGAGTGGCCCTGCCACCCCGCTCATTTCTCTTAGCCTTTTGCAGACCTCTTTCGTCATAATGGCGATACTGTAGTGAAACCTGGAAGAGACCTTTTTGGCTGGTGTGCCTGAAAGGAGGTCTTGGAGGATTCCTTTAAAAAGGCCTTGCCAACTTATTAAGATTCTTCCATCTGTTTCTTTTATTTCAAAACGATACCTCGTATCAGTCTTCTCATCTGCTAGTTGTTCTAATTCAATTGCGGCCTGACCTTCGTAGGTTATTACCTGCCGTATACCCAACAGGGCAGACACCCCATCGAAGAGTCTACCCATACTGGAGGTAAGGGGTGAGTTTATTTTTTTATCTATCATTCCTTTTATAATCTGCCACTTGCCTCTATCTAACCTTTTTACAAACTCTATATCCAGTGTCAGAAAGTCCTCGCCCAGGGTATGGTAGAGGTAACTAAGGGCCATCCGCCAGGGCTCCTTTATTGCCTTTTGACCGCCTGGCATGGGGACATACTCCAGATGGCCCATCCGCTGATAGTCTTGGAGCCCTGCCAGGAGGAATTCCCCTCCCCAGAGGGTGGTAGCACCGCTTGCGTCAGCATCCTCTCCATAGCCCAGTCCGTCAAAGGCAACTCCTATAACCTCTCCTTCCAAACCGTTCTCAGCCATACAGCTTACCACATGGGCATGATGATGTTGTATAGGAATCTTTATGATATCACCTTTCAATTCTATTGCATACTGGCTGGAGAGATAATCCGGGTGCATATCGTATGCTACTATCTCTGGCTCTACATATAGCATCTTTTTGTGCCGTTCTATCTCCTGCTGGAAGGCCTCGAGAGTCTCAAGATTCTCCAGGTCTCCTATATGCGGGCTAAGGAAGGCATAATGCCCCTTGCCGATACAGAAGGTGTTTTTGAGCATGGCCCCGCAGGCCAGGACGTTTTTTCTGAAGGGGTAGTCGAGTCGAAGTGGGTAAGGCACGTAGCCCCTGGCCCTCCTGATAAGTACCTCTCCGGCACAATTATTGGCAAACCTGGTTACGCCCCCACTCCATCTCTCCCCGTCAACGAGGAGGGTGGGGAGAGGGAAGACCCTTGTGACAGAGTCATCACAACGGGTGAAGATGGGCCTATTGGAGATCAGGAAATAATCTGCAATATCTTTAAGACGTATCAAGGCCTCTTCGTCTAGAAAGACGATAGGCTCGTCAGTAACGTTCCCACTGGTCATGACCAATAGGTCTCCTGCGTTGCGTAGGAGATAGTGATGTAGAGGTGTGTAAGGGAGCATGATGCCCAGTTCCTTACATCCTGGAGACACCTCTTCGGCCACTTTAGTCCCTGGCCTTGTACCGTGTTGGTGAAGGGCCGGCCTTTTTTTCAGGAGGACGATTGGCCTTTTGGGGGAGAGGAGGAGCCTGGCCTCCTGGGGGCTAACGTAGCAGAGGCCGTTGACCACCTCCAGGTCTCTAGCCATGACAGCAAAGGGTTTTTCCCAGCGACGCTTCCTGGTTCTCAATTCATATACCGCATGGGATTGGGTGGCATCGCAGGCCAGGTGATAACCGCCTATTCCTTTTATGGCAAGAATCTTGCCTTTTTTAAGTAGGTTTGCAGACTGCTTGAGTACATTTTCTGGCAGTTCCATTCCATGACGGTCTAACAGTTTCAACTGTGGACCACATTTGGAACAGGCATTGGGTTGGGCATGAAAGCGCCTGTTTTGAGGGTCATGATACTCTCTTAAGCAATCCTGGCACATCGTGAAAGTATCCATAGTAGTGTTTGCACGGTCGTAGGGGATGTCTCGGGCGATTGTGTAGCGGGGTCCACAGTGACTGCAGTTGGTGAAGGGGTAAAGGTAACGGCGATCAGCGGGGTCAAAGAATTCTTTAAGGCAGTCCTCACAGGTGGCTATATCAGGGGGTACCAGTGCCTCAACGTGCGAGACAAGCCCGCACGCTCTTTTATCGGTTGAGTCCTCCTTAGGTGGACTGTCCTTTATCTCAAAGGTGGTGTAACCAGTAAGTGGTAGGTTCTGCCACTGGATTTTTTCAATAAGGGCTTGAGGGGGAGGAGAGTCCAGCATGGAGTTAATAAATTTATCCAGTTGCTCCCTTTTCCCTTCGACGTCGATGAAGACGCCAAAGGTGTCATTTCTGACGTAACCCTTAAGGAGGAGATGGGTGGCTAACCTGTAGACAAAGGGGCGGAAGCCGACTCCCTGGACAATACCTTTGGCAATAATTAGACGCCTTTCCAGAGAG
>JAHFOV010000143.1 GCA_023261505.1 Planctomycetota bacterium
TTTCTAGAGACATCCTTCTACCCGTTGCTTCTTCAAGAGATGCGGCCAGCTCTTTAAGCTGCTGAGCTACGTATCTAATTGACCTTTCATGCATATCCATAGGGACATCTATTGTCACAAGCCTCTTGCCCGTAAATGTCTCAGCAAGTTTAAGGGATTTCAATCCACTGTCACAGAGCATGCTAGAACCTGCCAGGAGTACAGGTTGCGGGAAAAATCCCTTCATAGCCAATCCGAGGGCCATGCGGTGGAAGGTACACACGTCTGTAGGGATATCCTGGGAATCGGCCTCATGAAGCCCTGAGGCTATGGCCTTTTCGTATCCTGCAAAGACGGCCGCCACCACCTCCATGCAGAAAGGGGTCAGGTTAAGGGCGTAAAGTAACTCCGAGGGTATGAAGATAGTTGTCCAGACCGTCTCCCTGCTATAAGATTTGTAGAGGTAGTCAAGCCCAACCCTTCTGAAGTAATTTAATGCTGGTAATTCTTTGGACGGGTCATCCTTAAGTAGCCATCCCCCCAGCCACAGCGCCTGCTTTATGGCCAGGGGGTAGAGCCTTTTTAGAAGAACTTCTTGCCATTGGCTCCTAAGCTTGAACATGACTTTTGGGCGAAATTTGTTTGCTAGGTTGAAACTATTTTTGTGGTTTAAGTTATGGAACTGTAGGGTTCTCTTAATTTGCAAAAAGCACCGATAGCGTTATCATTGTGTCTCCCCTGCACGATAATCAATTTGCTGCTCTAAGAGGGTGAGTTGGGCATCTATATTTGCAGCCTCATATTTTGCTAACCTTAATCTATATTTGGTATCTATTGCCCCTTTTTCTAACCTGTCTATCACCATTCTATAGTATTTCTCATCAATCTCGGCGGAAATGTATTGTCGTTTCAAAACTTTGCATACCTCTACTTCGGAACCGCTACCAGCAAATAATACTAAAACAATATTTCCAGGCATAGTACAAGACTTTATTAGCATTTCAGTAAGTTTTTGTGGAATTTGACAAGAATGAAATGTTTTTTCCTTACTTACATTTTTTACCAAATTAAAGGAGAACCAATCGTAAGGCATTCTTCCTTTTGAACCATTTGCTATATTTTGTAAAATTCTTTTATCCGTTGGATTTTTGTAAGATACCGCTACATTATCTTTATAAAAGTTGTTATCTTTCGTTTTGCGGCAGTGCAAAATGCTTCTGTGAGCGGTTGTAAACCGTTTACGATTATGTCCTATATTAGTGTTATATACCCATACATAATCAGAAACCTCATAACAAGCTTTATCTAAATACCTTACCCTCAGGTAGGCGTTTTGTTTGGGATAGTTGATTAGAAACATATTTCCACTGTCTTTTAATACCCTTAATGACTCTTTCGCTAACTGGATGTACCATTCAATATATTCATCGAAAGTCCTGGTGTAAGATTTGTTGTTATATTTTATACCAACATTATAATCAGGATCCCCATGTACCATGTCAATGCATTTGTCTGGTAGTTCCTTCAACAGTTTCATAGTATCTTTAAGGAACACCTTATTCAGAAACATTTCTATGTTGGCCTCAGTACCTCTCATTTGCTATCTCCTTATAAGGTTATACTGAGCGCTCTTTAATAACTTAATAGAGCCCACATCATCATCGTCTTCAAAGGTATAGTTATATAATCTTAAAACCGACTGACCGCTATCTATCTTTCTTAGTACGTAGCAGCATGTAATCAAGTTTACCTCTAACTTCTTCTCTTTTTTTAAAACACTATAATATTTAAAGGGGTGAAATATCTGATAAATAGCAAAATCCTTGGGGAATCCGTTCTTTCCTTCAAAGACTGTTACCTCTCCATGCAATTCCATTGTTAAGTCTATCTCCATCTGAAGATTGTAACTATCAATCCTTTCACTCCCAATTCTATAAGAAATACTCATCTTTGTCCGACTTGGATGATAGACCTTTGGATTCGCCACGATATCCTCGTATAGAAAATCGTGGATTATTCTTTGATTGTTAGCAACGGATAGTATATTTGCCTCACTCGTGCCGAATTCGTTCAAGATACTCTGCCGATATTTCCAATCAAAGATGCTATCTTCCTTAACCTCTTCAAAATCGTGAAAACCGATATTTATACCCCTAACAAAGGCATGCCTTCCTTCTCCTAGATGGACTATGAAGTAATCTTCTTCTTTTAAACTGGTGGGAAGTTCGTCACTACTGTCTATCTTGGTGGCGTCAAAAGGATTTCCAAATTTATGTTTCTTACAAATTTCTTTTACTAGATTATTATCAAAAATTAAATTATTTCTACTTACGCACAGTTGAAATATTTCAGTTATCACCTTGTGCTTTTTGTTATCCACGGGGAGCCTGTTGTAAAAAGGGCGAGGCTAATAGAGTTGGCACCAT
>JAHFOV010000030.1 GCA_023261505.1 Planctomycetota bacterium
CTGCCTTCCTCTTTCTGGCTATCTTTGGGGCCTCTATCACTGTGCGGTAAATATTCTCTGCCAGCTTCTCTTTAGCTACTATTCTAAACATAGGTGTCTTCTCCGAGGACTGAAGATAATAAATTAATAATAACACATGAAAGGCCAATTTCAAGGGTTAAGTCGCTTCAAGTTAAGGGCGTTTTGACTAAAGGCATTGGTGGTGTTATAATAATTTGATTTAAGGATGGGTGGGGAATGATTTAGGATGCATGTGAAATGAGTACTTACGTTCTCAACAGTTTAAAGGAATTAATAGAAAGGTCTAACAAGCCCCTGTTAACGGCCCATATACGTTTGGATGGGGACGCCCTGGGCTCTGAACTGGCCCTGTATTATGCCTTGAAGAATATGGGCAAAGACCCTATGATTGTCAATGACTCCCCTATCCCCAGGGTCTATAAGTTTCTGGTTAAAGAGGCTAATATAAAGGTTATCGGCAGTAAGGCCGCCGAAGGGGGAAAAGAGGGGGCCGACAGACCTTTTTCATTTGAAGGGTTTGATCTGGTAATTTCTGTAGATACGCCGACTAAGGAACGATTGGGAAGCGTGGGGCAACTCTTTTCGGACTCCATTCCCATAATAAACATTGACCACCATGTCTGTAACAGTAATTTTGGCACAGTTAACTGGGCGGATACCAGCAAGTGCTCTACAGGGGAGATGGTCTACGAATTCCTTACGTCAGCGGGGTGGAAGATTACGCCCCGCATCGCCGAGGTTCTTTACGTGGCCATTGTTACAGATACGGGGCGCTTTACGAACCAAAATACTACCTCAGAGACACTTAGAATAGCCGCCAATCTTATTGACTGCGGGGCGAACCCTACAGAGATTGGAAACCACCTTTACAAGGCCAACACCTACTGGCAGCTCCAGCTTGCTGCTAGGGCCACTGAGGGCATGAAGTTTTTTGCCAACAATAGGATTGCCAGCATATGGCTGACGAGAGAGATGCTGAAGGAGTTCCATACGCCCTCCATAGATACGCAAGACTTCCCTGACATCCCAGTTTCTATTGAGGGGGTGTCTGTCGGGGTGCTCCTTAGGGAACTAGGAGAACCTAATAAGGTTAAGGTGAGCCTGCGCTCCAGGGATGGGGTGGATGTGAACCGTGTAGCGCAGAAGTTTGGCGGGGGAGGTCACGAGCGAGCGGCAGGCTGTGAGCTGCAGGGGACTATACAGGAGGTAGAGGGTACCATAATAAAAGAGATAGAGAAGGCTTTAGAGGAGGTCCGCTACGGCGAATCTGTTGAAGGCTCTAAGTGCCACGTAGCCTCGGGTGAATCATGTGAGCCTTGTTAAAGGATGGTAGCATGTCTTAATGAGTAGAACCGTTTAAAGAAAGAACAAGACTTATCGTATCCCCATCTGAAAAACAAATTTGGCTTGAGTTACAAGGAAGAATTACTAAGGCTCACAAAAGAAATCAAACAAAGGCTCCTCCTGGAAAAGGCCTTCGGAATAGACTTCGTGTCCAAATATCCGCCCAAAAAAATCTCCTCCGTGGTGAATCCCCCAAAGGCAAGTCCTGCCCCTGAAGAAATAAAAGAGCCTCCCGCAGGCTACTTGGTCTCCGAAAGTATTAAAAAAGACGATAGGGAGAAGAAGCTGGACGAACTCGGTAAAGTCGCCTCTACTTGTATAAAGTGCCGCCTAAGTGAATCTCGCACTAAGGTAGTCTTTGGAGTTGGCAATCCCTTCACAGAACTGATGTTTATTGGGGAAGGCCCTGGTTACGATGAAGACCAGCAGGGGGAACCCTTCGTAGGGAAGGCGGGTCAGCTACTCACAAAAATTATTGAGGCCATGAAGTTTAACCGCCAGATTGTGTACATAACTAATATGGTCAAGTGCCGTCCCCCAGAAAATCGCACCCCAAGGCAGGATGAAATGTTTATATGTTTTGAGAACTATCTTAAGTGGCAGATAGAATGGATAAAACCCAAAATCATCTGCGCCCTGGGGAACTGCGCTGCCCAGTTCCTGCTTAATACTAAGGAGTCAATCAGTTCTTTAAGAGGGCGATTCCATGACTATAACGCCATAAAACTAATGCCCACCTTCCACCCCGCCTATCTCCTGAGAAACCCTCAAGATAAATCCAAGTGCTGGCATGATATGAAGAAGATAATGAAGGAAATGGGGCAAGGCTAGGGATTAGGGGCCAGGGGTTAGGGACTAGTAAAGAGCGTGGCTGGTACCTGACTCTCAGTTCTTAACTCTTGGTCTTCACCCTCCAAATAAATTTGCAATCCTGAACTCCACTCTGTATCATTCTGAGAAAATCGTTTTGAATAATAACGTAGGGACTCCACCTGAGGCGGATTAAACCTGTCCTTATTGTACAGACCTGAAGGCCCACCGGTGGCGGGTCTGCCTCAGGCACAATCTGTCCCAACATTTAGTAGAATGCATAAGAAAAGGTGAGACCTCTGAAAAACTCCCTTTTATGGAGTCCAGTCCGCCTTAGGCGGATCAATGGACTCCAAAATTTTGCATTTTGCAGAGGTCTCAAGAAAAGGTATGAGTTGCGATGAAAATTGGCATACCCCGCGAAATCAAAGAAGGCGAGACAAGAGTGGCCCTGATTCCAGCCATGGTTGGGGAGCTGGTAAAAGTGGATTTCCAGGTATTGGTTGAAAATGGTGCGGGAAGCAGAGCCTACTTTTCGGATCAAGAGTATCAGGACGCAGGCGCACAGATTGTAGCCGACGCCACCAGTCTCTATCAGCAAGCCGATGTTATCCTCAAGGTGCAGCCGCCCATGTTCAATGAGGTGCTTAAGGCTCATGAATTGGATTTAATGCGTGACGGTGTCACCCTGATTGGATTCCTTTCCCCCACTACAAATAGAGAATTGGTGGAGAGGTTTTTGGCGAAAAAAATCACCGCCTTCTCAATGGAGTTAATGCCGCGAGTTACGCGCGCCCAGGGGATAGACGCCTTAACCTCTATGAGTACCGTAGCGGGTTACAAGGCGGTGTTGTTGGCCACCCAATACCTGGGCAAGTTTTTCCCACTGCTGATGACCGCCGCCGGTACTATCCCTCCGGCCACCGTGCTGATAATCGGCGCCGGGGTAGCAGGCCTGCAGGCCATTGCCACGGCCAAAAGGCTTGGGGCCAGGGTGGAGGCCTTCGATACCCGCCCTGCGGTTAAGGAACAAATAGAAAGTCTGGGCGCCCGCTTTGTGGAGATGGAACTCCCCAAAGAGGCAGAAGCCGCCGGCGGTTACGCAAGGGAGATGTCGCCAGAGTTCATAAAAAAGGAGATGGAGGCTATAGGTTCTAGATTGCCTAAGAGCGACGTGGTAATCTCCACAGCCCTGGTCTTTGGCAAAAAACCACCTCTACTTATCACGGAAGAGATGGTGAAGACTATGCGTGAGGGCTCGGTAATCATTGATCTGGCTGCCGAGCAGGGAGGAAATTGCGAATTAACCCAACCTGGCAAGGTAGTTCAAAAATACGGCGTCACCATCTGTGGCCCGCTGAATTTGCCGGCCTCTATGCCTGTGCATGCAAGCCAGATGTATTCAAGAAATATTACGAACCTGGTGAAACACCTCTATCAGGCAAAGGACCGCCAACTGGATTTCAGTGATGAAATTACTAGAGGTTGTTGCGTATGCAGGAATGGCGAGTTGGTGAGTGAAATTGTAAAGAGTGCATTTTCTCGCGGAGGATAGACAATATGACTGGCCCACTGCTTATCTCTCTTTATATCTTTGTACTTGCAATTTTTGTTGGGTTTGAAGTGATTTCCAAGGTGCCGCCCCTCCTGCACACACCACTCATGTCCGGCGCCAATGCGATTTCTGGCATAACCATTGTTGGCTCCATTATAAGCGCAGGAGCAGGACACAGTAGAATAAGTACCCTTTTGGGGTTAATTGCAGTGATATTCGCTACCATCAACGTGGTGGGTGGTTTTATGGTAACCGATAGGATGCTTGAGATGTTTAAAAAAGGGCGGTAATCCGCCTGAGGCGGATTGGCATTTTGGGGCTAGGCATTAAATGGAAACAATAACAAATATTGCGTATCTTATCGCTTCCATCCTTTTCATTCTTGGTCTGAGAGGACTGAATTCACCCAAGACGGCAAGGCTAGGGAACCTACTGGCCGCGATAGGTATGTTCATCGCCATCGTCGTAACACTATTTGACAAAGAGATTATTGATTTCACATACATTATTGCCGGCGTAGTTATTGGCAGTGCCGCGGGTGCGATTTGGGCCAGGTGGGTTCCCATGACGGCCATGCCTCAAACAGTAGCTATTTTCAATGGGTTTGGTGGAGGCGCTTCAGCCCTGGTGGGCATAGCTGAGTTCTTTCGCATGACTGCGCCACCTACGATGGATGTAAGTATAACGTTAGTCCTCGGTCTGCTAGTCGGCACAATAACCTTCACAGGCAGCCTTGTCGCCTTCAGCAAACTCCAGGGCCTCTTGAAGGGTGCACCAATGGTATTCCCCTTCCAGCAAACCTTGAATTTAATCCTTTTAGCCATAACTCTGGTAATAGGGGTCTTGTTTGTGCTGGGAACGCCCACCTTGGACAAGGTGGTTTTGATTTTCTTGATTGGCTCGGTGTTAGGTGTGCTGGTAGTGATTCCTATTGGAGGCGCAGATATGCCAGTAGTGATTTCTCTTTTGAACTCCTATTCCGGAGTGGCGGCAGCAATGACAGGCTTTGTGCTTTCTAATAACGTACTCATCATTAGCGGGGCACTTGTGGGTGCATCTGGTTTAATCTTGACTAACCTGATGTGCAAGGCCATGAACCGCAACTTGAGAAACGTGCTTTTTGGGAGGGTTGGAGTAGAGGTCGGCAAGGAGCTAGCCGTTGCTGAAAAGCGGCGGGTAACCAGCCATACTCCAGAAGATGCGGTCATGATGCTTGAGATGGCTAGCTCAGTAATAATTGTGCCAGGTTACGGACTGGCCGTGGCGCAGGCACAACACATCCTGCATGAACTGGCAATGCAATTGATGAAAAGAGGCATTAATGTGCGATATGCCATCCACCCGGTGGCAGGGCGGATGCCAGGCCACATGAACGTCCTTCTTGCCGAGGCTAATGTCCCTTACGACATGCTCTACGAAATGGACGCCATCAATGAAGATTTTCAGAGAACAGATGTTGCGTTGGTGGTAGGCGCTAACGACGTCATTAATCCTGCCGCCCGCAATAAAAAAGGAAGCCCCCTTTACGGCATGCCCATCCTGAACGTAGACAGGGCTAAAACTGTCATCGTTTGCAAACGAAGTTTGAGGCCGGGCTTTTCCGGAGAAGACAACGAAATATTTTATCTGGAAAAGACCATGATGGTCTTCGGAGATGCTAAGGAGACGCTGACAAAGATGGTGGGCTTGCTGAAAGAATTGTAATATTTGACATGATTTACAAATATGAGACCTCTGCAAAGTTGAATGTGTAATGTAGCCGCACCCTTTATGGGTGCGTATAACGCAGGCTAAAGCCTGCGGCTACTACCTTTAAATTGACGCTTAGACTACTTTTTCAGAGGTCTCAAATATATATAATCTGTGAAAAACACGTTTAGTTATTGAAGGATTTTTGTTAAACGGTTTATTAATCTGTCCCACTCTCCTGGGTTGGTCTCTCCGCTTCTACTATCTTTAAGACAAAATACATTGTCTGGACCCAATATTTTTCTGGTCTCATCAAGATATTTAATGGAACCTGCTCTTTTAGTCTTATTTACTTCCCGGTATGTCAAATAAAGAAAACTTATATGGGAGTATTTCTTTCGAACTTCTTCAAATTTATTTTTAATCTTTGTGATTTCTTTCTCCAGTCCCTCACGCCCTACATTAATACCGCGGGCTTTTATTTCAAAAACGCATCTTACCTTTTCAGGTCGAAAAGCATTTGTGTATTTATCAGGTTTTGTGTCTTTATTGAGAATTAAAAGGTCAAATTCCGTTGGAAAACCAATTATATAAGCGTTAGGGTAACTAACTGTGTAGTTTTGTGGAAGATATTTTAATATGAATTCTCTAAAAATTCTACAACACACATCTCCCACATACCTATTCCATTTCTTTCTTTCATTTTTATCTTGTATGCTTTGTTTATTTTTTATTACCCCGCCTATTTTATCGATAATATCTTCTTGTGTTTTTGAGTTAGTATCCATTATTTATACTCCTTTTGACAGTGCCTTATAAAGCAGGAGATTCTTTGCTCCGCTCAGAATGACAAAAGGATAAAAGCAATTTACATCTCCCCCTGCTTCTCCATGCCTAGTAGATTCAGCCTTTTTTCAAATATTCCACAGCATCTGCAAGAAATTCTCTCGCTTTCTCAATGAGTGCCTGTGCAGCCTCTTTAGATACCTTTTCTATAGGTTCGTAATCGCCTATTTGCCTCAGTTCGTACCCCTCAATGAGATAGCGATGATACTTGGGGTCTAATATTTTTGTCTTAGAGAAATGCTCTCCAAAGGCAGCTAGTACCTGCCCATGCTTTGAAAAGGACAGCCCTTTGTTCAAAAGTAACGCCTCTGCTACATAGAACATGGCGTAATATGCACGAGAGGCTGCGAACCCAAAAAGGTCTTGGGCGAAGAGTGCTTCGGCTCCTTTTATACTTTCCTAAGCCTTCTCCAAAAGTGCTTTCATCTCTTCATTCATCTCAAAGGAATACCTTCTTTCTTTACATTCATGATAAGGGGGCTATTACGATTAAGAAAGTCTCTCTCTCTTAAAGGTAAAAGACACAGTACTACCCCATATTTCAAAGAAAGACCCGATACAAGCTCACCTGTAGATTCAATTTCCTTCCATGGGTCTTCAAAATTATCTAAAACAATAGCAATATCCATATCAGAGCCTTTCTCGGCCTCTCCACGGGCATAAGAGCCGTAAAGAAAGGCCCCTTTAAGCCGTTTCCCGTATATCTTTTCTAGGCCAATTCTTATTTCCTTTAATATGGATTCTATTTTTTTATCCATATTTTTATTACATCTCCTCCGGCGTCTCCATGCCCAACAAATATAGACCATTTCTTAGGACTTGCCTAGTGCAATCGGCAAGGAGGATTCTGGCTCTGGTAAGCTCTTCGTTCTTGCCGATTATACGGTGATGATTGTAGTAGCGATTGAAGATACTGGCAAGCTCTATGAGGTAGTTGCAGAGGACGACGGGTTCGCAGGTTTCGGCCGCTGAGACGGTACTTTTAGGGAAGGATTCTAGCTTTCTCACTAATAAATACTCATCCTTTTCCTTCAGTAGACTTAAATCCACCGCGCTCTCTACCGGCCTGCCATATTTTCTTATGACACTGCAAAGTCGGGCGTGGGTGTATTGCAGGTATGGGCCTGTCTCACCATCAAAATTCAGCACCTCCTTCCAGTCAAATAGGACGTCCCTGGTGCGGCGGCTGGAGAGGTCAGCGAAGATTACCGCCCCAATGCCTACCTGCCTTGCCATCTCCTCTTTATTGGGCAGATTAGGGTTCTTTTCCTGAATAACCTCCTTGACCCTCTCTATGGCCTCCTTCAGCACCTCCTCCAGGAGTATGACCCGTCCCGCCCTGGTAGACATCTTTCCTTCCTTAAATTTTATGAGGCCAAAGTCCACATGAACACAGTCCTTTACCCAGGGGTAGCCCATGAGTTCCAGCACCTTAAAGACCTGTTTAAAATGGAGTCTCTGCTCTGAGCCAACCACGTAAAGCATCTTGGAGAAACCAAATTCTGTAGCCCTGTATTCGGCGGCACAGATGTCCCGCGTGGCGTAAAGGCTGGCCTCGTCCTTCTTCTTGAGCAGACAGGGGGGCATACCGTACTGGTCCAGGTTAACCACCAGGGCCTCCTCGCTCATTGTGGCAAGGCCGGCCTTCTTCAGCCTTTCAACGGTGTCATTGAGCATCTCGTTGTAGAAGCTTTCCCCAGTGTAGTAATCAAACTTTATCCCAAGGGCGCGGTAAATCTTGTTAAATTCCTTGAGGCTTACCTCCTTAAAGTGTTCCCACAGGCGGCGGGCCTCCGAGTCCCCTGCCTCCAGTTCTCTGAATGCCTGACGGGCCTGGTCTTCCAGGGAAGGGTCTTTCTTTGCCTCTTCATGAAACTTTACATAAAGACCGTGGAGGGCATCCACCGGGTCTTCCTTTAGTGCCTTTGTCGGGAGTGACCCTGCCACCTCGCTCCCCCATTTCTTGTAGGCCACTATAAGTTGACCGAACTGAGTGCCCCAATCCCCAAGGTGGTTTATCCCTATGCAGTGGTAACCCCGTGCCTTGTAGAGCCTAAAGAGGGCATTACCTATCACGGCGGAACGTAGGTGGTGGACAGCCAGGTGTTTTGCAATATTAGGAGAGGAGTAATCTATGACGATGGTCTTGCCTCTGCCCACTGTAGAGTGTCCATAGTTATTACCCTCTTTATGCACTTTCTCCAGTATCCAGCGGGCTAGTTCAGCATGCTTCACGAAAA
Organism: Planctomycetota bacterium; assembly: GCA_023261505.1. Taxonomy (GTDB): domain Bacteria; phylum Planctomycetota; class Brocadiia; order Brocadiales; family Bathyanammoxibiaceae; genus JAHFOV01. The sequence continues at coordinate 8,506 of JAHFOV010000030.1, forward strand.
AGTTCAGGTAACCGCCCTCCGCCTTAGCCTTAATTATAAGTTCCGCAGTGGGAAAAGCCTGGGCAAGCTCCTGGGCTACGAGGTTGGGTGGCTTTTGGAGCCTCTCCTTAAGGGGAAAGCAGGGCAGGGTATAATCCCCCATTTCTGGATTAGGGGGCTGGTCTATTAGAGGGAGTATCTCTTTTTCTTCCAGTCCTGTGTGGGTCTTCAGGTGGTGAGCAATTTCTTTAAGAAAGGGATTTTCTTTTGGCATATTATATTCTAATCTTTAGCTTAGTCCTTTAGCTCCTTTTCTGTGATACTCCAGGGCTGTGCAATGTGCCAATGGCAGTAAAAAATTTTCATTTCCCTCCTTGCATGGCTATCAGGCTTCTCTGCTTAACCCCGATAATCGTAAGCCCCACAACCTCTCCCGTTTCCTCTTGATAGCGGATAATAACTCCCTCCCCAACATCCAATCCGACTGCCTTAACTGGCTCTCCAATACTTATGTAGAGGACATCTGCCTCCTCATCGTAGTCCCAACTTAGATTTTCTTTTTTCTCCAGAATTTTTAGCATCTCCACAAAACTTTCCTCCTCTTTGAGGTTTTATTGGTAAAGTATGCCGTGAGAACAAATCCGTCCCTTTCATTTATCTCTTTGTAAATTACCATCAAAAACTTTTCAGTTAGTGGCGTCTCAGGATAAAACTTCCCAGAAATAAGGGTGTCCAAATCCCCTTGCTGTATTAAGTCAGGAGATGTCAGCGTCTCCAAAACCTTTTCCTTTTGGTTTTCCATTTCTGGATGTCTCTTTATGATATGCTGCCATCTTTCTTGAGCCAACCGAATAGGAATTCCATCTTTTGACTTCACAACAATCATGCCTTCTTTTCCCTTACCATCGGGTGAGTAGTGTGAGATTGTTCATCACGTTTCGCCTTTCAATCTCTCCATAATCTCCTTAGGCATTCTTCTGCCTCTTGGACCCTCCCAATTTTATTTAAGCAAACGCCTTTGTGGTACCATGCCGCTGCCTTCTTCTGGTCAATTGCAATGGCCCTGTCGTAGCTCTTTATGGCCTCCTCATTCCTGCCAAGCTCGCCAAGGCTGTAGCCCCTGTTGTACCAGGCTTTGGCATCTTTCGGTTCAATCTCAATGGCTCTGTCGTAGCTCTTTATGGCCTCCTCATGCCTGCCAAGGTCGTCAAGGCTGTAGCCCCTGTTGTACCAGGCTTCTGTCTTCTTCGGGTCAATCTCAATGGCCCTGTCGTAGCTCTTTATGGCCTCCTCGTATTTGCCATGTTGCACGACAAGACTATTGCCCAGGCTGAACAGTGAAAAGGCGTCTCTCCTTCCTGCAAAGATACCTTCTAACCTACAAAGGTCTTCAGTGGGTGTATAATCCGGGTCGTATACATGGCGGTAATAGTCACTATGCGGGGCAGTAACGGCTGTGCCAAGGTCTTTTAAGAGGTCATTATCCCTTAATTCTTTAATACAATCATCCCAATTGATTCGCTGGTTCTGAAAGTTTGTATCAAACACGCCGTCGGATACAGCCTTGACGAGTTCTTTTTCTGGAACAGGAAGGAAGGCAGAATAAAGTAGTTTAAGCGCCTTGCTTACTGCACGCTCGTTTGTACCAAGATTCTCTAGCCTATGTCTCATCTCCCCAAGACCCAGGATAACCGAGCCTGGCGTTTTACCATCAAACCCGCGTTGAACCCTTCCAAATTTCTTGGCAACTTCATAAAGCTCATTTGCTTCATGTTCAGTTATGTCTCTAAAGTCTATTTCCAGAAAATCCTGGAGCAAGTCCCTTCCGTGCCTTTCCGCTATGACCTTATCAGTCATTTCAACGCCAGTGCGCAAGGTGGCCACAACAAGCAACCTGTGGCAGGCACTTTCAAGGCGGGATACGAAAAACCTTAAATCAATAGTAGGGCTTATTATAAACTCGTCTATGTCGTCTAGGAAAAGGATAAGCCCTCTTTTGCCTGGCATAGGTTGGAGTTCGGAACACCTGAACTTTCCAAGTTCAACAGAGGAAGGGGCAAAAACTATGAAATCTTGTAGCTTCTTTATGACCTTCTCATAGACTGCCCTGGTCTTGCCTATCATGGGCGTACCTTTAAAGAGAAGCTTTTCCACTACAGGCTGTGTTAGTTTTTTACAAGTGAGCCTGGATAGGGCCTCTTCAAGTTCTTTCTGACACTCAACGTTGTTAATGTAGTAGTCGTAGTAATTTGCGACGAGGTCTTTTGGTGGAAAGTGGCTAGCAATTCGGAATTTGCCCACTGAATCCAGGTTTCCAGTAAGCCAGAGACAAACTTTACGTAGTTCTTCCGATAGGGAAATATGAAAAAGGGAAAAGTGAATCATTTAACGGTTTTATAAACCATCTGCCGTGAAATTGCAACATGTAGTGTAGCCGCAACCTTTAGGTTGCGCTGTTCTACGCAGGCTAAAGCCTGCGGCTACTTAGAATGATACCTACCTAAACGGATATTCTTGAGGCCTTCTTAGCGGTGGTTAGAAATGGTTTTTTAAACTTTGGTCTTCACTGGTTGGGGCGTTAGCTGAAGGCCAATGGCCTCCTTCACCTCCTGCATGGTCTGCCTGGCCATCTCCTGACAGCGTTCGGCACCCTTCTGAAGGACCTCTATCACGTAGTTCTGGTTTTCAAAGAGGGCCATAGCCTTTTCCCTGATGGGCGTTAACTCTTTTACAATATTTTTCCATAAACATCTCTTGCAGTCCAGGCAGCCAATCCCCGCCGTCCTGCACCCATGGGCCGACCAGTCTATCTCCTCAGGGCTGGAGAAGTGCTTGTGCAGGTGATAGATATTGCATTTATCCGGGTCACCCGGGTCGCTCCGCCTCTTTCGGTTCTCATCGGTAACGGCCACGGAGAGTTTCTTCCATATATCTTCTGGGGACTCGATAAGGCTTATATAGTTATTCAGGCTCTTGCTCATCTTATTCTTGGCGTCAAGGCCCATAATCCTGGGGGCGGTAGAGAGGAGTTCCTGCGGTTCGGGGAAGATATTACCGTATCGGGCGTTAAACTTCCTGGCTATTTCCCTGGAAAGTTCTATGTGCTGTACCTGGTCCTCTCCAACGGGGACTGCCTCGGCCTTGTAGAGCATAATATCAGCGGCCTGCAGGATAGGGTAACTAAATAGGCCAGCATTGACGTTTTCTCTGTGCTGTTTAGCCTTGTCCTTAAACTGGGTCATCCTTTCCAGGTGGCCCATGGGAGTGATGGTATGAAAAATCCAGGCCAGTTCCGTATGTTCGCATACTTGGGACTGTACGAAAAGGGTGCAACGCTGTGGGTCAAGCCCTGCCGCAATGTTCACCGTAGCCACATGCAGTATCTGTTTGGGCATGCTCTTTGGATCCTGGGGCACTGTGATGGCGTGGTAATCCACTATTGAAAAAATACAGTCGTAAGGGTCGAGAAGACTTACCCAATTTTTTATTGCCCCCAGATAATTGCCTATATGGACCTCACCGGTGGGCTGGATTCCGCTAAAGAGACGTTTTTTCATGTATCTGTATCAGGTATTCGGCTATCGGCTTTGGGAAGATAGGCCTTTAGTTATCTACTGACAGCCAACTCTTTAAGGGCTGGCAGCTGTTAAGGCAATTCTATCAAATGAGGATATCCTTTCAAGTACGCAAACTAGGGGTCAGGGGTCAGGGATTAGGGTTAGCAACTTTTTTCTCTAGCCCCTAATCTCTAGTCCCTAGTCCCTAGTTGGGCACAGCGGATGCCCCTGGGATGCCAGCACTGATTGCAGGAGATGCAGGCGGCCCTGTCAGTGAGGCCCTTCCTGATTTTCTCCACCAGATCAGGCTCACGGATGAAGGGTCGACTCATTGAGACCATATCTGCCTTTCCCGTACTGATAATTGACTCCATGACCTCCCTTGACCTTATACCTCCTACGCAAATAACTGGGCAGAGGCAGCCGTCTGAGGCTGACTGGTCTGCCGTCTTTTTAGGGTCAGGAGACCCTAATCCACCCTTCCCAAAAGTGCCTTCAAGGGCCTCTTTTATTTTTTGGGCGTTATTGGCAAAATAGGCCTCTTCTTTCATTGATTTGATGTCTGGGCGACATGCGCTGGGAAAGGAATCTCCTATCCCGCCGCTTACCTCTACTGCGTCAATTCCTGCCTGCCCCAGCATGGAGGCGATTCTTACGGCCTCTTCCACCTTCAGCCCGCCCTCAATACAATCATCAGAATTGAGCTTTATGAGGATAGGGAACTCCTTTCCAACCTCCTTACGGCATGCCTTCAGTATTTCCAGGATTATCCTTGCACGGTTTTCCACACTCCCACCCCACTTATCCTTTCGCCTGTTGGTGAACGGAGATATGAACTGGCTGAGTAGGTAGCCATGGGCGGCGTGGAGCTGAACCCCATGGAAGCCCGCCTCCCTGGCCCTCCTGGCTGCCCGGGCAAAGGAGTGCGTAATCTCCTGTATATCTTCTTCCGTCATCTCCCTTGGGGTAAGTTTGGTCAAAGGATAAGGGACAGGGGAAGGGGCTATGGGCTTGCTATCACATGCGGCGGGGATTGATTGCCGCCCGCCATGGGCTATCTGGAGGACTATCCTAATGGGATAGGGTCTTAGCCTCTCTATAACCGTTTTATAGGCTGGAATGAACTTATCGTCATATATGGCCGCCTGAGAGGTACTGCTCTTGCCGTCCTGCCTTACATAGGCATAGCCCGTTATTATAAGCCCCACGCTTCCCCGGGCCAGGGCCTCGTAGAAATCCGCTAACCTATCTGTTACATAGTCTTTTTTATCTGTGAGGGACTCATTGGTGGCAGAGCGTACGAAGCGGTTGGGTACCAACATAGTACCAAGCTTGATTGGTTTGAAAAGCTCAGATAGCATGACACTTTTGGTATCCTAAAAGGAACGACAGCAGGTTATAAACTGTAAGATTTTAATTTTAAGTCTTTTGTTGGGGCCGTGAGGAGGTCCCCGCTTTCTTCTCTATTTGACTATGTTCTGAGAAAGCGGCTCTTCCAAATAAGATGGAGGCAAATACAAAAAATACCATACCCCCGCAAAAGGGAAGGATATATGGAAGATCAAAAAATTTTACGCTAGTATCTGCAATTGTCGCACAGAAAACTGCGGTGAACATTGCAAGCTCGCCGACAAAGAAGTTATAGCCTTTACTTTGCCCGAGCCGCGTAATAAAAATCAAAGAGAAAAATATAAAAAAGATGACAGCAAACACAATGGCAGCTAAGTTGAAGCCAGACATAGTTTCCTCTCCTTCCAAAGAATTGTATTTGTAAACCATGAAAGTTTACAAATTATCAGCCCAGTAAAGCAAGAATTTTCTCGCTTAATTATGTATATCAGGGCTTGATGGCTCAAAAAGTTTAGATGCCATAAAAGCTTACTCTTTCTCTGGCATAACAAGTGCGTTTGATATAACACCTTTAAAACTTGTCGTGGTATGTACGGCATCATGAGGAATCAGTTTATATTCCCATACTTTCCCCGTCGCTTTGCTCATAGCCCTGCACCAGGCCACCCCTGCCCTTGCCTTAGTTTGCACTTCCCCATCCCCTATTTCGTTACGTGCTTTGACCTCTATTACAAAGAAACTACTGTTCTTATCTTCTAGTATAAAATCAGGGTTATAGTTGCCACCTTTATAGGCAATTGGCATTTGTCCACTGGGTGGGCGGACCCATCGTAAGACTTCTTCATCACGGTCAAGGATATCGGCCAGCCATTTCTCCTGCTTGGATTCAAAGATATTTCTAGAAAATACCGTCTTCCTGTAACCCCCAATGATATTGTGGGTCAATTCCCCTTCAATAACTGCATCTTTTTGTTTCTCAACGTAATCTTTGGAAAAATTCCTCCAATAGGAGCGAAATTCTAAGAGGCTATCCGTTGGCACATAGTCAATGCTTGTCTTCTCGGCTATCTTTTCTCGGATTTGCGTTAGGATGTCCTGGGCAATCTTTCCCCGATGCTTAAACAAAACCTTCTCCTTTTCCCCTTCCGCAACCTGAGCCTTATCAATATAAGCTTGCACAAACTGCTGAAGCCTCCCCTTGTCCCGTATGTCAAACTCATCCGTCTCCTCAATGAGAATACGTACAAAGAAGTTGACTAGAGAGCCGTTGCATTCTTCCAATATTCTCTCATAATCCCTTTCTTGTAAGGTAGCCAGGTCTGTACCTATAAGTTTAACATCAACATCTTGTAATTGCTCTAGCTTAGGCTCGATATTGGTAAGGTCTATCTCCTCCTTTGAGTGGGGCTTGCCTACGACGATAGGAATTTCCAAACGATGTTCTTCTAGCCCATCTGGATTAATCTGTTTGCTTTCCTTTTCTTCACAAGGTTCAGGAGCAACGCTCACATCCCAATCTGGGTTGGCTTTCACCTTCGCCAACACTGCTGAATATTTCTCGTGGGATATGATTTCTAAGGTATCAATATCCTGGAGTTCTTTACGTTCTTCTTCGCCCAAGCCAGAATCACGGCTTACCTGCCTTCCAAAAGGTAACCGTAATCCCCGCCCAATGGTTTGGACAGTAAGAATATCACTGACAGAAGCACGGAGAGGGATAATAGTGTAAATAGTCTTAACATCCCAACCCTCTTTGAGCTTATTTACATGAATGACAATCTCTATATCATTATCCGTCTTTTCTAGATAGAGAAGTTGTTGGATTTGTTCATCGTCACTTCCTTGATGGACAGCCAGGACTTTCCCTTTGTATGCTCCCCCGAAAAAGGCATCAGATTGGACATACTCAGCAATTCTCTCAATATGTTTCTGTGCTTGGTCCTTTTGGGATGGTGGAGCGCAAATCAGCACCCTGGGCTTAACTATTGGGAGCCCGTTATTTTTACAATAAGTGCTGAGCACAGTTTTCTTTCGCTCGTGTATGCGGATACCGTCTCTAAGTTTGATATCTTCTCGTTCTTCAATAAGGCTATCATCATCCCGTCTCGTGATTACCCGTGCACGCTTGACCAGCCCCCCACCGTTCGGTCCCCCTTCATTTGTTGCCTGCCGCAAAGAAAAGGAATAAATCACATTGGCTATTTTGGGCGTGGCCGTAAACTCAAGTCCTAAGATTGGTTTTAGGGTATTAATTGCCTTTAGGGATTTTTCTGCCCGGATGTTATGGCTCTCGTCCATGAGAAAGACCAAATCTGGCGTGGAACGGAGCACATCCGCAAAACTCCCTCCAATATTCTCGTGGAAACGGTGGAAGCGGAACTCGACATCGGTCCGCTCATTAAATATCTTCTCAATGTTAAATAGATACAGGACGAGGTCATCGGCAAAGAGTTCAGGATAGGCGGAGCGCTCATAGTTATCCCCATCAATAAGGCGTGGCGTTGGGAAACCCGTAAGCCCCTTGAAAACGTATTTGGCAGATGCAGGGTGAAAGTCCTCAAAGCGGTGCTTATTATAAATAGTCTCCCCTTTAGAGAGGATGAAGAAGTTCTTGAAGCCCTTTGTCTTGTAAAGGTAGGCGATGCAGGCTCCCATCAGGTGGGTCTTTCCTCCACCGGTGGCGATAGCAAAACAGAATGAAGGAAATTCAGTGCCAATTTTTGGATTTATTTCTTCTTGAAAGTTAAAAAGACCTTGCTGAACGGCATAGGAAACTGGCGGCTCGGCAACCACCATTGCCCCTAGCGTCTGCTTTTTGGTAATACCCCTACCGATTGGAGAGGTTGTCATGATGCGGTCCAATACCTCAAGCCCCTCTCTTTGTGGCTTCCAGAGGCTCATATCACGGATAAGTTCTTGAACGATGCTCATGTCTTTCTCCAGCAACTTTTCAAGGTCTTCCCTGCTAAGACCGCACTGTTTCACTAAGTTTAGTCACTAACCGCTACCTCAAGGGGGTACAGAACCACCTCTCCGATACTTTCGGGAATGTCCTCTGTCCCGAAACTTTCAAGGTAGAGTTCTACCGCCTCCTTAAGGTTTTTCTGTGCCTCCTCAATCGTCTTACCCTGGCTGACCACTCCCAGCTCTACACAGTGGGTAACATACCAGTTTTCCTCCTTCGTGATAACTGCGGTAAATTTTTTAGTCATCTTCCTTCTTCTTGTTTTTGGTAAAGGCATAACCAAGACTTCTTTTCAAGCTCCTTTAACTACAAATTACGCTTCTGATGCCCGTAAAAATTCTTCCAGACTTAGACCTGCCTTTCGGATAAGACTTCGTAGTGTGCCGCGAGCCACCTCAGGATGATTGGGGACAGATAGCGTTGCGATGTGCCCCTCTTTTGTTAAAATGACATGGCTTCCACGCTGACGAGCCACTTGCCAGCCTAACCTCTCGAAAGTCTTAACTACTTCCTGATGCCGCAGTAAAGGGGTCTGCGGCATTACACCTGAACCTCAACTTGTCGGGTGGTAACTGTCAAAGGCATCCCCTTTTCCGCACGAACATTTAGGCATTCCTTAATGGCCTCTTGAATGTTTCTCTCGGCCTCCGCCTCTGTCTTACCTTGGCTTACACAGCCAGGGATGGAGGGACATTCGGCGATGTACATTCCGTCCTCGTCCTGGTAAATGGTAACAAGAAATTTCATACTTCTACCTCCTTTGCATTGGTCAAATACCTCGGAATCTGCAGCTCCTTTGGTATCCGTTTAATTTTGACCTCTTCCGGTATATTCAAACCCGTTGACCGTTTGAGGCAATATATGTTTAGGGATTTGCCGTTAGGCAAGCGATCTAGCAGGTCGTCTAGGTAAGCTTGCGTAACTTTTTCCTCAGTGATATGGGCATAGATGTTGCCCCTTGCCCCGTGAAAGAGGCTATCGTTATTGAGCCTGAAATCCTCCAGGTTGCACACGGCCGCTACCAGAGGCCCGTTAGTGTATTTAGGGTTAATCATTACCAGTCCTGTATCCTTATCTTTGGCAAAGAGGCTCTCCCCTAATACGCAATACCTGAAGCCACCGCCACCTTTCCAGTCCACCTGCTTACTTATGCCCGTCTGGTCTTCCCCACTTACCACCCGCTTGAGCCGTGGCAGGCAAAGGGTTTCGGCATGTTCCCCTAACTCAATCCCAATCCACTTTCTCCCTAACTTATGGGCAACGGAGGAGGTCGTGCCACTGCCCAGGAAGGAGTCAAGAACCCAGTCGCCAGGGCAGGTTGCAATTTCTATTATACGTTTTATGAGTCGTTCTGGTTTAGGAGTAGCGAAGACTTCGTCCCCCAATTTAAAGATTTCCTTAATTTCTCTTTTAGCTTCTTGGTTGTCACCCACTTCGTCACGTAACCAAAGAGACTTTGGTACTATCCCCTCCTGTACCTCGCTTAGAAATTTCTTTACGGATGGCACGTTCTTCCCTGTTTTTCCAAACCATATTCTGTTATCTTTAACTAATTCTTCAAACCTTTCTTTTGTATAAACCCAACACCTACCTTTGGGTGGTAAAACTTTTCTGCCCGAAGGAGTAATAATCTCATAAACCTTACCTTCCACTACAGGTCCAACTGACAAATCGCTTGATTTCCATGGCCCACGAGGATCTCCATCAGGATTCTTGTATCTCTTGTCTTGCTCAACCGTTCGCGATAAAGGATTGACTTTTGTTTGCTCAAAATCTAAGGCATATACGACAATGTAGTCGTGTATATTTGAGAAGGTTTTTCTGAGGTTCACAGGAGAATAAGCCTTTTGCCAAATTACTATTGATATAAAATTACTGGAACCGAATATCTCGTCCATTAAAATTTTAAGGGGCGCAAACTCCGTATCATCGATATGTACAAATAGGAGACCCTCAGCACTAAGCAACTTCCTTAAAATCTCCAGCCTTGCCTTCATCATTGAAAGCCATATAGTATGTTCTAGGCCGTCATCGTAGTGCTCAAAGGCGTTACCGGTGTTAAAGGGCGGGTCAATATAGACGCACTTGATTTTGCCTGCAAAGTGCCGCTCCAGTGCTTTGAGGGCAAGTAGATTATCCCCCTTAATCAGCAGATTATCGCCCTGTTCATAGAGGTCATCCAGGTTGTCGGAATTGACATGGCCCACGGCTTCCAACTGCACCAGGAGACGTGGCTCTAAATCGGCCTTAGTTCCCCAAATAGGCTTACCGTTCCCATCGAGTCCCAAAAGCACTTTATCTTTATTGGGCCAAATTAATTCAAGTCGCTTCATATCTTATCTTCTGGCGGAACAAGCGGTTCAATCAATGAGATAATTTTAGGAAGATCTATAGTTAGTGTCTTCCAAACTTCTTCAAAGTCTACACTATTGTAGGCGTGAATGAGCTTGTCACGCATACCAGCCATCGTCTTCCATGGTATTTCTGGGTGTTGTTCTCGAAAATCCTCGGACAGTCTTTTCACGGCTTCCCCCAAAATTAGAAGTTGGTGAAGGATTGAGGATTGCGTCTTAGGGTCATTCATGAAGGCATTTTTATTCATAGTGTCCAAAAACTCTATAGCCAACCGACCAGCTTTCAGTATATCCAGTAGTATGGCCTTATCTTTCCACATAGTATTGGACTGCGCTTTCAAGTATGGCCTTGCGACGAATCCAGTTAGCACTCCGTTCTATGGCACGTCGGGTGACTATATCAACCTTATGTCCAAGAATTGCCTCAAGTTCTTCCTCCATCCTTATGTGATCAAGGAGGCTCCAATCCGCACCTGGAGCAAAGCTCACCAGTATATCAATATCACTGTCAGGCCCAAAGTCCTCCCTTAGTACAGAGCCGAAAAGAGATAATTCTTGAACCTTCCACTTCTGGCAAAATTCCGCTAGCTTCTCGTGCGGTATCTCAATGCGTATCCTATTATCCATTTTCTAGCCCAATAGCCTCACTATTAACTGGCCGAGCTTGCTCGGCTTATAGTCCGCCTGAGGCGGATTAACTCTGCCACTACAGGCGAGTATAAAAAACTACAAATGGCACTTATCCTTGCTGGGTATCATGCAGAGGAGGGTGAAGGTTTCGCTGCCGGTATTCTTAAACTGGTGGGCTTCCCCTCCTGGGATAAAGATAAAGTCTCCTGATTTTAGTGATTTTTCCCCTTTTGCGTTGGTTAATAAACCCTGGCCGCTGAGTACATACATCTCATGCTCCCAAGGATGACTATGTAAAGGGGTATGACCCTGAGGTTCTATTTCGAAGTGTCTCATAACAAAGTTTTTGGCCCCCATACTCTCTTTTATCAGCCAGCGCACCTTTACACCGACAGAACCTTCTATGCCGGTCGTTGGTTCTACTTCTTTGTAGTATTTGATATCCATGAGAACCTCCTTTTCTAGGCAGATTCGCCTGTAGGGGCGCGTCGCATCGTGCCCCTACTTAAAGATTAGCCATACATTCTTCTAGCTCCTTAAAATTGGTTACCGGAATCGCCCCGCTTTCTATCATGCGTTGATTTCCTTTGAAGGCCTGGGGTGTGTTTGTGTAGCGGAGCGTAAAGATTTTTTTCCCCAGGCCCCTTGCAAACTCAGCAGTATATACGGCACCGCCCATATCTCCCGTCTCCACCACAAACACCGCCCTACTGAGGCAGGCTATAAGGCGATTTCTGGACATAGCGGCCCCTACATGCCAGCACTGGGTGGGAAAGCAGTCACCAAGAAGGAGAAAATTCTCCTCATTCTTCATATAGGGCTTGAACTCCCCTCTCCAGAAAAATCTAAGTATGCCCATTGGTAGGGCGAGCACAGTCCTGCCCCCTGCCTCAAGGGCCCCAAGGTGTACCGCCGTATCTATTCCCTTGGCGTAGCCGCTCACTATCGTGTAACCCATTCTGGTCAACCTCTTTGCCGATTCCCTGGCTATCCAGAAGCCCTTCTTGGTGGGCTTGGTAGTCCCCACTATGGCCACTGCCCTTTCGTCCTCTTGGGGGTATTTCCCTTTAGAGTACAGGACCACAGGAGGATTTTTCATGCCCTCCAGAGGGGCAGGGTATTCCTCCATTCCTTTTACTAGTATTTTTATACCATTTTTATTGAGAGTTTTTAATAGTCTTTTTGTATCCTCGAGACGCGTCCTGCCTTGCATTATGCCCCTGGTAACAGAATCGCTGAGACCGCGTACGGAGATAAGCTCTTTCTTCTGGGCTTCCATAACAGCCTTTGGCCCTTCAAACTTATCCAGAAGGAGCTTAAAGGTGGCAGGCCCCAAACCCTCTACGCCGTGCAGTGCTACCCAGTAAAGTAGGTCATCCATAATAAAAAACTGTTTACAAAAGGCTGTTGTGCCTTTAATTTCCCCGCTTCATTGATGGGAAGGGGGAAGGGGGAGGGTGGCTTCCGGGTGGTTTTCACCCCCACCCTACTCATGCCTGAGGCAGACCCGCCTCTGGCGGGCCTCCCCCATCAAGGGGGAAGGATTTTTGGTCGCTAGTTTTTCAAGCTGTCAAAGAAAGTCTTTACCCTCAGAGTTAAATTTGTTATTATTGCACCGTATTTTAAACAAATTGTATTGGATTTTGTATCTTATGCAATATTTTACAGTGCAGGAGAAAAAGGATGGCTGGCAAACTTATCACTATTGAAGGTATTGACGGCAGTGGAAAGACGGTACAAGGTCATCTCTTAATGGAAAGGTTTATTAAGGAAGGGCGTCCAGCAGAGGTCATCAAGTTCCCCCGCCGTGGGGAGACCTTCTTTGGCAAAATGGTGGAAAGATACCTCCAGGGGGAGTTTGGCAATGCCAAAGACGTGAACCCGCACCTGGCGGCTATACTGTATGCGGGAGACCGCTACGAGGTAAAAGGGAGGATAAACCAGTGTCTACAGGAGGGTAAGACCGTTATTGCCCGACGCTACGTTGACTCCAATAAGGCCCACCAGGGGGGAAAGTTTGACGAACCCCAGCGCAGGAAATACTTCTTTGAGTGGCTGGATGAACTGGAGTACAAAATCCTGGGTAATCCAAGGCCCAATCTTTGTCTATATCTAGACGTCCCTGCAAAGGTGGCCTGCGATTTGATAAAAAAGAGGCGTAAGGAGCTCCCTAAACAAGAATTAAAGAAAGATATTCATGAGGAGGACGTCCGCCACCTGGAGGCTGCTGAGAGGGCTTACAGGGAGCTTGCCCAGGGTGGGGGCTGGGTCAGCATTCAGTGCGTCAAGGACGGTAAATTACTCCGCGAGGGAGAGATTGCAGATAAGGTGTGGGAGGCGGTTAAAAGGGCAGGTATATAAATTACAAATTACAAATTGAGACCTCTGAAAAAGTGAGAAAAACTACACTGCAAGTGTCATTGCGATCCGCCTTAGGCGGAGAAGCAATCTCATGTTTTCTCGTGCAAACCTCTTAGGAGATTGTTCGCCTGAGGCGAATCTGTTCGCCACAAAAATTGGCGAATCCGAAATAAGCGAATCCGCCTATCTTTTTGGCGGACCTAGGGCACGACTTCGGGGCTTCTCCCCTCGTCCGTCTCAGGCGGAACAGCTTTACCTAGTATTTTTCAGAGACCACAAATTGCAGATAAAATTGCAATTGTTTTGAATTGCCTATGTGCTAATTATGTTCTAACGTCTCGTAAACGAGGGGTGGGGGTGGGAGTCTTTCTGGAGAGATAACATAAGCACTTAATATGAGGTTCTGGGCTTCTTCCAGTTTGCTCTCGTCTCTGTAAAAGATTCTTACCATGGGCTGGCCTTTTTCTATCCTATCCTCTTGTTTTGCAAGGACCTCGAAGCCTACAGAGGGGTCTATCCTATCTCCTAGTTTTTTTCTTCCGGCCCCAAGAATGACAGCGGCCATACCCATATTATAAGTATCAATGGCTCCTATATAGCCAGAGGTTTGGGCTGTGACAAGGTGGGTCCTCTTTGAGATAAGCTTATGAAAGTTTTCAAGGTACCTGAGATTTCCTCCCTGGGTGGCTACCAGTTCCTTAAATTTTTTCCAGCCGCTACCGTCCTTTAAGGCCGCCTCCAATTGCTTTCTGGCCTCACATTTATCCTTGCATAGCCCGGCCAGCCTCAGCATTTGATAGCCCAATTCCAGGGTCAGTTCAACAAGGTCAGAGGCGCCACCCCCCTGAAGGGTCTCAATAACCTCTTGTACTTCTGTGGCATTGCCCACCATCCTTCCCAGGGGCTGGTTCATATCCGTGATGAGGGCCACAGCAGGTCTACCCATCCTCCAGGCAGTCTCCACCATACTCCTCGCCAGGGTCCTGGCGTCCTCAAGGTTTCTCATAAAGGCGCCGCTACCTACTTTTACGTCCAGCACAAGGCCATCTATCCCTGCAGCAAACTTCTTAGAGAGGATGCTGGCCGTGATGAGGGGAACGCTTTCCACAGTAGAGGTAACGTCTCTCAGGGCATAGAGCCGACAGTCAGCCGGAACAAACTCCTTGGTAGGCCCAATTATTGATAAGCCTATCTTTTCAACATTACGCTTAAATTCTTTTAAAGAAAGTAGGGTTTTGAATCCAGGGATGGACTCCAGCTTGTCCAGTGTACCCCCTGTATGCCCCAGTGCCCTGCCTGCTATCATTGGCATTTTTACGCCTAAACTGGCCGCCAGAGGGGCTAGCACCAGACTAACCTTGTCTCCCACCCCGCCAGTGCTGTGTTTATCTACTTTCGGCCCAGGGATCTCCTCTGGATGGATAACCTTTCCAGAATAAAGCATCTCCTGGGTCAGAAGGGCGGTCTCTTCCGGATCCATCCCACGAAAGTATATGGCCATAAGGAGGGCAGACATCTGGTAGTCAGGTATCTCCCCACTGATATAACCCTTTACGGTAAAGGCTATTTCCTGAGCGCTTAGGCGCTGTCCCTCCCTTTTTTTCCTCAGGATTTCAAGAAAGAGCATGCCTGTCTATACCTAAGTGACTGAGAGGCTCATCATGGCCAGAACCCCTTTCCTTATGAGCATTACACCAATCGCCCCGAGGAGTACAGCGGCCACTTTAGCAAAGGCCAGACAACCGCCTTCCCCTATAAGGCGATTGATATTCGTGGAATACTTGAACACTATAAAAACTATGAACATATTAAGAACAATGGAGGACATGGTAGGGATGTAACCGTAATTATCCACACAGAGGAGTATAGTGGAGAGGACAGCCGGACCCACCAGCAGAGGAGTGCCCAGAGGAACAACACCTATATTCTGAGAGGAAGCCCCAGGGGCTTTATCCGCCTGAGGCGGATAAAGTAAGTCATGGATGGCAAATACCAACAGGATTAGCCCTCCTGCCACCTGGAAGTCATACACCTCTATGCCCAAGATGGAAAAGACTAGTTTTCCAATAAAGAGAAACCCTATGGCTATGGAGAGTGCAGTAATGACAGACTGCCTTAATATTCTATCTTTTTCATTATGGGTCATCCCCTGGGTGAGTGCCATAAAGATAGGGAGCCCTCCTATAACGTCTATAGCCACGAATATAGGGATAAAGGCCAAAATATAGTCTTTCAAGTGGCTCATATTAGTTTGCGGTCAGAGGGTGGAGTTAAGTGTTCAAAATCTTCTCCTTAATTTCCGTTCCTGAGCTTTCACCTAAGCCCAGACTACCCAAAGGAATGCAGAGGCAGTGCTCACCGCTATAACTGTAAAGGGCAGTCCCACCTTTACAAATTCCAGAAAGGAGACATGGGTGCCACTCTTATGCAAAAGCCCCATTGCCACCATATTAGCTGAGGCACCTACTGGGGTGATATTACCCCCCAGGCAGGAGCCTACCAGCAGGCCAAAGACAAGAAGGATGTTAGCGTAATGTCCCATATCCTCTCCAACATACTCAACCACTGGTATAGTGGCCGTTATGTACGGTACATTATCCACAAAAGCAGAGAGGGCAACTGACAGACAAATGACAAATAAGAACGCTATGAGAAGGTTATCCCCACATAGCCTCTCCAGGAGATGGGAGGCTTCTGTAATCCACCCTGTGTGGGTTAACCCTCCCACTACCACAAAGACACCGGGAAGGAAGAGGGCAGTATCCCAATCCAGTGCCTTCACGAAGCTTATAACATCCCCATCCAGGGCGAACTCATACCAGAGTATTCCCGATATACCAAAGATTATGCAGATGATACCTGCTACTCGCACACCAGGGATAATGAGAGAGGCACTTGCCAGACAGAGGATTAGTAGCGCTAACATCCAGGTCGGTACCCAGGAGATAATTTTTTCTATTTTAACAGGCTCTAATGGTTGCTTATACTTTCTAAAGAGTAGATACAAGACGAGAAAAGAGGCTAAAGCCCCGAGTTCAACAGCAAAAAATATACTGGGTTTGCCATGATAAAAGAAGAAGTCATCAAAGCCCATCCCCATATAACCAGCGAGGATGATACTGGGAGAATCCCCAATCATGGTAGCTGTACCCTGCAAGTTAGAACATATGGCTATAGATATAAGTAAAAGAGCAGGAGGCACATCCAGTCGACGTGCTATGGCAAAGGCTACAGGGGCAACCACAAGCACTGTAGCTACATTTTCCATAAAGGCAGATATAAAACTGGTTAAGACACATAAAATTAGCATAGCGCTCCCGGTGCTACGTGCTCTGGTTACCAAAGACTCCGCAAGGAAGGCAGGCATCTTGGAAATCATAAGAAGTTCTGCCACTACCAAAGTGCCCACGAAGATGCCCATTACATTCCAGTTAATAGATTGAAAGGCCCCCTTAGGAGTAAGAACGCCAAGAAAGAGCAGGAATATTGCCCCACCACAGGCAAAAAAGGCGCGCCACCTGGGTATGAGAACAAATCCTAAATAGCAACTTATAAATACAGCAAGGGATATGTATTTTTCCACAAGTGCAAGTATAAATTGGGTAGGGTATAATGGCAAGACTTTATCCCTGTCCAAGACGGGCAGGCCGGCGGTATTTTCAAAAGTTCACATAAAAAAGGAGGCTAAACTTCAGCCAACTCCAGTTTATCTTGTCAGCCTGAGGATAGCCTCCTGAAGGAGTGTAGTGGGCACAACATATTGTGCCCTTCTTGACTTCTTCAGTTAGTTAGTATTTGGGACAGGGGCAGTCCTTGGACTTCCCGGTACAATGGTCACACTTACAACCCGGTTTGCAGGTACATTTCTCGGCGTAAGCTGTGCCAGCAGTTGGAGAAATCCAGTTAACAGGTGCCGCACCAAACATAAGTGCTGCCACAAAAGCAATAATTAGCGATTTCTTCAGCATTTAGCCCTC
>JAHFOV010000090.1 GCA_023261505.1 Planctomycetota bacterium
ACCAGTAAGTGGTAGGTTCTGCCACTGGATTTTTTCAATAAGGGCTTGAGGGGGAGGAGAGTCCAGCATGGAGTTAATAAATTTATCCAGTTGCTCTCTTTTACCTTCGACGTCTATAAAAACGCCGAAGGTGTCATTTCTGACGTAACCCTTAAGGAGGAGATGGGTGGCTAACCTGTAGACAAAGGGGCGGAAGCCGACTCCCTGGACAATACCTTTGGCAATAATTAGACGCCTTTCCAGAGAGGAACGGCCCACTTCTGAATAAAACAACTACACTGCTCCTAGAAGGTCTTTATTTGCTTCCTGTAAGGCCGTTTGTATGACTTGGGTAAGGGAATCGATTCTTTTAATATGTTCGGGGTGAGAGGGGTAAGTACTAGCTTCTATTTCCCTGGCTAAACGAAAGTTTTCCAGAGCCCCCTCGTAGTTGTTCTCCTCGTAATAGTCTCTCAAGCCTGAGTAAAAAAAGTAAAGAAATCTGACCTCGTTGTGAGGAGTTAGAGCCAGGACTTTTTTGATGGCATCGGCCGACTGTTGGTAGTAGCCGCTATCGTAATAACTTCTGGCTGCCACCTGCAATGCCAAAAGTTTCCCTTCCTTATACATAGCTGAGAATATATTATCTGGTCCCTCCGGGCCCAAAATTTCCCTTACCAGGTTTTCGTTCTCTAAAAGGAATCTTACTAAGAGGCCGTTTTCAGGGTAACTTGATATTAGGTCTTTTAGCTGTTCAAGGGTCTCAGACAGCAGGGCATCGGTCTCCTTAAGTTCCACTGAAAGCCTCTTTCTGGCCCTTTCAAGGGTGCGTTCTAACTCCTTAAGAAATTTTTTCTCGTGCGTACTTTTCTGCGTTTTCCCTTCCAGGGATTTTGCTTTAGGGCTGTAAGTTTCTACCTGATAGCAATACTCTCGGATAATCATGGCCTCATGAAAGATGGAGCTTACGGCCAGGTCAAAGAGTTGCTCTTTTTCGGAGCTGGCGTTGCCTTCTCTGAAGATGCAGTGGCAGATTTTTTTCAGGTTAAACAAAAGGGATTGCCCCCTGTCATCCACCAGTTTCTGGACATTCTCAAAACTTATGGCCCCTTTTTGGTATTTACTATAGAATTGCCGATAAAGGGCTACAGAGCGGAGGAAAAATTTGACTACCTCTACAACCTTGCGATTACGGTCATTATCTCCTGTCATCACTAGCCATTCCCTTTTGACATAGGATGAAGGGCCTCAAACTTTATATTTTCCTCAATTTCCTTTAATTTCAAGAGTTCGGCCAAGGCAGTTCTGGAAAAGAGGACTACTTCCTTACAATCCACCACTACCTCTACCACTCCAGTAGCCAGTATTTTCTTAATTCTCTTTACGAATTTTTTTACCACCTTTTCATCCAGCACACCTTTCAGTGAGATTCGTATTGTCCTAATCTTCTCGTCGTAGGTGGTGTGAATACTAAGAATTCTCTCAATTACCTCCTCCCTGGCATTTTCGAGGAAATTTGGTAGAGCACCTGAGGTATCGTCCACCTTTTTTTGCTGTAGAGTTGCTTCAAGGGCATTCACTGGCGGGGCATTCGGGATTAGTCCCTCAGAGGAGGAGCTAAGGGTACCCGGTATGCGATGGAGAAGCCTGGCTATGGGGGATATGCCCCCTTTCGGCGTACGGTTGGCCATCCTTCTGAAGGTCCAGTTGATGGCTAGCCTGTACATTAAATAAGGTTGAGAGGGCCTGACTACCCTTTTAAAGATGCTGGATATAGAGAACAAGCGGTGACCAAACCAGTAATAACCCTCCTGCAGGGTTTCTGGGGTCATGAGTTTTGGGTAGAAAGTAACATGACGGCCGTCATAATGTTCGAAGTTTCTGTCAAATATTCTGCCTTCTTTTTCCATCTGGCGATAAAAGGGCGTACCAGGTAATGGGGTAAGGATGGCAGGGGTTGACATGGTGACCTTGTTTTCTTCCAGGAACTCCAGCGTCCGTTCAAAGACAGACTCATCATCTCCATCAAAGCCAAATATCATCCCCGTCGTAATGTTTATACCGTTGTCCAGGAACTTTTTGATAGATTCCTTATATTTTTCTACCCTGTTGAAGCCTTTTCTAACCTTCTTCAAATTTTCCTGAGAAAGGCTTTCAATGCCCAGGAAAAGGGCTGTACAGCCGCTCTCAACGGCCTTTTTCATGAGCTCCGGGTCATCGGCCAGCTTGATGCTCGACTGCCCTCCCCACGTTATCCCCAGGGGTTTGATAGCCTCGAAAAGCTCCATGGAGTATTTCCTGCTGCCGGCAATGTTATCGTCCACAAATATAGTGTAGCCGGGGGGCATACTCTCCAGTTCTTTCACCACATCTTTTATGGGCCTTAAACGGTAGGTGTTACCAAAGAAGTTGGTTACTGAACAGAACTCACAGCCGAAGGGGCAGCCTCTGGAGGCCTGGAGGCAGTTGGCCGTGAGATAGGCCTCCCTCTTTAAGAGGTCCCTCCTGGGGTGAGGAAGGTTCTCAAGGGAAGGCAGCCCGTTCTGGCGGTAAAAAGGTTTTAGCTCCCCCTTCTGAAAGTCCTGTATTAGGCGGGGCCAGAGCCCTTCTGCCTCCCCAACTACTACACTGTCAGCATGCGCCTTTGCCTCTTCAGGCATGGCAGTGGGGTGTATGCCACCCAGCACTACTTTTACGCCACGATGGTGGAACTCCGAGGCTATCTCGTAGGCCCTGGGGGCAAGAAAGGTCATCACCGATATACCCACCAGGTCTACCGCCTCATCAAAGTTTATCTTTTCTATACTTTCGTCCAGTAGCCTCACATCCACATCTGGTGGTGTCAGGGCTGCCAGGACTGGAAGGCTTAATCTGGGAAACCAGAAAGACCTGACGTCTTTTTCCGTGTAACTAAAAATTGATTCCTTTAACTCTGGAGAGATTAATAGTAGCTTCATATCCTCCCGCCCTCTATATTTTTTATAAAAACACCATAGTATACATCTTTAAAAGTTTCTGTCAATTCGCTTGAGCTGAATTTCTGACGAGATTTTGGACATTACATAAAATAGTTTAATGTGATAAATGTTCTTAGGTAAATGAGAATGTGATGCTATAATTTTTACCTCTTTGATAAGCGAATACCCCATACAAACCTAATAGTTTTGAGTGACATTACTTGACAATTCCCAGTAGGGTGATAGAATTTTTTTATATTTATGCCAAATTCCACACTAAGGAGGCACAGCCTCTCCTCATCTCCCTTATTTGGTCTCCGTGGCGGTATTTAGAATTAGCCATGCTAGGTTCTTTATTTACTTTAATTCTGAAAAATATCTTTAATGAAATCCAAGTCACGTTGTTGGTTGCGTAAAGCCCACCGACCTGCTAAACGTCCGAGAGCTAAGGCGTCCTTTGCAGAACGGTTGAAGACTCTGTTCACCGGGAGACCCCGCAGCCTTTACGATCCAAGGCTTTTTCAGAAACTTTCACTGGGGGCTTTTTTTGCCTGGGTCGGGTTAGGATCGGATGCTATTTCCTCCTGCTGCTACGGCCCTCCGGAGGCCTTCTTGGCATTGCAGGGACATGCGTACCTAAGCATCTTTGTCGCTCTGGGTACGGTACTGACGATTTTTGTGATTAGTGCGGGTTACTCTCAGATTGTCGAGCTTTTCCCTACAGGTGGCGGTGGCTACCTCGTTGCCAGTAAATTGCTATCTCCCACGGTTGGGATGCTCTCTGGTTGCGCGCTCCTCCTAGACTACGTACTTGTTATAACGATTTCTTTTGCTAGCGGTGTGGATGCCATTCTCAGCTTTCTTCCTGCCGAATGGCATTCGTTCCAACTGGAGATAAAAATTGCTGGCATTGCGATACTTACCTTATTAAACCTGCGAGGAATAAAAGAACCTACCATTCTTTTGGTGCCTTTATTCTTAACCTTTCTTACCACACACACATTTGCAATCCTGTATGCCCTTGTCGTGCATCTAATGAAATTTCCAGAACTAGTACAAACAACGATGGGAGATATTCATAAGGCTCATTCTGAGATTGGGCTTGCAGGGATGATTTTCCTGGTTGTACGTGCCTATAGCCTGGGTGCCGGAACATATACCGGGATAGAAGCAGTCAGCAACGGACTTCCGATGCTTCGGGAGCCAAAGGTGAAAACTGCCAAGCGCACCATGCTTTATATGGCAATTTCGCTAGCCTTCCTTGTGATGGGACTCATGCTTTCATATCTATTTTACAGGGTTGAGCCACAGTTTGGAAAAACCTTAAATGCCGTTCTTTTCAATAGCCTTACGTCAGATTGGGGACGTCCAGGTTACGTCTTTGTGATTGTGACGCTCGTTTCCGAAGCGACGATACTTTTCGTAGCAGCCCAGACGGGTTTTTTTGGTGGCCCATGGGTATTGGCAAATATGGCCTTAGACAGCTGGTTTCCAACCAGGTTTGCGATTCTCAGCGACCGTCTAGTGACTCAGAACGGAGTTTTGCTAATGGGCAGTGTGGCCTCGGGGATGATGCTTCTTACGGATGGTTCTGTTAGATTACTTGTTGTGCTTTACAGTATCAATGTCTTCATCACCTTTGTCCTTTCCCAATTGGGAATGGTCCGCTATTGGTGGAGAGCTCGTTCTAGAGTCAGGCATTGGCTGACAAAACTCCTCGTTAATGGCATGGGATTGGGTTTGACGGCTTTTATCCTCGTGTCAATGGTCGTATTCAAGTTCCTTGAAGGAGGTTGGATAACCTTACTCATTACCGGCACATTGATTGGAATAGCAATCCTTATAAAACGCCATTACAATCGCACGGCTCGACTTTTGCGCAGGCTGGATGAGCTTGTTTTAGCAGCAGCATCTCCCGGTTTCGAGTTTATTCCTGGCATAACGAGTCTGAAGCCTAATCCGGAGTTTGATCCGAAGTCTAAGACTGCGGTCTTGCTTGTAAATGGCTTTAATGGAATGGGGCTTCATACACTCTTCAATGTTATTCGTTTATTTGAAGGGGTTTGTAAGAATTTTGTCTTTGTCCAGGTCGGCATAATTGATGCCGGAAATTTCAAAGGAGCTGCAGAGGTAGAGCGTCTAAAGACCCATGTAAAAAGCGAAGTGGACCGCTATGTGGATTTCATGCGGCGCCATGGTTATTATGCTGAAGGCTTTACTTCGATTGGTACTGATGTTGTTGATGAGGTTGTTCAAATAACACCAAGGATTTTGGAGCGTTTCCCCCAGGCTATTTTCTTTGGAGGACGACTTGCTTTCCCGAAGGATTCATTTTTCACACGGTTGCTTCACAATTACACCCTTTTTGTCGTACAAAGAGGGTTGTATGAGCAAGGAATTCCTCTTGTAATACTGCCTATTCGTATATAGTGAGTGATACAGCAGTAATATTTAAGATCTCTGTGTAATATGGGCTACCCTATTCAACCTAAGAGTTCGGAGCTACATTACTTGACAATTCCCAGCAGGGTGATAGAATCGCCTTATAAATACGAATTACAGATTTCAAATTACAAATTACAAAGTTTAATTCTCAATTTGTAATCTGCAATTATTTTTTTGAACGGTGGGCGTAGCTCAGTTTGGTTAGAGCATCAGACTGTGGCTCTGAGGGTCGGGGGTTCGAATCCCCTCGCCCACCCCATGAATACAGGCTTGTACTTACGATCTAAGTACAAGCCTTTTTTGTTTTTAGGGAGATTGTCAGTTAAGGCCAATTAGAGCAGGTGTGGATACATGGAGACACCAACGGTTAGACCAGCGGTTCTGTCAGGTTGCCGTCGACATTATACTTGGCTGGCCTACCGGTTAGGGGTCAGGGTACTGGAGCTACTGGAATCGCTTAAGGATGGAATGATGGAGGTTTAACGCTTCATTATTCTACTTTGTCTGCTTGCTTTTCTACAAAGCCCTCCAAGATTTTAGGGTTGGGGTGATGGATAGGGACTAAGTCGTAAGTCCTTGCAAAATATGGTTTGGGGGAGCGGATTTGAATCCGCATGAGGTGGAAGCTTCCGCCTCAGGCGGACATGCCTGGACTTCTTATAAGCAAATGTTTTTACGTAGCCATTAACCCTAATATTGACGCAATCCTTGGTTCTCAGAATCCCCCTTTCTTAGTGCCTAGCTCACGAATGTAAGTAACAGACTGATATTGGCCTGTTTTGCTTGAGGTGGAAACTTATCGTTGCAAATTTCTTGCTTGAAGGAGGAATCGTTCTAAGATATCCCTCAAACTAGTAAGACACCTGTAGCCTCAGTGCAGCACATCAGCATTGAAGCCCCAATAGCAATAAATATTAGCCCAATAGCAACAGTCATCCCACTGGTAATGTTGCCAACCGCCTTTATGGGTATCCCCGTGCGTTTACTGCTCTTAGTTTTATCCAGGGGTGTAAATCCATGTTTTAAGTCCACTTGCTACCGTCTTAGTCCGGTAGCCATTTTAGGGCCTATTTTCGGGTTGAAGTTTTTCTAGCGCTTGAATCCTCTTTTGATACCCTTCCAGGTGTTCCTCCTCGATGATTTTAGAACAGTCGTTGAGCTCTACAGGTGGGACAGGGTCTCCCTCCCACCTTTCCAACCCAAGATTAAAGGCCGCACCGTGGCGAAGCTCCTCCAACCATTCCCTTACCTTAAACCCCCATGATACAGCAAGGGCATCGGCTTCAATTTCTTTGTAATCGTATTCCACAAACCTTCCAGGGGGGATAATGCAATCATGCCCAAGTACTGCATGAGCAACTTCGTGAGAAACGATAGCAAGAGATACCTCATCAATAGGGGTATGAGGCTTAGGTGTTCCCCCTTGGATGGTTGGGTCTCCTACAATACGTGCACCTAGCTTGATAATGTATGTCCCGTTTGTAGTGCCACGACACATACTATTACCAGGATAATCAGATATATTCTTGTATTTAGGCACATAGAATCGCAAACGTGGCCTGCCGTTACAAATATCCTCCCATACCTTAGGGGGTAATCTGTGGATAAAAGTTGTAACCACCTTTATGGCATATTGGTCTATGCCAGGATGGCCCGAACCATCATAATGCTTATTTACCCATTTAGAGACATCTATCATTCCAACCTCGCTTCAGTGCTTTAATACTTTTTCTCTCTTCTCTGCTTCTCCGTACGT
>JAHFOV010000031.1:0-2391 GCA_023261505.1 Planctomycetota bacterium
ACCCGAAAGGGTTGATATACAAAAACTTAAGTCTGGGGGGTTCATCAAACAGACGCAAAAGGACCTTTTTACTGTGCGTCTGAGGATGCCTGGAGGGCGGGTCACTCCTGAAAAGATGACCGTAATTGCTGAGGTGGCAAGGAAATATAGCCGTATGGGTTATTGTCACCTGAGTTTCAGACAGTCCATAGAGCTCATCGGTGTCCACATTGATGATTTTGATAATGTAATTAAGGAGCTGGCTACTGCGGGTGTAAAGGTGGCCTCCTGTGGCCCAAGGGTAAGAGTACCCACCGCCTGCGGTGGATGCGAGTACAATCCTAACGGGCTCATGGACACACAGAAGAAGGCCCTGGAGATGGACGAAAAATTCTTCGGTACTCCTTGCCATCACAAGTTTAAAATGTCCTTCTCCGGGTGCCCTATAGACTGTGCCAGGACTACGGAGAACGACCTGGGCTTTCAAGGGGCAGTTGAACCTCAGTGGGATGAGCCATTATGCACCGGGTGCACCCTCTGTGCCAAAGCCTGTACGGAAGGGGCCATAGTTTCAGATAAGGACGGGAAACCCATCTTTGACCCGGGCAAGTGCATCTTTTGCGCAGATTGCATCCGCGCTTGTCCAACCAATTCCTGGAGGGTAAAGCGGCAGGGGTGGATAGTAAGAGTGGGCGGCAAGCACGGCAGGCATCCAAGACAGTCGGAGGAAGTAGCTCGTTTTCTTCCCGATGAAAAGGTAGTCCCTTTTATAGAGAAGACTCTACAGTGGTACAAGGAGAATGGGCGCCCCAGAGAGAGAATCGGCATTACCATTGACAGGGTAGGACTTTACAGGTTCATGACAGAGGTAGTGGAGCCTGTACTGCAGTCCTGACTTGTCTAGCTAGCCTTGGACAATAGACTCTAAGCTTTAGATTTTATACATTCTAGTCTGCAGTCCAAAACGTACTTCAGATAATCCAAATCACACATTTGGAAGTAATCTTAAGCCATAGCCACTAATGAAAAAGGTTGTGAAGGAGTTAAAAAGGAGACCTGGCTTAAAGGCTCCAGTATTCAACGATTCTATCCTCCAGAGTATTGGTAATACCCCTCTTATCAGGCTTTCTAGGGTGGCTAATATCCCTAATGGGGTGGAAGTCTATGCCAAGGCAGAGTGGTTTAATCCTGGAGGTTCTGTAAAGGACCGCCCGGCCCTGAGGATTATAGAGGACGCAGAGAGTTCTGGCCGACTCACCAAAGACAAGATTATTGTTGACTCCACCTCCGGTAACACAGGCATTGCCTACGCCTTGATAGGCTGTGTAAAAGGTTACAACGTGACCCTGGTCATGCCCTCTAATGTCAGTGAGGAGAGGAAGGCTATAGTAAAGTCTTATGGAGTAGAGATAATCTACACAGACCCCCTGAAGGGCTCCGATGGGGCAATCCTGGAGGTGAGAAGGCTGGTGGAAAGAGAACCCGATAAATATTTTTTTGCCGACCAGTATAATAACCCCTCTAATCCCAGCGCCCATTATCACACCACAGGGGTGGAGATGTGGGAACAGACAATGGGTAAAATTACCCACTTTATTGCTGGACTGGGCACAAGTGGTACCCTTATGGGCACTGGCAGGCGGCTCAAGGAGTTTAACCCAGATATTCAGGTTATAGCCATTGAGCCAGCCACCCCAATCCACGGCCTGGAGGGCCTTAAACATATGGACACTGCCATAGTCCCTGGCATCTATGACCCCGCCTTCCCCGACCGGAAGATAAAGGTGGATACGGAGGAGGCTTATAAGACAGTAAAAATCCTGGGAATGAGAGAGGGGTTACTTGTGGGCTATTCCGCAGGGGCAGCAATGTATGCCGCCTTGCAGGTGATAAAGGAGTTGAAGGAAGGATGTGTTGTCCTCGTATTCCCAGACAGCGGGCATCACTACCTGAGCACCAGTTTCTGGCTGGAGGCCTGATTAATAAAATCCAAATGTCAAAATTCAAATTCCAAATAGAGAAAAAAAGAGTATTTTGACATCTGGACTTTGTAATTTGTCATTGATTTGATATGCTGAGGTTGAAAAAGGAATGCTTTGAGGAAATTAAAAGGCAAGCTAGAGAAAGCTATCCTTACGAGTGTGGAGGATTTTTGGCAGGAAGGAACAATTCGCCTCGGGCGGCCAAAGAGATTACGACAGTTTATCCCATGAAGAACTTAAACTCCCACCAGCCTCGTGTTCGCTTTGAGATAGACCCCAAGGAGTTCCAGCGATTGGAAGTAGAGGCCACTAAAAACGGCCTCCAGCTCCTGGTTTTTTACCATTCTCATCCTGATTCCCCTTTAAGAACGAATCCGTCGGCCTTTGACAGGGAGCGTGCAGAAGGGTTAAGCCCCTTCTGGCCAGACCT
>JAHFOV010000031.1:2491-25565 GCA_023261505.1 Planctomycetota bacterium
GTGCTCTGTCCTATGAACTTTGTTAAGACCAAGTTAAAATTAGAAGAGATGGAGAGCGGGCAAGTGCTGGAGGTATTCCTGGACGATGGTGAACCTATGCGAAGCGTGCCCAGAAGTATAAAGGAAGAAGGCCATAAGGTCATCCATGTGGAAAATATGGGTAAGGCTTACAAGCTCTTGATCAAGAAGAGTTAGAGTTTCCTTTCCTTTTTTATCCCCAGGAATTGTCGTAGCAGTCCCTCTAAGGTGACAGGTAGTAGTGCAAACTGCAGCCTCGGGTGGAATAGTTCCTGAAACACCTCTTTATATGAAGAGTCCCCTGTCACCAAATTCCATAAGGCTGAAGTAAAACGCTCGGCTATCCACTTCTCCCTGCGGGAATAGGCATAATATAACCTTTCTGAAAGTACCTGCCTTTGAGAAGAAATTAAACCGAATACCTTAAAAACTAGCTTACCATAAAAATTATCCCTTGCTATCAATTTAATAGCAGGCTTATAATATCCTTCCTGCAATGCCTCCTTAGACAATCCACGTTCAAAGACGGTATTAGCGGCAAGATAAGAGGCCACAAAGGCAGACTCTATCCCATTTTTATAAGAGCGCGAAATCCCGGCATCTCCCACCACTACTATCCTATCCCAATAGGGCTGGCTGGCAGGACTTACTGTTATCTTTGGAAAACAGATACAGCAATCCTTAAGGACCTCCGTCCCCTGTGGTAGAACCTTCTTGACCACTGGGTGATTCAGAAATTTCCTCAGCTCCGGTGTGCTAATATCCCTCTTCCCTACCAGCCCGATGGTGAGATAATCTCCTTTAGGAGTGAGAGAGGCAAACTCAATTTCTTCCGTCCCGAAGGCAAATACATAGATATTATTCTTGTAATTTTCCCTAATGAAATCTCTACCCAGGCGGGCATCCACTATACAGGTCTTTAAGGTTTTTGGCGGGGTGTAACCGAAGTGCATCTTCGTAAAAATATCTCCCGTGGGAGTGTTTACGCCGAAAGCTCCCACCACCAGGTCAGCCTCCAGTTCATCCCCTTTACCAAAAATGATGGTCACTTTTCCTTCCCGGTGCTTAGGCAGTACCACCTCTCTTACACCTTGCTTCATCACCTCTGCACCCCGCTCTTCTACCAGCCTCAAGAGGAAATGGTCGAAACTCACGTCTTCCTTTATGTTGGAGCGAACAGGACCTCCACCCCTGAAGACTGAAACTATGCGGGGTTTATGTCCAGCCTTTGGGTGCTCTAGTGAAACGTAGTCATCCAGGGTAAAAAATTGGTAACCCTGTATCTCTGACTGGATACAGCGCTGAGGTATAACTATTTCCTGCCAGTCCAGTTTTTCCATGAGTCGTTCAGACAGAACTCCCACACTCATGTTACAGGCAGAGTGGTCTGCCCTTGTAAAATCCCTTCCCTCAAATACCGTTACATGAATCTTTATACCTTTGAGCCTGGCCAGCCGAAGGGCGAAATTGGCGAAAAAGGAGCCCGCCGGGCCGCCCCCTACAATGGCAATGCAAGAATCATCCTTCAAGAAAAGTTTCTTATCGGTCATCCGTTTCTAACTTCAGAATACAGAAATCAGAATTCGGGATTCAGAATTTAGAAATTATTCTGTATTCTGGCTGCTGAATTCTGTATTCTCATTTTTGGTCATGCCCTTCTTCTTTCTCCACTCCTCTAACCTTTTTTTTATCTCAGCTTCCAGCCCCACCTCCTTTGGCTCATAGTATACGCTTCCTTCAGACATATATTCCTGCTCCACCCACTGCCCCTTATAATTATGCGGATATTTATAACCAACACCATGTCCCAGCTTGATAGCCCCAGGGTAATTGGCGTCTCGGAGGTGTTTTGGTACTGGCTGTGTCCTTTCCTTTTTTACATCCTCCTGTGCTTTTTCTATTGCAAGATAGGAGGCATTGCTTTTGGGAGCTGTAGCCAGGTATGTGACGGCCTGCGCCAGTGGTATTCTCGCCTCTGGCATTCCCACAAATTCTAGGGCATTAAGGGCACTGCATGCAAGCACCAGGGCCATGGGGTCTGCATTGCCCACGTCCTCAGCCGCCAGGATGACGATGCGCCTGGCAATAAACCGGGGGTCCTCCCCTGCTTCTAGCATCTTGGCCATCCAGTACAGGGCGGCGTCGGGGTCTCCACCCCTCATGCTCTTTATAAAGGCACTGGCTGCGTCATAATGGGCATCCCCAAGTTTATCGTAAACAATAGCCTTCCTCTGGATGGACTCCTCAGCGACCTTTAAAGTGTAATGAATAATACCCTGTTCATCTGCCTCGGCTGACAGCACTCCGACCTCAACGGCATTCAAGGCCCGCCTTGCATCGCCCTCACTCATCTCAGCGAGATGTTCAAGGGCCTCCTCATCTATTTCTATCTTGTATCTTCCTAATCCTCTTTCCTTGTCAACAATGGCCCTCCTCAAGATAGTCTTTATGTCCTCCCTGGATAGGGGTTCAAACTGAAATATCTGAGAGCGTGAAATAAGGGGAGAATTTATAGCAAAGAAGGGGTTATGGACAGTCGCCCCTATAAGGATTACGGTACCTTTTTCCACGTCGGGCAGGAGGATGTCTTGCTGCGTACGGTTAAAGTGATGCAGTTCATCCACAAAGAGAATGGTTCTCTGTTTTAGCCTGAACTGCCTTTCCTTGGCCTCCTGTAGGACGCGCCTGACGTCTCTAGTGCTCGAGGTGACGGCATTAATTTCCTCAAAATTGGCCTTTGTAGTGTTGGCTATAACGTGGGCTAGTGCGGTCTTCCCTGTGCCAGGTGGGCCGTAAAAAAGCAGAGAGGAAAGTCTATCCGCCTTAAGCATCCTGCGCAAAAGCTTGTCTGGACCAAAGAAATACCCCTGCCCCACAAATTCTTCTACCGTCCTTGGGCGCATCCTAAGTGCCAGGGGGGCATTTTGGTCTATTGTATCTTCGGAGGTCTTTGAGAGAGTAAATAAATCCACTATCTTTCGTTAGGTAGGAAAAACCTCAAGGATAAAAGCCCCGCCCCGCCGTGAGAAATGTTTGTCCAGGAACCCGCTTCTTTAAGTGGGCACTCGTAGAAGCCTTTGTAGAAGCCTTCATGGCCTCAACATCCTCTTTCTAACGACCAGTGCCCTTTTTCTGTGGTGTCAGTTCGAGCTATCCACTTCCTAACACGTACAGGGCAGAGCTTTCTACAAAGATACTACCAAAATCAAATGGTAAATTCAAGTGATTTTTAGTACCAGGGGATTGAGACCTCTGAAAAAGTATGAGGAGCGACGCTTCAAGTGTCATTGCAATCCGCCTTAGGCGGAGAAGCAATCTCATATTTTCTAGTGCAAACCACTTAGGAGATTGTTCGCCTGAGGCGAATCTGCCAAAGGCACGACTTCGGGGCTTCGCCCCTCGTCCGCCTCAGGCGGAACAGCTTTGACCAGGATTTTTCAGAGAACTCGGATTATAGGATTTCACCCTTTACGTTCCTTCAAATATTACCTCTGCCAATGGACAATTACAAACCTATTTAGCGTCGGAGGCACAGCGGAAGCCCACAGCCTTGTTCCTCTCGTCAGGCCGCCCAAAAGACCTTTTTGAACAGCGCAGAAGATAAACAGAATTAGCGAATAGTGAGCCACCTCGCATTGAGCGTACACTTGTAGGGGTCTCTGGACCTTTAGGATTATTGACAGGGGCCCTCGCATAGTACTTGCGATCAAACCAGTCACTGCACCACTCCATTACCCCACCCGCCATATCGTTACACCCGTAAACGCTTTTACCAGCCTCATAACTTCCCACGGATAGGGGGCCCGAAGCCCCCCAGTTTACCCTGCTGGCACTGAAGACATCCCCCCAGGGAAAGCGCCTTCCATCTGTGCCCCGTGCAGCCTTTTCCCACTCTGCCTCTGTGGGGAGCCGCTTCCCCGCCCAGGCTGCAAAGGCATAGGCGTCGTACCAGTCCACACGAATGACAGGGTAGTCCGGATGGTCAAAGTATCTGTCTTCATACCACTTCTCAGGGGCATGGTCCTTATTCTTTGGTTCTTCTGGGCAGCATTTGCTGTGGTCGCCAGTCTTTTTTATGTAATCCAGAAACTCCCAGTAAAGTGCATTAGTAACCTCGTATTTATCGGTATAATAGGCATCCAGATAGACATCTCTTTTTGGCGTTTCTTCCTCCCTCGCATTCTCGCTTATCACTTCGTAAGGTTCTGCCCCCATAGAAAAATCCCCGGCAGGGATGAATACCATTTCTGTCCACTTGGCCCTATTTTTTTCAAGGGCCTCTTTCATTGTCTTAGCCCTTTCTTCCTCCCTTTCCTGCGACCTCTTTTCCTTTTCCCACGGCTTCATGCCAATTTCAGCCTTCTCTAACATGGCAACGTACTGTTCTATGCTTTCACGTTCTTTGTGATTTGGGGGGATGAGACTGAGGCACTTATCCAGATGCTTCAGGGCCTCCTTTTTATTCCCTAGCTGCCAGTACATCCCTCCCATATCATATTGCAGATTGGGCAGGTTTGGGTAAGCTCTTTCAGCCTTTTTGTACTCTTCAAGGGCCTCCTCAAATTGGGCATTCTCCCTTAACTTATCCCCCTTTTCCATAAACTTCTTGGCCAGTTCTTTTGCCTGCTCTTCCGTAAGGCCTTCAGGGATAACCTCACTTACCTCTGGCAATTGTGGTATTAGTTCTTTTCCGTCCCTGCGGCAGAATTTCTTTCCAGGTTGTCCCTTTTCTCCACAATCCGGGCAGACCATCACCACGTCCACGTCAGTCAGCTCTTTGCCGTCTTTCCCACAAAAGCCAATGTCTTCTATGTATATCTGGCCGCACTCCGGGCACTTCTTGGCCCTTACAAGGCCAGAGCTATCTGCTTGAACTCGGTATATCAAAAATATACCCGTAAGGACTAAGATTAAAAGAAATCTCATCAATTTAACTCCTCCGAAGATTCTATTTTCACTTAAAAAGTCAATGTTAGCATATTAAGTACAAAAATCAACTTGAAGCCAAAAGGCTTATATGGTAAACTTTTTTTTCTTTTTTAATCGAGGAAAAACTGGGTAGATAAAAGTTTATATCTTTGCCCCGGCCACGACCTTCGGGGGCAGTCATAGGAGGGTTCTTAATGATAGAGAGCCTTGGGAAATGGATAGAATGGGCTAAACAAAATAAACAGACAGCAGGCATTGGACTTGGCTTACTTCTAGTAGGATTTATTCTTTTCAACCTTCAGATGTATCAATATTCGGAGACCCCCGAGTTTTGTGGCACTCTTTGCCACGAGATGGATGTCCACTACGCCTCTTTCATGGCCTCGCCGCATCACAATAAACATGTTCACAACTGTCATGCATGTCATGTAGGCCCAGGGCTAAAGGGTTTTCTCCACGCCAAGCTGAGCGATGGACTGCATGACACTAAAGAACACCTTAAAGGTACCTTTACCGATGGGCGGATTATAGAAGTCGCTGAAGATAGTGTCCCTACTATCAACGTTAATTGTTATAACTGCCATTCGAAGGCCTACACAAAAGACCCCACTCACATATCAGCGGTAGTAAAAAGCACCAGAAAGGTGTCCGAGAGCATTTTCAAGGTACTATGGTGTACGGATTGTCACGCAGGACTAGTGCATCCCAATATGCCGGGGGACCTCTTCAAGGCCTATACAGAGCTGAAAAAGGCCCATCCACAAGAGAAGATAGAACCTATAGGGACATTTCAAGAAGCAGAGTGCCTAGGATGTCATAAAAATGTTACCCCAAAAGTTGTAAAGGAATGGACAAATGGCCTCCACGCCCAAAGGGGTGTCACTTGCAATGGTTGCCACGGCAACGACCATACAGTTATAAAAGAAAGACACGGTCATGTTCCAGCCAGCACATGTGCGCCCTGTCATGAAAAGGCCTACAATGAGTTTACTCAGACAAAACATGCGATGGGCCGTACGGTAGTCCAGTTACCTCATGAGACGGTAACTACTAAGCAGCTGAGCATGTATCTTTGCAAGGACTGTCATCGATTCAGCCTGATTAAACCCTGGGATGAAAATGGTGTAGGCTGCTACGGATGTCACACGGGCCATGCCTTCTCCAAGGCCCAGGCTCTAGAGGCTAAAGCCTGTGAAGAGTGTCACATTGGTGGGCCAGACCATGCCCAGCTAGATATGAAGGAAAATTCACATCATGGCAGATATTACGCCGAGCTAAGGGTTAAGACCGGAAAATCTGCCAATTGTCTAACTTGCCATGGACCGGAAAATACCCACAACTTTGAACACTTTAAACTGCCTGAGGCCCTAAAAGGTATTTAGGATGTTTTGTACCTGGATTGCTTCCGATAAAGACCGGTCTTTTCTTCTTTATTATGGATTTTTCTCTTAGGAAGCGGGTATGGGTAAAAATCTGGTACAGAAGATACTTCAAGCTCACCTCGTATCAGGGGAGCTAAAAACAGGGGAAGAGGTAGGTATCTCCATTGACCAGACCTTGACTCAGGATGCCACAGGTACTATGGTCTACCTCCAATTTGAGGCCATAGGCATCCCCAGAGTAAAGACCAAGCTTTCTGTAAGTTATGTAGACCATAACACCCTTCAGACCAGCATTGAGAACAGCGACGACCAAGTCTACCTCCAGACGGTTGCCGCAAAATACGGGATATACTATTCCAAGCCAGGTAACGGCATATGCCACCAGGTACACCTGGAGCGTTTCGCCGTCCCAGGTCAAACCCTCCTGGGTTCAGATAGCCATACAACCACCTGCGGCGGTCTGGGCATGATTGCCATTGGGGCAGGGGGATCAGACGTGGCAGTAGCCATGACGGGTTCTCCGTTCTTTCTACCCACCCCTAAGATAGTATTGGTAAGACTTCTTGGACGCCTCAGGCCCTGGGTCACTGCCAAAGATATTATTCTACATCTACTTAAGAAGCTTACCGTCAAGGGCGGTGTGGGAAGGATATTTGAATACGGTGGGCCTGGAATAAAGTGCCTGAGTGTACCAGAACGCTCCACTATTACCAACATGGGGGCCGAACTTGGAGCCACTACCTCCGTATTTCCTAGCGATGAACTTTCCTATCAATATCTCAAGATGCAGCAGAGAGAAAAGGCCTGGGTGGAGTTAGGTGCTGACAAGGATGCCCAGTATGATGAGGAAGTAGAGATTAACCTTGACGATCTTGAGCCGCTTATCGCACGCCCCCACAGCCCCGATAACGTCTGCACTGTAAAAGAAGTAGCTGGAACTAAACTCCATCAGATATGCATAGGCAGTTGTACCAACTCTTCTTACAATGATTTAATGGCGGTGGCAAAGATTTTAAAAGGAAAAACGATTCCTCCTGAATTAAGCGTTACAATAAGCCCTGGTTCCAGGCAGGTGCTGGAAAACATAGCAAAGGAAGGGGCGCTGGAAGACCTCATCAGGGCTGGGGTAAGAGTACTAGAACCTGCCTGCGGTCCATGCATAGGGATGGGACAGGTGCCTCCCTCAGGAGGTATATCTTTAAGGGCGTTTAACCGCAATTTTCGTGGCAGATGCGGCTCATCTGACTCTGAGGTATATCTGTGCAGTCCCGAGACTGCTGCCGCCTCTGCCGTTACTGGTGTTATAACCGATCCAAGAGACCTGGGGAAGCCTATAAGGACTAAACCCTTACGCAAGTATGTAGTAGATGATAAGCTAATCGTACCTCCAGCCTCTGACCCTTCTAAAGTAGAAATTGTCAGGGGTCCAAACATAAAAGAAATACCAAAAAGAGGCCCAATAGGGGATGCTCTGGAAGGTGAGGTATTAATAAAACTAAAAGATGGTATCAGCACAGATGATATCTTACCCGCAGGGACAAAGGTGCTGACTTACCGTTCGAATATCCCCGCAATCTCCCGCTTCACTTTTGAATACGTAGACCCGGATTTTGTAAACAGGGCCAAAGAAAAAAAAGGAGGCTTCATCCTGGCAGGAATCAATTACGGTCAAGGTTCCAGCAGGGAACACGCTGCCCTTGCACCCATGCACCTAGGGGTAAAGGCTGTCCTCGTCAAATCCTTTGCCAGAATCCACAGAGGCAATCTTATAAATGCAGGCATCCTTCCTCTTACTCTAAAGGAGGAACCCTCCTATGACGAGATAGACCAAGGAGACTACCTGAGGCTTGAGGGAGTACGGGAAGCTATAAAAGAGGGGAAGCCGCTTAGCATCAAAAATGTTACAAAAAATAAGGAAATTACAGTTATCGCTAATCTAACTGCCAGAGAGGCAGAAATTATTTTGGCTGGCGGCTTACTGAATTATAAGGCACAAGGTTGAAAAAAGTGAGGACACGGGTAGCAATAATTGGGGCGGGTCGCGTGGGCAGTACCACCGCTCTGAGGCTGGCAGAGACAGAGCTGGCAGAGATAATACTCCTGGACGTCAACGCAGGGATCGCCAAGGGTAACGCCCTGGATATAGTTGAGGCAGGCCCTATACGTGGCTACGACATAAAAATACGGGGTACAGATAAATTTGATGACATGCAAGACTCTTGCATCACTATAATCACCGCCGGTTTCCCCAGAAAACCAGGTATGACAAGAGAAGAACTCCTTCTAATTAATGCAGAAGTTATTAAAAAGATAGTTGAGGAGGTGGTCAGGGTAGCCCCAGAGACAACCATTATCATGGTCACAAATCCTGTGGATGCTATGGCTTATCTTGCTTACAGGGTAAGTGGATTCCCCCGGGAGAGGGTTGTGGGAATGGCAGGGGTTTTAGACTCTGCACGCCTGCGCGGCTTTGTGGCCACGGAGCTGGGAGTCTCTACAGAAACTGTCCAGGCCATGGTTCTAGGAAGCCATGGTGAGACTATGGTGGCAATAACAAGCCTTACCACTGTGGCGGGGGTACCAGTGCCGAAGCTAATTTCTAAAGAAAGACTTGACATCATCATTGAGCATACTAAAAAAAGTGGACAGGAAATCATAGAACTCCTTAAGACAGGCAGTACCTCTTAT
Source organism: Planctomycetota bacterium (assembly GCA_023261505.1). GTDB lineage: Bacteria > Planctomycetota > Brocadiia > Brocadiales > Bathyanammoxibiaceae > JAHFOV01. Next base: position 11,509 of record JAHFOV010000031.1, read on the forward strand.
GCACCTTCGGCCGCCATAGCAGAAATGGTTGAAACTATCCTGAAGGATAAAAAAAAGATACTTCCCTGTACGGTTTTCTGCCAGGGAGAATATGGTATTAGGGATGTTTTTATTGGAGTACCCGCTAAATTGGGTATTAGCGGAATGGAAGAAATCTTTCAGCTACCACTAACCTCTGAGGAACTTAAGACACTGCAGAAATCGGCCAGTGCAATAAAGACTCAATGTGAAGAAATGGAAAAATTTCTCCAGAGAGTCAAAGCATGAATATACGCACCGGACTCTGGCCGTGGCTACTCCAGAGACTTAGCGGGCTCTTCCTGAGTGCAGGTGTTCTTATCCATTTCTTGACGCTCCATGGCAGTGGCCCTCCTTCTTATGCAGATGTCGCATACAGACTAACCTCTACTGGCTGGGTATCATTTTATTCTATACTACTTGCAGCCCTCATCTATCATGGCTTTAACGGCCTCTGGGCAGTGTCTTTGGACTTTAATACCTCTGACACCTTTAAAAAAGGTTTTAAATTGTCGCTTTATCTTATAGGAATCTGCACCTTCCTTGGTGGCTTAACAATACTTAATTCTTTTAAACCTTGAACTTTGAACATTTAATCCTTTGAACCCTTAAGCTTTGTAATCTAAAAGAACGTCTTAAGTGAAGACTTTAAGAAAAATTATTAATGATATTCTGTGGAACATAAATGCCTGCATTCTTTCCTTTACCTTTCACCGACTTACAGGGATAGCTCTAGTACTTTTCCTATTCCTGCATATTTGGACCCTCAGTGCAGTATTCCAGGGTCCTCATGCTTTTGAAAAGGCTGTAAGCAAGTTTAATAACCCCATAGGCCACGCTATGGAGTACACCCTATTTCTAGCCGTTACTTTTCACCTACTAAATGGGCTCAGGATAACCATGGTGGAACTTTTGGCTCTGGCGCCTCAACAAGAAAAACTTCTATGGGCAGGTCTGTTAGTCCTTGGCATTATGGGCCTTTACGGCATAACACTAATATTTTGAGGGAGGGGCCTTGCGCTGCCATGATGTCATAGTGGTAGGGGGAGGCTTGGCGGGCCTGAGGGCAGCCATTGCCGTGAACGAGAGGAACGTGAGTGTTGCAGTTCTCTCTAAGGTTCATCCACTGAGATCCCACAGTGTAGCCGCCCAGGGAGGGGTTAACGCACCCCTTGGCAATCATCCCAGGGGAAGCTACGATAACTGGGAAAAGCACGCCTACGATACTATTAAAGGCAGTGATTTCCTTGCCGACCAGGATTCAGTTATAAGGATGACAAGGGAGGCCGCTGCGCGCATCGTGGAAATGGAACACTGGGGCTGCCCCTTTAGCCGAACTCCAGAGGGAAAGATTGCCCAGAGACCTTTCGGTGGGGCTGGTTTCCCAAGGACCTGCTACGTGGCGGATACCACCGGCCACGCTATGCTACACACTGTTTACGAACAAACCGTTCGATTCCAGCAGGCAGCGGAAAGGAAGGAAATGGTGGTCTATCCAGAATGGTTGATAACCAATCTGGTGGTCGAAGGGGAGGAGTGCAGGGGGGTTGTAGCGATGGAAATGGATACTGGAAGATTAGAGGCCTTTATGGCCGAGGCGGTCATCTTTGCCACTGGTGGGGCAGGCAGACTTTACGGAAATTCCACCAATGCTCTAATCAATACAGGTATGGGCTTGGCTGTACCTTACTGGGCGGGAATACCCCTAAAAGACATGGAATTCATACAATTTCATCCTACTACCCTTTACGGGAAGAACATCCTGATTACCGAGGGAGCAAGGGGAGAGGGTGCGTTTTTACTCAATAACAAAGGCGAGAGATTCCTAGCCAATTATCCCGATTCCAGAAAGTCAATGGAGGTTGCACCAAGGGACATTGTATCCCGCAACATAGCAAAGGAGCTTTTAGAAGGCAGGGGCTTCGAAGGGGCTTATTTACTCCTTGACCTCCGCCACCTTGGCAGGGAAAAGATAACCACCCGACTGCCAGGGATAAGGGACATTTGCCTGGAATTTGCTGGAATAGACCCCATAGATGAACCCATTCCAGTACAGCCAGGACAACACTACACTATGGGAGGGATTGACTGTAACACGGAATGCGAGACCCGAGTGAAAGGGTTCTATGCGGCAGGTGAGGCTGCCTGTGTAAGTGTGCATGGGGCCAACCGCTTGGGGGGGAATTCCCTACTGGACACCCTGGTCTTTGGTCATATAGCAGGCGCTAGGGCAGCGGAGTACGTCCAGGGGAAGACCAAGAGGGAACAAGGAAAAAAGGTTCTGGAAGAGACTCTAGCAAAGGTAGAAAAAAAGATACCCAAACTCCTGGCTTCCACAGGCACGGAGTTACCCTCAAAGATAAGGAATGAGATGCAGGGCTTGATGCTTAAGAAAGCTGGGATATTCCGTGACGCCCAAAGTCTGAAAGAAGCACTGTCTGAACTCAGAAGTCTAAAGGAAAGATACAAAGATATAAGAATAAACTATAATGGGCGGATATGGAATCAAGCCCTGGCTTTAGCTTTGGAGCTGGAAGGAAGCCTGGATGTTGCAGAGGCCGTAGTAACAGGGGCACTGGCAAGGGAGGAAAGTCGTGGTTCCCATTTTCGAACCGATTCTCCAAAAAGGGACGACCAGAATTGGCTAAGGCATACCCTCTGCTTTTTTACCCCGGAAGGCCCAAGGCTGGAATATTCTGCGGTTAGGCCAGGCCCATTTAAGATAGAGGAGAGGAGGTATTGACCTAGGGGCCAGGGATTAGGGACCAGGGATTAGGAGCATGTAGGGACAGACCTTCAGGTCTGTCCAAAAAAAGAAGTAGCATGCGATCTCGCGTCACATATTAAATTTGAGCAACCGTGCCAGACAAGTCCGCCAAAGGCGGATCTGCCTCAGGCACGACTGGCACGCTACACTCTTAGGATAAATATATGGGAAAAATCACACTTGAGATAGAACGTTACGACCCTGATAAAAAGGCCCCTTATTTCCAGTCCTTCCAGATACCCTGGGAAAAAAGGGACATGACGGTGCTGGAGGGATTGTTCTATATACAGGAGAATCTTGACGATTCCCTCTCTTTCCGTGCCTCCTGCAGGGCAGCCGTATGCGGCTCCTGTGCCATGCACATAAATGGCCGCAACAGATTGGCCTGCAATACACTCTTCTCGGTGCTTGAAACCAGTAAGATTACAATCAAGCCCCTGCCTCATTTGCCCGTACAGAAAGACCTCTGCGTGGACATGACCCCTTTCTGGGAAAAATATGAGAAGACAATGCCTTACCTGATGCCAGGCTCCCCACCGCCGGAGAGGGAGAGGATACAAAGTGAAGGTCAGAGGAAAGAGATAAACGTGGTTATAGATTGCATCCAGTGCGCCTGTTGTTATTCCGCTTGCCCTGTAACCCTGACAAGTAAGGATTATATGGGTCCAGCGGCCTTGCTGAAAATAGATAGATTCTTGAGGGACTCTAGGGAGGAGGCAAAAGGAAAGAGGCTGGAGACTGCCGATGAACCCTTCGGGGTATGGCGCTGCCACAATGTTTATAACTGTCAGCGCGCCTGCCCAAAGAATCTAGACCCGCCACGCTCTATTGTAAACATAAAGAGGGCGATAATCGGCAGTGAATTACGGCCTTAATACTCTAAATAGGATTTGAGCGGGCCCTGTAACCTCTATGCTTTTTGCCTAAAGATTATTTCCTTTGGACATTTTTACTATTTGCTTTTGCATAAACAATATGTTATATATTGCTTGAAATGATACATAATATTGTACATCAGTTTTAAAAGGAGTAATTTTATGTTTCAATTAAAAGAAGATACATTAGTAATGTCCACCTCCGAACTCCAGAGGAATATCGGTAAGATAAGGCAGAAGGGTAAACCTATCCTGGTAACGAAGAATAACCGCCCTTATGTGGTCCTTCTAGATTATGAAGAATATCAAAAACTTCAAGAAAGGCTGGAGGAATTAGAGGATGTTTACCTAGGGGCAGTCGCAGAGGAGCGTGCCAAGAAGAAAGGAAAAATCTTCTCCCAAGAAGAAGTAGAGCATAGGTATGGACTACGCCATTGAGTACGGCGAAAAGGCTATTGAGGATCTTGATGCCCTTGATAGGCCAATTGCACGGCGCATTATAAGAATCATCCGTCAAAAACTTACTACATCACCTCTGGAATATGGCACAAGGTTTAAATATTACCAAGACTTATACAAGTTGCGTATAGGTGATTACAGGGTTATTTATAAAGTAGATACCGAGAGGCAGAAAGTGTTTATCCTTGTCATTGGTAATCGTAACAAGATATACGAAATTCTAAGAAAAAGGCTTGGTTAGCCTTACTCCCAACTCGGCCGTTACAAGTTTCAAAAGCCATGAGAATTACGTACGACGAGCAAGCCGACGCCATGTATATATACTTCAGTGAGCAACCGGTCGCTAGCACAAAGAAGGTCGGAGAGGGGGTGTTTGTTGACCTTGATAGTAATGGTGTAATCAGGGGGATGGAAATCCTATTTCCGGTAGGCCGTGGGTGGGTCAATAAGGATAAGCTTTTACAACTCCAGACTGTGTTGAAGGACTAGACAAGAAAAATAAATGAACATATGCAAAAGGAGATAACCATGGAAACTGGTGTCAAGCGAGGCAAAGCTGCGGGGGCGGTGGTAGAGTTGTTCGGCCATGTAACACTTGTTGAAGGTTATGATTTGCCAGTATTTAATGGATGCCATGCATTAGTAGTGCTGCGGGATACGCCGGGCAAGACCGTTGCAGTTTTAACAACGGAACATAAACTGCAAACATTATTGGAAACAGCCCTCTCGACAGGCAATCTTATCGCCTTCCTGGGACAAAAACTTGCCTCACCGCCAACGCCACGTGGAGGGACATGGAGCGTAGACGTTTACGGCATTGATGGAGTGATTCTTTACAACATGAAATAGTGTTGGTCACAAGTAGGGTGCGTCTAGACGCACCCCACACACCCCCTTTTTCCCCTCTTAAAAGAGGGGACACACCCCTTTCTCCCCTCTCCTTCCTAATAAGGAGGGGCAGGGGAGGTGTTAGAGGGGATGGGGGTATGTAATCCGTCTGAGGCGGATTGATTGGGATGCCACGGGTGAAATTTTTATAGACATTCCGCCTCAGGCGGACAGGAAATGAATAATAAATGGTGCGTTTCACGCACGCTACGGACTAAATTAGCCTCCAACCACTCAAGGAAGTTTTCCCTCCTAAAATTTCACCACAAAATAACCCACTTCCTGGCAAAATGTTCTTGACTTTTTACGGGGGGGGGTAACCTGCCTTACAAACAATGGACTGCGAAAGGAGTCTCAAATATCAAAAAATAAAATGCAACCTATCCTTAACTAACGGTGGCCTTATTGGGCATAATTTAGGGATGGGTACGCTGTACATCTTAACTATTCTTTCTCTGTTGATAATATGTTTTTCCGGATGTGTTGATCCCCTATCGCTTTCAATGGCGGGACTCGCTGTTACTGGAGAGACTCAGCGTGCTCAAAGGTTGGAGAAATTGGCTAAAGAAGGTCGTTATTATGATTTTTCGGGACTAACAAATGTTCTTGTTGCGGAGGGTCTTGCTGGGACTGATACTGAAATGATGATTTTAGAAAAGGCGAATCAAATAGCTGCTAGGACAAAAAAAGATTACGGTGATGAAAAAATTCCCTTGTTTTATTTTAAGGGATGGCCAGCAGATATCGGCTATAAGCTTGTTGATGTAAAAGAAGTAAAAGGAAACAGCGACCTGATTAAATGGGTTCCATCTCAACCAATCCCTCAAGCACACTTTTCGGTAAATCGGACAAATTCACAAATCGAAAAGGCAGGGAAGCCTGCTTTGGAAACTAGTAAAGTTTATGCCATTAATAATTCGAATATCTTTCACCGTCGCAACTGTTCAAGAATTGCACACCTGTTAGTAGGAAAAGAGTTGATAGAGATTTCTTCTGCGGAAGAAGCTGTGAAGGGAGGTGGCTTACCATGCAATACTTGCAGACCATTATCAATAGAGCCAAAATAGATGGGGGTGCTTCCTTGTGGCACAATCCTGCCTGGGCGTTGGCTAAGCGGCCAAGCTTGTAGGGTGCGTAGCACGCACCTACTTTTATTCTGTCCAACAATATTAGGTTTTGTATTGGGCGCTCTAAACCGTACTAGCCACCTCAGCCTTTTTGATGTTTGCCTGGGCGGCGGCTAGGCGGGCGATGGGTACACGGAAGGGGGAGCAGCTGACATAATCCATGCCTACCCTGTGGCAGAAGGCTATGCTGGCTGTTTGAACTATACTGGTATAGCAATGATTCTACGGCTCATAGCGTCTCAACAATATGCGGAGATTATCCCTCAGCTTCAGGTGGCCTGAGTTCAAGTTGTCCCAGTTTTATAAGGCTCTCCAAATCCTCCAAATCCGCAGACTGGACCCTTTTGAATAGCTCCCGGACAGCGGTCAACGTGTCTTCGCTGGCCTGCCCCAGCATACGGGCTACATCGGCAATGTCCTGAACCCTGCCGGACTGAAACTTCATTAGGACTAAATAGGGTAAGGGAAGGATTGGTAGTCCTTGTTGGTCACGATTCTGCTGTGCCTCTATGATACCCCTGGCGAACCAGGGTTCTGACCGTTCCACCACATCTACAGGCACACCGTCCGGCGAAAGCCAGGAAGAACCGCCAGCCGCCAGCTCACTTTGATACCTGAAACCGGCTCCTTTTAGCTTCTTACGCACCTCTTCGCTATCTTCTTTATGAACCAGGATGTCTAAGTCTCTAGTAACCCTCTCCGGCATATAAAGCCTGGTAGCCACTGCCCCTACTACAGCCCACCGAATGGGATGGAGAATGGGCGTAAGGTCAGGAAATTTCACTTCTGCCGTCCTTTCCCTTAAGAGGATTAATGAACTTCCACTTCCAGGTCGCTGATGACGGAATGCTATATCTATTAGCCTTTGGCGAATCCGCTGGCGAACGTCCATACCCTATGCTTTTATAAGCCCTATTAAACTAATATTTCAAACAGTAGAAGCCTTCTCTGTTATCTTTATGTTCGCCTGGGCGGCGGCTAGGCGGGCGATGGGTACACGGAAGGGGGAGCAACTGACGTAGTCCATCCCTACCCTGTGACAGAATGCTATGCTGGCAGGGTCGCCGCCGTGTTCACCGCAGATACCAATCTTGAGGTTGGGTTTGGTGGAACGCCCCTTCTTTACGCCTATTTCAATGAGCATCCCTACGCCCTCCTGGTCAAGGGACTGGAAGGGGTCTTTTTCTAAAATTCCCCTCTCGATATATTCGGGAAGGAAGTTTCCAATATCGTCCCGGCTGAAACCGTAGGTCATCTGAGTAAGGTCATTAGTGCCGAAGGAGAAGAAGTCGGCCTGTCGGGCTATACGGTCAGCGGTAACGGCGGCCCTGGGGAGTTCTATCATGGTGCCGATGGTGTAATTAATTTCTACGCCCTTCTTTTTCATTATCTCCCCGGCTAACTTCTGAATATTCTCCCTGAAAATCTTTAGTTCTGCCTCTGTGCCCACTAAGGGTATCATGATTTCAGGAAGTACCTCAACGCCTTTCTTCTTGACGTTGCAGGTAGCCTCTACGATCGCCCTAACCTGCATATCGTATATCTCCTGATAAGTTATGCCCAGCCGGCAGCCACGGTGTCCCAGCATAGGGTTGAACTCGTGGAGCTTGGCTACGGTCCGCTGTATGTCCTTCAAGCTTACCTTCATCTTTTTGGACATCAACGTCTGGCTCGCTTCATCCTGGGGAAGGAACTCATGGAGCGGCGGGTCAAGGAGCCTAATGGTAACAGGAAGTCCTTCCATCGCCGTGAAGATTTTTTCAAAATCACCCCTTTGCATGGGAAGGAGGGCGTTCAAGGCCTTTGTGTATAAGGATTGCGGCTGTCTTAGTTCTGCCTTAATCTTGGTAATTTCCTTCCTTATAGCAACTTTTTTGTCGTTCGAGACCTTTTCCAACTCGCTTTGAAGGGATTGCAGCTTGGTCTTGAGATTCTTAACGTCAGCGGCCACCAGTATCATCTGCCTCACGTAATTAATACGATTTTCTCCAAAGAACATGTGCTCCGTGCGGCAGAGACCTATACCCTGAGCACCAAACTCCCTGGCCTTTCTGGCATCCTCTGGGGTATCAGCATTGGCCCTTACCTTAAGCCTCCTTGGCTCATCGGCCCATTCCATAAGCGTGGCAAAGTCACCACTTAAGGTAGGTTCAATGGTAGGGACCCTCCCCAATATCACCTCACCGAGGCTTCCATCCAGCGATATGTAATCACCTCGTTTTACTATCTTGCCGTTTACACTGAAGCGCTGAGTCTTGTAGTCCACATCAATTGCGCAGGCCCCAACGATACATGTCTTGCCCATCCCCCTGGCCACTACTGCGGCGTGGGAGGTCATGCCACCACGTGTAGTGAGGATGCCTTGTGCGGCGTACATCCCTGCGATGTCCTCTGGAGAGGTCTCTTTCCTCACAAGGATTACTTTCTCCTTCTTCGTGGCGAGGTGCTCTGCCTCCTCTGCACTGAAGACCACCTTCCCCGTCGCTGCCCCAGGAGAGGCCGGTAGCCCGGTGGCGATTACCTCTTTTTTGGCCTTGGGGTCAAAAATTGGGTGCATGAGCTGGTCTAGCTGATGTGGGTCTATTCTCGTTAAAGCGGTGTTCTTATCTATCAAACCCTCCTTTACCATATCCACGGCAACCTTTAAGGCGGCCTTGGCCGTCCGCTTCCCGTTGCGACACTGCAGCATATAGAGTCTATCTTCCTGGATGGTAAACTCTATATCCTGCATATCTCGATAACGTTTTTCCAGTAGATCTTTGTACTTCAGCAGTTCTTCATAAATATGAGGCATTAATTTCTTAAAGTCTTCTATAGGTTCAGGTGTGCGTATACCTGCTACCACGTCTTCTCCCTGCGCATTGATGAGAAATTCTCCGTAGAGTAAATTTTCACCTGTGGAAGGATTCCTTGTGAAGCATACACCGGTAGCAGAATGGTTCCCCATATTCCCGAAGACCATGGACTGTATGTTTACGGCAGTCCCTAGAAGGCCCGTAATATTATATAACTGCCTGTACTTTATGGCCCTTGGGTTGTTCCAGGATTGGAAGACGGCATTAATTGCCATTTCCAACTGTGCTTCAGGATTATCAGAAAAGTCACTTCCTGTTTTTTTTCTATACAAGGCCTTATATTTCTCTACCAGTTCCTGAAGGTGCTTTGGGCTAAGTTCTGTATCGTTCTTTACCTTTGCCTTTTTCTTGACGGCATCCAGGAGTGCCTCAAACCCATCCCTCTCTATACCCATAACCACATTACCAAACATGGAAATGAACCTGCGATAAGCATCCCAGACGAAACGTTCATTATTCGTCTTTTTCAGGAGACCTTGGAGGCTAGCTATGGTCAGCCCAAGGTTCAGGACAGTGTCCATCATCCCAGGCATGGAGGCGGCAGCCCCACTCCTAACGGAAACCAAAAGGGGATTCTCCGAATCTCCCAGCCTTGCTACCATCTTCTCTTCTAATTTCAGGAGGTTTTCTTTTATCTCTTCTTTTAGCCCCTCTGGATATTGCTGATTGTTCTTATAATAGTAGTCACAGACCTCTGCACTAATAGTAAAACCGGGAGGGACAGGTAGCCCGAGGTTGCTCATCTCGGCTAAGTTTGCGCCCTTACCCCCTAAGATGTTACGCATTTCAGCATTACCTTCCGCCTTTCCGTTGCCGAAGGCGTACACATACTTTTTCCCCGTCATACCTTAAGTTCTCCTTTCACCTAACTGCTATGGGGACAAGCGTTTAATTTTAGTTCAATCTTTAATAGATTTCTTATCTTCTTCAATAAAAAAGCCTTAACCCGTCAAAATAGCAACAAAGTCTATCAAAAAAATTTTTCTTTAGCAAGAGACTTCGAAGCCAAAATTAACAATAACGGCTCAAGTCTTCTACTCCCTGGTATTTTTAGGTCTTTAGGAAGTGCGATAGGGCTTATGAGTCTTCCGCCCTCGGCTTAACGGATATTTTGAATTTACACAGAAGAGAAAGAAAATAGGTGGGGAAAACGACTATCCAAAAAACAGAGTTAAATCCGCCTGAGGCGGACTAATATTCGCTTCTCATGTCTTCCATGAACTTCTCTAGTTTAGCCTCCAAATTCGAGACAGCGGCCTTTAGTTCCGTCCTCGACGCTTCTGCCCTTGTCTCTAATCTGCTCACACGTGCCTCTATTTCGCTGAACTGCTTGGTCAACCGCTCTAGAACAGCCTTAATTTGAGCAATCTCTTCCATTTCTGCCATACACAATACCTCAAATGTAAGCGAGATTAAATTTTTTGAAGACTAACAGGTACTATAGCCAATGTAAACCTAAAAGTCAAAGATTTTCTTTTTCGGATGCAGCGCGAGAAAGAGGCTGTTGAGTCTGTCTGCACTTGCACCAAAAGCCTATCTAAATGAACTACAGCCTCATTTATTACACTACCCCGCCATTGACAGGTTGTTAAAGGACAGCTAAAATCTTTGTGGGGCCGAAGTGGCGGAATTGGCAGACGCGCTAGGTTCAGGACCTAGTGGGTGCAAACCCATCAGGGTTCGACTCCCTGCTTCGGCACCATTTCTCCCTCCCAATTCCTACATCAGATGTTCAAGAAAGCCACAGCATCTTTCTACTCTAGAACTAAAGTTAAACCTTGACAGGGAAAAATTGCAGGAGTATAAAACATAAAGAGTTATGAATAAACACCGAAGAATATGGGGCAAGTTTTCGGCCATTAACCGCTAGTTCTAGGTAAGAGTTAAGAAATGCTCCGCATTAATTTACCCTTTGTGTCTAAAGAGGCCCTTTTGGAGTATGACTGGAGTTCTGTCCGACTCAAACGAATGAAATCGTGGCTGGAGGTTTCCACCGCTCCCAGGAAGTTCCTAATCGTCCGCCTCAGCGCCATAGGTGACGTAATACATGTCCTACCCGCCCTTAGAAGCCTCAGGGAGAACTTCCCATCCGCCCACATTGCCTGGCTGGTGGAGGATAAGGCAGAGGGGATTCTAAAGAAGCATCCAGACCTGGATGAAATTATTGTCTTCCCTAAAAAGAGGTGGATTACAGGACTAAAGAATCCATTCACTTTTCTTCAGACTGCAGCCGAGATTGCTTCGTTTATTACCAATTTAAGGAAGCAAGGCTTTGAGATGGCGGTGGACTTTCAGGGGAATCTTAAGAGTGGGATAATGACCTTGCTGAGTGGGTCACCTCTCAGGATAGGTTTTGCCAGGGGACATTGCAAGGAGGGCAATTTTCTCTTTACTAATTACTGGGTAGCCCCTCCTTCTAAGAGGCTACACAAGATAGAGAAAAATCTCTCCCTCCTGGAGGGCCTGGGTTTAAAGACAATGGTAGGGGCACGTGTCCGCCTGAGGCGGATGCCCCTACAAATCTCGAAGGAGGACGATGAATACATTGCCGCCCAGCTAGTGCGGAATGCGGAATACGGAATGCGGAATTGTAAACTCCGAACTGCGAATTCCGCAATCCGCACTCAACCTCTAGTGGTCATCCATGCAGGAACCAGTGACTTTGGGGCATACAAACGCTGGCCTGCGGCAAGCTATGCCCAACTCGCGGGCAAAGTAGTGGAAGAACTTAACGCTTATGTAGTCTTTACCTGGGAGTCATCTGAACTTGAAATGGTAAAGGAGATTATAAGCGTCATGAGGCATCCTGGTCACCTCGCCCCCAAGACGGAGACCCTGGGCCAGTTGGTGAGCCTTATCCGCAGGGCAGACCTGTTTATAAGTGGCGACACAGGCCCAATGCACATCGCCTCAGCTTTGGGCGTACCTCAGGTGGCCATCTTCGGCCCAAAAGACCCCACCATTTATGGCCCATATCAAAAACACGCCATCGCAGTCCGAAAGGAACTTGATTGCAGCCCCTGCACAAAAAGGACTTGTGATAACCCTATATGCATAACTTCCATTACCCCCAAGGAGGTCTTTGAGGCGGCGAAGGCATTGCTCGCGCGAAAAATCCAATACAATACCAAGCTGGGATCCTCGTCTTAAGTTATATGAAATTGTGTCCCAAAAGAATAAAGATATGCAAGCGTATGATTCGATAAGACTCGCCTTTTTGCTTGGTTCTGGAGTCTCTGAAGCTTCAGGAATGTTATCAACATCAGAACTCACGAAACTACTTCTTTCAGGAGAAGGCGTGGTGCGCCACACAGACGAAAACTATTATTTTTCTAAGCCCATAGACACCTATGGGGAAATTCCAGACGCATACGTCCAACGGGTAGTAAAGTTTCTGAACAGACTGAAAATTGAAATTGACCAATATTACCAATGCGAGCGCCCGACGAATTATGAAGACCTATATTACGTGGCCGGTCAGATCTACGACAGCAAAACGGGAGAGTACGATAACCCAGTAGTCCAACCGTTTATTGATAAAATATTGCCGGATATCAGACCCCTTCTTGTCGGTAATAAATACGAAAGCAGGGAAAAATGGCAACTTCATGAGCTTGCAGGTGAGGCGACAAGATACATTCGGGACGTAGTACTGGGCCTGCTTGAAAAAGAACCAAGAGACATGAGTCACTTGGACATTCTAAAGGATTCGTGTAAGGATGAGCAAGTATTAATCGTTGATATATTCACGCTGAACCACGACACGGTTTTAGAGCGATGCCTCTCGAAATATGGCATCCAATTTACCGATGGTTTTGGTGAACCACTAGATAACGTCCGATACTGGAACCCAGAATTGTTTGGAAGTAAGCCTTCCAAAGTCCGACTATTCAAATTGCACGGCTCAGTTAACTGGTCCCGGTTACGACCCCGTGGCGGAGATTGGGGAAGTGAATCAATCGGCATTCCTCTGGATGGGTACTCCTGGCGTACAAAGAATCCGCAGGGTCAAGGGCTACGGCGGGTCGATGGTGAACCAGTGATTTTAATCGGCACTTTCAACAAAATGTTACATTATACAAGCACTATCTATGTTGACCTCCACTATCATTTTAATCACTCTTTGGACAATGCTCATTTATTGGTCATATGTGGATATGGTTTCGGAGATAAGGGAATTAACACAAGAATCGTTGAATGGATTTATTCATCGTCCGATAAGAAAGTAATTATAGTTCACCCTTGTCCTGAAAATCTGAAAAGAGCAGCCAGGGGGGCAATTTCAAACAAGTGGGATGCATGGATAAGCCAGAAGAAGCTAACTGTCATCCCAAGGGCAATAGAAAAAACCCTTTGGCATGATATAAGGAATAGTCTGTAGGGTGCGTCTGGACGCACCTTACTTTTCTTTGCTCAGCATAACTTCCAACGTGCCAGACAAGCTGGCACGCTACATCTCTTACGCCATTTTGTTACCCTGAGCGTAGCACAGTGTCTCTTCCGTCCTACAAGAAGTAGCCGCAACCTTCAGGTTGCGCAGTTTTACGCTTACCACATTCGCAGCGCAGGCTAAAGCCTGCGGCTACACCTTAAGAAAAAGATTCATCAATTCATGCCCCTTTTTCAGATATAGCTTTGTCTTCTGGGCGTTGGACTCGGTAATGGCAAGACCTGAAGGGGAGCCTAAGCCAGTGCCACACATGGCGAAGGGGACGGGTTCTGAGGAGTGGGTGCGCTTCTGGATTACGGTGTAGTGGTCGCAGAGGAAGAGTAAACGGTATTCTCCGTAGCCTTTCAGGGCCTCCAGTAGTGGGCCTGTAATGAAGGCGTCAATATTCTCAATGGCCCTTATCTTTTCCTGGATGTCTCCCATGTGGGCCGCCTCGTCAGGGGCCTCCACATGCACCAATACTAGGTCGTGGTTCTCCAATGCCTTTATTGCATAACGCCCTTTGGCGGCATAATCTGTATCAATATAACCAGTGGCACCTGGTACCTCTATGACCTCCCAGCCTAAGAGGCGGGCCAGCCCTTTAATAAGGTCAACAGCGCTTATTGCCGCCCCTAA
>JAHFOV010000032.1 GCA_023261505.1 Planctomycetota bacterium
CCTACAGGGGAAATATATGCTGGCTCGTCTCCAGAAGGGCACATCTATCGCATCTCCCCCAATGGAGAGGCCAAATTATTTTGTGACCTCCCGGCAAAGTATATATGGAAGCTAATCTTAGACGGACGTGGCAATTTGTACGCCGCTACCGGTACCGAGGGGATTATCTACAAGATACCTGTGGAGGGCAATCCACCTAAGGCAGAGGTCTTTTTTGACTCCTCAGAGACACACTTGCTGGATTTAGTGATGGACAAGGAGTCTAACCTTTATACTTGTAGTGAACCTAACGGTCTCATTTATAAGATAAATCCGCAGGGTCAGGCATTTGTCATTTACGATGCGGAAGAAGGAGAAGTGCACTGTCTGGCCATGGATAGCCTCGGACAACTTTATGCAGGTACGGCCTCAGGGGCGAGACCGAGGATACCAATAGGGCCCCCTACGCCAGCAATACCGCCAGCCCCAAAACCTCCCTCACCCACCGAACCGGCTCCATCCCCGGTTAGTAGTGAAACCTTTCAGCAGGAGCCCTCTCTACCTCCACCCATCCCAGAGAGGCTCAGGCCCAAGGAGGCCGAAAAGCCAAAAATTCCTACAACCCTCCCTAAAATAACAAATTTTATCTATAGGATTGCCCTTAATGGCACTGTAAAAAAGGTATTAGAAATCCCTCAGGCCCTGGCATTATGCATGACAGTAGATTCTAGCGCCAATATCCTGGTAGGGACAGGGAGCGAAGCAAGAATTTACAAGATAGATACTAAAGGAGAATCATGTACTTTACTGGATGTGGAGGAAGCTCAAGTGCTTTCCCTTCTGGATATGGGGGAGAGGGGGTTCTTCTTCAGCACTGGCAACCCAGGACGTGTATTACTTGCCTCAAATAACTACTGCCAGGAGGGAAGTTTTGAATCTGAGGTATTTGATGCCAGGTTCCCAACAGCATGGGGTAATCTCACCTGGGAGGTGGAAGCCCCTGAGGGTGCAAGGGTGAGCCTTTCTACGAGAACGGGTAATAGTAGAAAACCTGACAATACCTGGAGTTCCTGGTCTGAAGAATATTTCCAGGAGGGTAAGATTCGGAGCCCGTCTTCGCGCTTTATACAGTATAGGGCAAGGTTTATTACTTCAATACCTCAAGAAACCCCTTTGCTGGGCAGGGTTTCCATTGCCTATCTACCTCAGAACCAGGCCCCAGACATCCTTTCTTTATCGGTAAGTCAAAGAGAGAGATTTCCCCGGTATGCAACTACTGGAAAGGGACAGGAACCTGGAGCTGCTGAGGAGGCCCCTCGTACGCCCCCTTCTGTACTGCGTCCTGGCGTTGGTAGCCGTGAAACCAAGTACATTAATTGGAAGGCTACGGACCCCAACGGGGATTTAATGAGGTATCAACTCTTTTATAAGGGATTCAAAGAGAAGGAGTGGAAGCCCATAACCAGGGAAGAAATTAAGGGAGACTCCTTTTTGTGGCAAACAACGAGAGTTCCCGACGGAGAATATCTGGTAAAATTAGTCGTTAGCGACGAACCAGAAAACCCCCAGGGTATAGCCTTAAGCGCAGAAAAGGTCTCTGATCCTTTCCTCATTGATAACACAAGACCTCTGCTAGTGAATCTCAAGGCGATAGTTAATCCAGAAAGTAAAGCTGTTGAAGTCTCAGGCCAAGCCAGGGATGAACTCTCCATCATAAACAGGCTAGAGTACTCCGTAGACGCAGGTGACTGGAGGGCTATTTTCCCTCGAGACAATATCTTTGATTCCAGGGAAGAGGATTTTCAATTTATTGTGGAGGGCCTGCCACCAGGGGAGCAGACTATAGTAATAAATGCCACTGATACGGAGGGAAATATAGGGAGCGGTAATATAGTATTAGAGTTAAGTAAATAAAAAAGTTCCGCTTAGTTGTTTTGACGTAAGTACTTCTATTTGATAAAATCAAAATGGTTTTTGGCATTTTAATTGCTACATTATAATTTATGTCCAAGAGAAAATATATCCTTTTAATCCTTCCCTTTCTTATTGCCTTTTCTTGGCAGAAAATGGCCCTAGCCCAGATGGGCAGTCCTCCCATGGAGAGAAATCCAGACGTTGTGTGGCTGGTCGTGGCGGCCTGCATGGTCTTCTTTATGCAGGTGGGCTTTACAGCCCTGGAGGCTGGTTTCGTTCAGGCGAAGAATGCTATAAACATCTCCATAAAGAACATCATAGTATTCATAATAGCCTCAATAGCCTATTTTCTCTCTGGTTTTGCCCTGATGTTTGGGGATAGTAAGGCAGGGCTGGTAGGTACTAGCCACTTCTGTTTTATGGATGTTGATAAAGTTCCACTGGGTTTTGCCTTCGCCTTCTTCCAGGTAGTATTTGCCGGCACAGCAGCCACTATAATTACAGGGGCCATGGCGGAGAGGACAAGAATGTTCGTCCATGTGTGGTACACGGTACTGATAATGTGTGTGATTTATCCCATATTTGGCCACTGGGTATGGGGACATATGTGGATACACGACCAGGCGGGTTGGTTAGGTCGGATGGGCTTTGTTGACTTTGCCGGTTCCACAGTGGTTCACTCTATAGGAGGGTGGGCAGCCCTGGCGGGGGCCATAATAGTGGGTCCCAGGATAGGTAAATATAATAAGGACGGGACGGTCAACCGGATTGGCATCCATAACATTCCCCTTGCTACAATCGGGACCTTTTTCTTATGGTTTGGTTGGTTTGGATTTAATGGGGGCTCCATGCTCAGGGCGGATGCAAAGATTGCCTTGATAATTTCCAATACCAATATTGCCGCCGGGGCGGCAGGTTGTGCAGTTATCCTTTTTAGCTACCTTAAAAACAGGAGGCTGGTGGGAGAAGACGTCCTCCTGGGTGTACTGGGTGGCCTTGTGGCCGTAACTGCCGGTTCGAATAGGCTTCACCCCTGGGGGGCTAGCGTGGTAGGGGTCACAGCGGGGGTGCTGTGCCTCCTGGCTAGAGACCTCTTTGAAAAGGTGTTAAAGATAGACGACCCCGTGGGGGCGGTTGCGGTCCACGGTGTTTGCGGCGCTATAGGCACAATAGCCCTTGCCCTCCTCTGCCCTTTATCCACCCTTCCAACCGGGAATAGGCTCTTACAGGTAGGCGTCCAATTCCTTGGGGTCACCGTGGCCTTTGCCTGGGCCTTTGGCTTGTCAATGTTTTTCTTCTGGGTAAGTAACAAGGTGGTAAGACTCAGGGTAAGCCGGGAGGAAGAGATAAGGGGTTTGGACCTCGCTGAGTATGAGGATACGGCCTCCTGGCTGAATTTTGCAAAGATTAACCGCCTTCAAGACCTTAACGCTCTTTTAGAACAAAAGATAAGGGAGAGGACCGATGAACTCCAGAAGGCAAAGAATTATACCCAGACGGTTGTAGACAGCCTGCAAGATTTCCTTGTAGTTACGGACCCCCAGGGGAAGATACTCACCCTTAACCCCTCTGTCGAGGGCCTATTAGGGTATAAAAAACAGGAGCTCATGGGGGAACCCCTAAGCACGCTGATGGGACAAGAGGAGTCAAATTTTCAGCATCATCGCCTGCAGAAGCTCATGCGGGAAGGATTCCTTGGCGGTTACGATACTTACTACCTCACTAAGGAAGGCCGAAAAGTCCCTATTAACCTGAATGGTTCTTTTATGAGGGACGAAACGGGGAAGGTGATGGGGATTGTTACTATAGCCAGGGATATGCGGGAGACCACACGCCTTATCACAGAACTAAAGGATGCAAGGAAAGGCCTGGAACTTAGGGTAAAAGACAGGACAAGGGAACTGGAAGAACAGAGAAAGAAATTTGAAGATGTGGTAAATGCTCTGTACGACGGTCTCGTTGTTCTGCATAAGGACAACCGCATAGCCTACTGGAATAAAAAGATGGAGGAACTCTCGGGTGTCAGCCGACAGGAGGTCTTGGGCAAGAATATTCTGGAGGTCTATCCTCAGCTTATGGGGCAAGAGCTAAGTGGTCTAATAACTTCTTCTGTATCGGGCGAACTCTCTTCAGCAGAAAATGTGCCCTATATTACACTAAGGGGCAGGGAGGGTTACACCTCTAGTAGGTTCTTTCCACTAAGGGACGATGATAATAACATCGTAGGCATAGTGGGGGTAATAACGGATACCACCGAGACAAAGAGGCTAGAATCAGAAAAAGAGATTGTCTATAACATCAACAAGGTAGTTTCTTCTAGCTTCCTGACGGATGTCTTTAAGGCCGTAAGTTCGGAACTAAAGAATGTAATACATTTTGACAGGATAAGCATAGCCTTAATGGGGGAAGACGGCCAGAGATTTGAAATCTTTGCACTGAACACTGATTATAAGTCCACAGAGATAAAGGAGGGTTACGGATTCTTAAGAGCTGGAAGCCTGCTTGAAAGGGTTTACACTACCGGTCGCCCTTATATTGTAGAAGATACTATGAAGAAGGAGTTCTGGTCTGACGAGGTACTCATTAAAGAGGGGATACGCTCGCGACTCGGCTATCCACTGGAGTACAAGGGTTCTGTTATTGGAACCATTAACTTTGCCAGTAAGAGGCCCGTAAACTTCTCAGAAAGACATTTCCGTATCCTTACCCAGATAGCACCTCAATTGGCCATAGCTATAGAAAACATCAGGCTCTTCGTCAAAATAAGAGAATCAGAAAAGAAATACAGAGACCTCTATGATAATGCCCCCGACATCTATCTTACCCATGACAGCCAGGGGATAATCTTGGACTGCAACCAGAGCGGTGTGAAAATGCTTGGTTACGACCGTAAAGAAGAACTCGTTGGTAAGCCCATCCTCGATTTCCAGCCCTCCGAGTTCCGAGAGACCTATGCAACCTTACTACCCAAACGCTTTTCAGGTCTACATATCGAAGGATTAGAATTACAACTACTAAAAAAGGATGGGAGCATCATGGACGTCAGCCTTAATGATAATCCCATCTACGACGAAAAGGGCAATGTGGTGGCTATACGGTGTGTGTTTAGAGACATCACAGCTAAAAAGAGGCTGGAGGAACAACTCGTCTCCATGGAAAAACTTGCCTCTACAGGTAGGCTTGTGGCCAGCGTAGCCCACGAGATTAATAACCCCCTGGCGGGGATAATAAACTACCTTCATCTCCACTCAGAAGAGACGAAGGAAGAGGAGAAAAAGAGGTATCTGGACCTGGCAATAAAGGGTTGCAACAGGATAGCGGGAATAGTAAAGAGGCTTCTTGAATCACATCAACAGGTCTTTGAAGGTAAGGTGTCACAGGACGTAAATCTCTCTATCCGCAACGTGGTGAACTTCCTGGAAAGCAAACTAAGGTTAAGCAATATAAAATTAGTTCAAGAGTTAGATGCCAATCTGCCCCCTGTATACTGTGACCCATATCAACTGGAACAGGTCTTTACAAATATCATTATAAATGCCTCAGACGCCATGCCAGGAGGAGGAACACTCAAGATAAAGACAGGGATTAAAAACGAGTGGGTCAGGATGGATTTTTCAGATACGGGTTGCGGGATACCAGAAAAAGACCTTGGAAAGATATTTGAACCCTTCTTCAGCACAAAGGGCGGCGCAGGGACAGGGTTAGGGCTTTGGGTGTCCTACAACATCATAAAGGCTCACAAAGGCACTATAGAAGTAAAGAGCAAGGAGGGTAAAGGCACAACCGTATCTATACAGTTACCTATACCTGCACTGCTGGCCCGAGAGCTAAAATATTAAGGCTTGTCAGTTTCAGTTATCGGTTAGCTGATAGCTGATGGCGGATGGCTGTAGTTTTATTTGTAACGGATGTTATAGTACCGTTCCTCGCCGTGCTGGACAAAGGCGACGTACTGCACATCCTTATGGGCGTCATCAAAGGCAATATTTTTTAAGTGGGTGGTATCGATGGCAAGGTCACGAATGATTTCAAAGAGCCAGCGCTCAAAAGGCAGGGCCAGGAACTCTAACTCCAAAAGGGCGTCTTCTTTGGTAATTTTCTCTTCCCTCCATTTCTTTGCTGTATTGACAATTCCTTTATACACGGGATGGGTTACCGGAAAGCTGCAATAATGGTATTTCTTACCGTCGAGTATTTTATTCACTACTATGTAGGGTTCACCGTAAACTTCATGGTGTTCGTAGGTCAGAGGGTATTGGCTCAGTCTGTTCATGGTTCTTGCCTACTCCAGGGTAATGATATAAAATAAATTTTAAATTTATCCTCCTTACCTTGAAAAGGTAGCAATTAGCATACCGCCTACTGTATGTTTTGTCAAGAATGTAGGACATTATGGAAACCACAAGAAAAAAGATCCTAATTGTTGAAGACGATGAGTATGTGCTTGGCAGCGTCCATTTGTTACTCTCAAAGGCCGGCTACGATGTCGGCACAGCCGCTAATGGAGAACTGGCCCTCGCCACCTGCCAGAAAGAGCTATTTGACCTGGCCATAGTAGACCTAAAGATGCCAGGGATGGATGGCCTGGAGGTACTTAAAGGGTTGAAAAGGCTCTCCCCTGATACCATGGTGATAATGATGACTGCCTTTGGGAGCATACAGAGCGCCGTAGAGGCCATGAGGTCTGGTGCATCAGACTATATCACTAAGCCTATCTCTGCTGAGGAGATTAAGCTAGCCATCCAGAAGGTATTAGAAAAACAAAAACTACTAAAGGAAATAAAGGCATTACGTCAGGAACTAGAGCAAAGATACAGCCTAAACCGTATCATAGGAAAAAGCCCTAAGATGCAAGGAGTATATGACCTGATTCTTACCGTCTCCCAAACCGATGCTACCGTTCTTATCACAGGAGAGACTGGGACAGGGAAAGAGCTGGTAGCCAGGACTATCCACATTCACAGCTCCAGAAAGGGGAAACCCTTTGTGGCAGTAAACTGTAGCGCCTTACCAGAAAGTCTCTTAGAGAGCGAGCTCTTCGGCTATGAAGCAGGAGCCTTCACAGGTGCCAATAAGAGACGCATAGGCAAGTTTGAATTCGCAAACAACGGGACTTTATTTTTCGATGAAACTGCCAACATGTCACTTTCCATTCAATCTAAACTCCTTCGGGTCTTACAAGAAAGGGAGTTTGAAAGGATTGGAGGCAATGAGGTTATTAAGGTGGACGTCAGAGTTCTCGCAGCTACTAACAAAGACTTAAAAAAAGAAATGGAGGAAGGGAGATTAAGAGAAGACCTCTTCTATCGACTAAACGTCTTTCCTATATTTTTACCTCCCTTAAGAGAGAGAAAAGAAGATATACCCCTTCTTGCTACTTTCTTCCTTGAAAGATACAGTAAGGCTATGAAAAAGGAGATAAAAGAGATTTCACCAGAGGTTTTAAGTACCATGATGGATTACAACTGGCCGGGTAACGTAAGGGAATTAGAAAATCTAATAGAAAGGGCTGTGATTATGGCCAGGGGTGATACCATTACCTATATAGACCTTCCAAGTGCTAGGCTGGAAGCTCCCGCCCATCAAGAGGTACGTATTTACTTCGGCGACAACAAGATAATGGAACTAACCCTAGAAGATTTTCTAAATAACTGCGAGAGGACATACATTGAGAAACTCTTAGAAAAAAATAAAGGCAAGATAGATACATCGGCCAAGGAGGCTAAAATAGACCCAAAGACCCTTTACAGAAAAATGAGAAAGTATCTCCTTACCAAAAAGTCCTTTAAAATAGTTACAGATTAGAAAACCACATAGAGCAATACAAAACCTCCTTCAGTTTCCGAAGACCACCCAAAAGCCTCCCTTTGATAGGCATCATATCTATTATCTTATTGTGATGCTTAAAGTTATGTAGCAGAAAATTTCTCCTTCTAGAACTGCCTAGTGACATGGGCCGAATACAGCAAGATGGAACAAATATGCCCGAATTTCAAAATTCGCAAAAACGTTCCAAAAGGTAAGTACAGCAGCCACACGATGATAGATTAATAATGTAATTTTATAGGACAGAAATGCCTTAAAAATACCTTTTGGACCTTTAAAACAATTTAGTAAATTACCACGCAGGTGTAACTTAATATATTACAGTAACTTAGAGCAGCAAATTGAACGGTTTCGTTTGCGTTATCAATCAGGCACAGTAGTTGCTACTGAACTACAGTAGGTTCTGTAAATATCCTGATTCATACATATCTAACAAGGAGATAGAGTCAGATGAAAAAGATAGTAGCCTTTTTTAAGCCAAAAAGACTTGATGTAATTAAGGAATGCATGTTGGAGTTCGGTTACGATAACGTACGGTTTTCTTATATAAAAGGCCCAACTATAAAAGAGATAGTTTGGCAAGGTAAGACTTACGTGGCGGAACTTCTACCTAAGGCAAAGATGGAAGTGATAGTGACCGACTCCGATGTGGAGAAGGTAGTAAGCAAAGTGACCGAGATAGTAAGACGCACCCCCGCTAGCCCGGCGCTGGGCGAGGAGGCAGAGTTTGCGCTTAGGCTAAAGGGTGAAGATATAGGAAGTCATGGCGCTAGAGGAAGATGGGTTAGGATGACGCCTGCCCAGGAAGAGCCCTCAGTTACTGAGGAAGAGTTAGAGACGATAGAAATTAGGGCCTAAAAGGAGGTATTCAATAGATGAAAAAAGTCGTCGCTGTTGTAAGGTTAGAAAGATTTGGTGAAGTTAGGGAATCCTTAGAGAAAGAGGGCTTCCAGGGTATGACTGTAACTCCCACTTCCGGTGCTGGTGCCGAAAAGGGTGTAACCCTCTGCTTCAGGGGGAGACACTTCCAGGAGCCATTTGTACCCCGAGTAAAGCTTGAGATAGTAGCCCCTGATATGGACATCCCCAAGATAGCGGAAGTTATTTGCGACGCCGCAAAGACTGGCAGGATTGGAGACGGAAGGATTTTTGTTGAACCCGTAGAAGAGGTCATCCGTATCCGAGATGGAAAGAGAGGAGAAGATGTCATCGCCCCTGGTAGGTTAGGAGAGATACCACGTAAGGTAGGGGTAGAAGTAGAAGCTCTTGAGTACGAGATAGCTTAAAGGCCAGCCCATGGACATTCTCCTTTTATCAGCAGTAATGGTTCTTATCGCCTTTAGCGTTACGATAGCACTATTTTAAGGGCTTTGGGAAAAACAGAGGTGTCGACGTGAATAAAACGCCAAGAATCTTTCTTTTAATTAGCTTAGCGGTTTTTTTGCTCTGCAGGGCCCTTGAAGCGGCAGACCCCAGCGGTACGGAGACCTATTCTGACACTGTCCCCGGGCTAAAGTACTCTGTTAATTTTACCTGGGTACTTGTAGGGGCCTTTCTGGTCTTTATCATGCAGGCAGGGTTTGCCCTTTTGGGGGGTTTTCTGAGAACAAGACATATGCTAAATTATATGGCCCACTGTTTTACAGATACTACGGTGGGGGCCCTGGTCTTCTGGCTCTTTGGTTTTGCCTTGATGTTTGGGGGTTCACAACTAGCTTCGGGGCTAGGGAAGGGGGATGCTATAATAGGCCATAGCGGATTCCTCTTATTAGGCCAATCCTATGATGTTAACACTGTAGTTCTGTGGCTCTTCCAGGTCATGTTCGCTACTAAGGCCGTTGCAATTATAGCTGGAGCAGTGGCAGAGAGAACACGATGGGCAGCCTATTTGATTTACAGCTTCTTAGTTTGCGGTCTGGTTTACCCCATTTATGGACACTGGATGTGGGGAGGTGGATGGCTGGGTAGCCTACCCTTTGGGGTGGGAGCCAGGGATTTTGCAGGTTCAGGGGTAGTCCATGCAGTTGGCGGGATAATGGCCTTGATAGGTGCGTGGGCAGTCGGCCCCAGGATTGGAAAGTATCAAAGGGATGGCTCACCCACCGCCATACCTGGTCACAACCTTACCTTCGTAGTAGTCGGTACTCTTATCCTTATCTTCGGTTGGTTCGGCTTTAATGCAGGAAGCACACTGGCCGCCACAGACCTGAGAATCTCCATCATAGCCGCTAACACCTTCCTGGCCGCTGCTGCCGGCGCTGCCATTGTACTCTGGCTTTCCTATGCTACTACCAAGAAACCAGATATCATGCTGGCATGCAACGGTTCCCTTGCAGGTCTTGTGGCTATTACCGGCCCCTGTGCGTATGTACCTATATGGGCAGCGGTTGTTATCGGTTTGTTAGCAGGTCTTATTATGAGGGGTACTGTTTGGCTGGTGGAGTCTGTTTTTAAGATAGACGACCCCCTGGGTGCGACTGCAGTTCATGGTGCCAATGGCCTGTGGGGTCTCCTGGCAGTAGGGATTTTTGCTGACGGTTCTTACGGTGGAGTAAAGGGACTCATAACAGGTTCTGGTTACCAGCTCCTTGCACAATTTATTGCTATGGCCACAGCAATAGCCTGGGCCTCAGCCGCTGGTTTTGCCATATTCCTTACCCTGAAGTACACAATGGGCCTCAGGGTCCCACGGAATGTAGAACTAGACGGTCTTGACATCCACATTCATGGTGTGGAGTGTTACCCTGCTGAGGAGAGATATGTAGGCGAGCTGGAAAAAATGGTAAAGAGGCACATCGGTATTTATGAAGTGGTAGAGGCCGAGGAGGAAATACCCGAGGCAGTCGTAGAGAAAGGCAGACCCTTGACTCCGGGTTCACGGAAATAGTAAATCCCTCGTCCATCCAAATGCCAAATTAGGGGCGGCCCAGTAGGCCGCCCCTAATTATTTTGCCATTTTTGTAATCCTGCCGCCTGTTTTTCTATCTTCTTAAACAGTCTTTTCCTAGTATACCAAACTTGATTATTCGGATTAATCTTGATACCGTATCTACAAACTGTTCATATTTTTAAAAAATTATGTTGACAATTGGAAGATTTGAGGTAATATTTTTGAAAGTTGTGGCAGAAGGGGGTTGGGAAACTGTTGGCCTATTTCGAAAGGAGGAAAGGCCATGAGGGTTTGGAGCCTAGCTTTAATTGCCTGTTTTGTGTTTTACCTGGGGGCTGTAAGGACAAATTGGGTTGGGGCAGAAGAACTCAGCCCTGAAGAAGTCGCAGCACTGAAAGATCTCCTCAAAACTAAGGGTACAACCCCTGAAGGACAACTCACCACAGAGGAAGTTACTACGCTAAAAGAGATTGTCAAGACCCGCAAGGGGGGTGAGGAAATTACAGTAACAGAGAAAGTACAAGAGCTCGAAGTTCCCCACAAAGCAAAGGCGGAGCCCCTTAGCGACGATGAGGTCACCGGCATAAGAGAATTCATGACGGTCTTCAAGGGTATAAAATTCAGCGGTTTTGTAGAGAGCTTCTACCAGTATAACACAGCTAGACCAGGTGACGGTAACGCCGTTGCAGGGACAAGTGGTAGGAGAGGCTCTACACCGACCTTTTTCAGGCCGAATTTCCTTGAAATAAGGGGCTTTGATAGGGAAGATAATTCCTTTACTCTTAACAATATAGAGCTTCATCTCTATAAAGAACCCACTGAAGATTCCCCAATAGGTTTCAGAATAACCACCCTTTACGGTGAAATGGCCCAGCGTCTCACATTTGTACCCACTGATAACAGGGTAGATGGCGGCAATAATACTATGTTTACTGTGGGTGAGGGCTACACCTGGTGGAAGATACCCCTTGGCAAGGGGCTAGACTTTAAGTTCGGAAAGTTCGCCACCTGGATTGGCGCAGAGGTCTGGGAGGCCCAATGGAACCCCAACTGGTCCCGCTCGCTACTCTACAATAACGCCATACCTTTCACCCATACCGGCCTCTCCTTGGGTTATCCTGTTACTGATAGCTTGTACTTCACTTTATTCCTGGTAAACGGTTGGGATACCTTTGTTGATAACAACAAGAGCAAGACCGTTGGCACGCAGACCAAGTACACTATCCCTGATATGCCCATACTGCACAACGCCTTTGCGATTTTGAACACCAGTCATGGGCCAGAGCAGAGTGGGAAGTTTAAAAGTAGTGCTCTGGATATAACTGGTGATGGAATACCAGATGTTGGTGCTATTAGTGGCGGCAGCGAGAGTAACTGGAGGAACTTCTTTGATGTTATATTCCAGTTTGACCCCATGCCCTGGCTGAGGTCCAATTCAAACTTTGACTACGGTATAGAGGATTATCCTAAAGGCATGGCAGGAGGTTTTGGTACTCTAACCTTTGTTGGTGATAACAGGACTCACCGTCAGTGGTGGGGTGTGGCCCAGATATTACAATTCTTCCCACAGAATCGGATAAACTTCGCCCTGAGGGGTGAGTATTTCTGGGATAGGGAAGGTGCCAGGAACGCCGTACCCCTTGCTATTTTCAATCCGGGAGGAACATTCCCGCCACACACAGGCATAGGCGTAGCCATTGCTGAGGTTACCGGTACCCTTAACATTAAGATAAGGGACAAGCTGTGGATAAGGCCAGAGGTAAGGTTCGATAAGATAACAAGCGCCTCTGGCACTGTCGGTAATCCTGCTGATATGGATTTGTTTAGCAACAAAAACAACAACACTACCTTTGCTACAGCATTTACCTATGAGTTCTAGCGAGTATTTGCCACTAGAGGGGAGGGAGACAACCCCTCCCCTCTTACTGCGAATCCGTTCAAGGCGGACTCCCCCTCGTCTATCCTTATTCCTCATAGGTATAGAAGGGATTGGGGGAGGGATAAGGAGGGGGTTATTAGGATTCAGATGTTACTATCCACACTAACCATTCCATCATGGAACCCAGAGGATGTTTTGCCGAAAAGAGGATTATAAAGAATTTGGCGAACAAGAGTGTGGAAAAGTAAACGGTGTAGATCAAAGATATTATGTCGTACTATAGGTTACTTTTTTGTTTTGTGACAGCGTTTTTTGTTAATGGATTATTATCTTTTCCTCTATTTTCTCAGAGTTTTATAATTAATGGAACATTAGAAAAACAGGGTCAGGGGCAGGACACAGAAGTTAAAGACAGTGTTGTACGCAGGGAATCTTTAGTTATTAAGGACAACAGGGTTTACATAGAATTACTAATCGATGAAGGTGCTAGAAACATCATGAGTCGTGAAAGGTTCAAGTATCTATCTTTTTTACTACCAGAGGAAGTAGTTTATGACGACACGAAGAACCGTATTGTTTATTACAGGGAAAATACAGAGATAGAGATAGGAAGGAAGAAAAGTTTTTTAGGTTTTATGCCATATCTTGCCCTGGCCGATGGTGTAAAGATATTAAGCTCACCCAAGGATGCCAAGTTATTGGTCTCGTTAAACATAGATAATAGAGATGTTCCAAGCACAATTATACATTCCAAAGAAGGTATGGAAAAGATCTTGGCCAGAAAGTGTGGGCAGTGTCACATATTGGAATACATTTTTTCCCACAAAAACTGGTCAGAGGAGGATATGCTACATGCTTTCAACAGGATGCAAATGGAGAAGGAAGAAAAATTCACAGAGGACGAACAGAAGGTAATTGATTTATTTAAAGAATATCAGAAAGGCGTAATAGACAAAGGAAAGCTAGCCGACTTCAAATTGCTAAGGCAGATTGCACAAAAAGATGCAGTAAACGTTACAGAGAACATATATATGAACAACTGTGTGCCCTGCCATAGCCCGTCTAACATAGCAGAGATTACAGCGCTTTACTCAAAAAGGAGGTGCAAGAGCATCGTTGACCGAATGAAAGAAAAAGAACCAACTCTCTTTCTACAAACAGATATGGATAAGGTAGCTAGTTTTATGTGGAAGACAAGGTTAAAACCATCTAAGAATTGAAATTTCTATGGGGTGGCTGGGCCGTAAAAATAGATTTAGGCGCACGAAGGCATTTGTCCCGTCGGATGAAGAAAATCTTATTTAAGGGTACTAATTTGCCTGCACCAAAAAGGTGAAAAGGAGAGGGAGGAGAAAATGGGGAAAAGAGCCTACTTAGGCACTTTCTTATTTTTACTGCCGATATTGTTTCGGTTGGCCTCAACCGTGATGGCAGGTGAGGCGGGGGCTGAGGTACCCGAGTTGCCTGCAGTTCCTGAGGCACCGGCGCCACCTGAGGCACCTAAGATTGACACAGGTGATAATGCATGGATGATGACCTCAGCGGCCTTGGTGTTGGCCATGACCATCCCTGGCCTTGCCTTCTTTTATGGAGGAATGACCAGGGCGAAGAACATGGGCAATACCATGTGGCTTAGCTGGATTGCCTTCTGTATCACCAGCATAATGTGGGTACTCTGGTCTTACAGCCTGGCCTTTGCCCCCTTCTCCGGGATGATCGGGGGCCTTCAGTGGGCTGTACTGGGGTGTGGGCATGGAGAGTACGTAGGACAAACGCCCAGTACCATTTACGGAACGACGATACCCCACTTAACTTTCTGTATGTTCCAGTTAACGTTCGCTGCTATTACCCTTGCTCTTGTATCTGGTGCCATTGCAGAAAGGCTCAAATTTGGTGCCTGGCTGCTATTTTGCCTCTTGTGGATGAGCGGATGTTATCCAGTGATAGCCCATTGGGTGTGGGGTTCAGACGGGTGGCTATATAAATTGGGTGCATTGGATTTTGCTGGTGGGTCAGTCGTGCACATTCAATCTGGTTCGGCGGGCCTGATATTCTGTCTCTTTCTAGGAAGGCGCCTGGATATAAAACCCCCGCACAATACACCTGCAGTGCTTTTAGGCGCTAGTATGCTCTGGTTTGGATGGTTCGGTTTTAACGCAGGTAGTGCAACAGCCGCTAATGGACTGGCCGCAAGCGCCTGGGCGGTCACCAACACAGCCACAGCCACCGCCGCCTTTACATGGAATATCATGGAATGGATATTTGACAGGAAACCCACCGTAGTGGGCACTTGTTCAGGGGCAGTAGCAGGTCTGGTGGCCATTACACCAGCCTCAGGTTTTGTATCAGTTATGCCATCTATTGCCATAGGCGCTGGTGCAGGATTCCTTTGTTACTCCACCGTGAAATGGATGAAAAGGGCCCTGGGCTATGACGATGCCCTGGACGTTGTGGGTGTTCATGCCCTGGGTGGAAGCTGGGGGTGCATGGCAACAGGTCTCTTCGCCAGTAAGCTTGTAAACCCGGCAGGTGATGATGGCCTATTCTATGGAAACCCTGCCCAGATGCTGGAACAGGCGGTAGACATGTTTAGTGTATGGGGATACACTTGTGCCGTCACCGCGGTACTCATCCTTTTCATAAAGGCAGCAACTAAAGGCATTAGAGTACCTAAAGAAGAGGAAATTGCTGGTTTGGATCTTACCCAGCATAGGGAAATCTCTTATCACTGGTACGAAGAAGAAACTGGTACAATTAAAGCTTAGTAATGCTGGATTACAAAAGTTTTTCGAGGAGGACACTTCTCACATTTTCTGGGGAGTGTCCTCCCTTTTTTAATCAGGCTGTTTCTGACATCTTCCCATAACCTGTCTAACCCTACCTGAATGTAGTGTTTGTATCCTTGCCCTAGGCGACTAGTTCTATTTCTAACTTCTTAAGAGCCTTTGATTGCATTTGGGAGGTTGGGAGTGTAGAGGAGAATTCATTTGGTATTTTCCAGCTATTCACATTTGCGGACAAGAATTGAAAGGGCAGGTGCCTGACGGGGCAGGTATCTGTTCCTAAGCGGTCTTTGGAACCAAGAGGGTCTAAGCTACTCTAGCTTTTTAAGCTCATTCCATATCTTATCCATCTCCTCAAGACTTACGTTTTCTATTTCTTTTCCCTGGGAGGCCAATTCCCTCTCCACACGTTTAAAACGCTCAATAAATTTCTTTATCGCCTTTTCCAGGGCCTCTTCAGGGTTGACCTTAAGGAACCTGGAGAGGTTAGCCGTAGAAAAAAGGAGATCTCCAAGCTCCTCTTCCACTTTCTTTTTATCCCTTTGAGATAGGGCCTGTTTAACCTCCTTTAGTTCCTCCTCCATCTTGTCTATAACGTCTTCTACCTTTTGCCAGTCAAACCCCACCCTGGAGACCTTCTTCTGCACCTTGTAGGCCTTCTGTAAGGCAGGCATATGTCTGGGCAGGCTTCCCAGAATGGATTTTTCCTTTCCTCCCGATTCTTTATGTTTTATCTTGTGCCACGCCCTTAATACCTCCTCTGCAGTCTCCAACTGTTCCTCACCAAAGACGTGCGGATGCCTTGAAGTCATCTTCTCAAGACAACCTTTCAGTATACCTCTAATATCAAATGTATTTCTTTCCTTTGCAATCCGGGCGTGGAAAATAACTTGAAATAGGAGATCCCCAAGCTCTTCCTTTAGTTTTTCCGGGTCCCCTGAATCTATGGCGTCTATTACCTCATAGGCCTCCTCTACAAGGTAGGGCTTAAGTGATTCATGGGTCTGCTCCTTATCCCAGGGACACCCCTCAGGCCCCCTCAGCTTTTCCATGAGGGCTATTAGTTCTTGAAAAAAGTTGTTTCCTTGCATGTGTTTTTAGTGTATTAAACTTTTAAAATCTTTAGAACTTTGCCGCCCGTATAAATTCTTTAACCAACTGTTTATCCTTCCTCCCAGGGCTAGACTCTACTCCTGAAGAAACATCCACAGCGTAAGGTTTAGCGATACGTATGGCCACCTGTACGTTTTCGGGGTTTAACCCACCAGCCAGGATGATGGTACCCAGTTCCCTGGCCTCTCTGGCAAGTTCCCATGGGAAGGTTTTGCCTGTACCACCTAAGCGTCCTTTTTCGTAACTATCCAGGAGAAATGCATGGGCCTTGTATTTCCTGAGCTTCATTAAATCTCTTCCTGTCCTCATCCTAACGGCCTTGATTGCCCAGAATTTTCCTTTTATGCCCTCCACGTATTTGGGGCCCTCCCTGCCGTGGAACTGGACGGCCTTAAGACCTGTATAGGTGGCAATGTCCAGTACCTTTTCTATCTCCTCGTCTACAAATACTCCTACAGGGGTTACAAAAGGGGGGAGTTTTTTGATTATATTTTTGGTTTTTTCTGGTGAAACCTGGCGAGGACTCGGGGCAAAGACAAAACCTAGGGCGTCTGCCCCCAACTCCACCACCATCCTGGCATCTCTAAGGCTTGTTATGCCACATATCTTTACCTTTACCATTAGTGCCAATTTTATGTAGCGTGCGACCTCGTGTTGCACGACTGTTCACCAACAATTGGAACGTGCGAGGCAAGCTCGCACGCTAAACTGTTTACCTCAGTGTCTGAAATGACGGCGGCCAGTAAAGACCATAGCGATACCATGCTCCTCTGCCGCCTTTATAACTTCTTCGTCCTTGGTGGAACCTCCTGGCTGGATTATTGCTTTTATTCCCGCCCTCGCCGCAAGGTCAATACTATCTCTGAAGGGAAAGAATGCATCTGAGGCCATGACAGAACCGCTGGCCCGGTGACCTGCCTTTTTCAAGGCTATGTGTACAGAATCTACCCTGCTCATCTGCCCTGCCCCTACCCCTACCACGGTCATTTCCTTTGCCACTACGATGGCATTGGACTTCACGTGTTTTGCTACAGTCCATGCAAACCTCATGTCCCGTATCTCTTCTGCGGTAGGGGTATTAGTTGTAACGACCTTTTCGGCTGTAGCGGACCCAGCGCCATCTATATCCCTTGCCTGAACGAGGATACCCCCCACTACCCTTTTTATATCCAAGGAGGGTGCTTGTCTTGTCAGGGTTCCTACTTCAAGGAGTCGTACCTCCTGTCCCCACTTCCTGCGAGTTTTTAAGATGCTCAGGGCTTCTGATGAAAATGACGGCGCAATTATTGCCTCCACAAAGTGGCCTGGGGCAGTAACCTCCTCTGCCGTCTCTCTATCCACCTCCCTGTTAAATCCTATTATGCACCCGAAGGCCGATACCGGGTCTCCACCGTAAGCCCTGCGGAAGGCCTCTGCAAGTGTGCTGGCACAGCCTGCACCACAAGGGTTTGTATGTTTTATTATTACTGCTCCAGGTTCTTCAAATTCCCTCACCAACTCCAGGGCAGCATCCAGGTCTAGGATATTGTTAAAGGAAAGTTCCTTTCCACTGAGCTGTTTATGGGTGGAAACGCTTCCTCCCGGGGCGGATTCTTGTTGTTCCTCTACATAAAAAGAGGCCGCCTGGTGAGGGTTCTCCCCGTAGCGGAGGTCTTGCCGTTTAACAAACTCCAGAGTAAGTCGGGAGGGAAACGATGAAACAGTTGTAGGGGCACAACATGCTGTGCCCCTACCAGAAAAGAAATTGGCAATGACCTTGTCGTATTGGGATGTCCTTCTAAAGGCCTCTCTGGCCAACTCAAAGCAAAAACCCTCCGATAATTCTCCGCCGTTTTTTTCTAACTCACTTAAGACTTTTCCATATTCCTCAGGCTCCACCACTACAGCGACATATTTGTAGTTCTTTGCTGCGGCCCGAATCATTGCAGGCCCACCCACGTCTATATTTTCCACCACTTCCTCAAGAGGGGCCTTCCTGGCAACCGCTTTCTCAAAGGGGTAAAGGTTAACTACTACCATGTCAATGGGAAGGATGCCGAGGTCCTTCATCTGCTTAAGATGAGATGGATTATCCCTGATTGCAAGGAGCCCGCCGTGAATCTTGGGGTGCAGAGTCTTCACCCTCCCATCCATAACCTCTGGAAAACCTGTATACTGAGATACTTCAAGAACATCCAATCGATTGTCCTTAAGAAGCCTCGCTGTTCCCCCTGAGGAGATGAGTTCCACCCCTAGACGCTTGAGTCCGGTTGCAAAACTTATTATGCCTTCTTTATCATGGACACTTATTAGAGCTCTTGTTACTTTTACCATACGCAGCTATTTGTGTTCATTTACTGTAGCGTGCGAATTTATCTTGCACGTATAACGTGCCAGACTGGCTAGCACGCTGTATTTCTTCATAGGAATCTCACTTTTACATACGAACCCAAAACGCATTATAGCATACAAAAGGACTGTGTAAAGGAGTGGCCACTTTTAGAAGTCTCGTGTGCATCAACTTTACAAGGTCTTTATAATCTCTACCTTCATCCCAGCCTCCTTCAGGATGTCTTTTGCAAGGCCGTCAGGATAGTCATCCAGGGCAACGATGCGCCTGACCCCACAGTTAATAAGCATCTTGGCACAGGTAATACAAGGATGGTTTGTAGTATACAGGGTGGCGCCTTCTATCTGTGTGCCGTAACTGGCGGCCTGGAGAAGGGCGTTCATTTCTGCATGGAGACCCCTGCAGAGTTCCTGTCTTTCACCAGGGGGTATGCCCAGTTTTTCCCTAAGGCATCCTATGTCCAGGCAGTGTGCTAACCCTTTTGGGGCACCATTATAGCCGGTGGCCAGTATTCTCTTGTTCAGAACCAATAACGCCCCCACCTGTCTTCTCAGGCAGGTAGACCTCTGGGCTACCTCTTTAGTGATTCTCAGAAAATATTCGTCCCAACTGGGCCTTGTGGTGTTTGTCTTATGTGACCTAATCCTCGCGTTGGTGCTTCCTTTACGCTTTGGTCTGGCCATGTTACTTTCCTATACAGAATTGAGAGAATATCCTTTCCAGGATATCTTCGCTGGTAATTGTACCGCAGAGTTTACCCAGTGTGTCCAGGGCCTCTTTGAGTTCCAGGGCTGCCAGTTCCAGGGTAGAGGGTTGTTTCATACATTCCAGTCCCCACTTCAGGTCTTCCAGGGTTTCTTCTAGGAGGCATTTCTGTCTTGAACTTAGAAGGCTAGGGGTGCTGTCCACCTTCCCGTTCAATACCCTCTCCACCATCTCCTCTCTAAGCTTTTCCAGTCCAATACCTGTAAGGGCTGAGGTGTAAACCATGGGGAAGTTTTGAAAGGGTGAGGGAAGGTTTTTAGGGGAAAGCCTATGAGGTAGGTCTGATTTATTGATTACAAGTACAGTGGTCTGATTTTTCCTCTGGGTAATTGAATAAAAAATTTCCAGCGGGTTATTTAAGATGCTGGAGCCATCCATGACAAGCAGGGTAAGCTCTGAGGTTTCCACTGCCTGCTGGCTTCTGGCTATGGCGCTGGCGTCTATGCCACTAGCCTGCCGTAGGCCCGCTGTGTCTACCAGGTAGAAGGAGATGCCTCTCAGGGTAAGTTCTGCCTCAAGGGTATCCCTTGTTGTGCCTGGGTGGGGAGAGGTAATTGCCCTTGGTCTGCCGAGGAGGGCGTTGAAGAGGCTGGATTTCCCCACATTGGGTGGCCCGTAGAGTACTGTTCTGATACCACCCCTCTTATAAGCCCTATTATCCACCCTCAGATGGCAGGCTATGTCCTTACAAAGAACCTCCAGCCTATTCCTGAGGACTTCCAGCGGTAAGGGTTCTAAATCCTGGTCTGAGAAGTCAAGAGAGAGTTCTATATGGCATAAGAGTTCAGCAAGTCGCTCCTGGGCGTCTTTAAGAATACGAGAGGTTTCGCCGCCCAGTTGTCTGGCTGCCAGGCGGAGTTCTGCGTCATTTTTGGAACGGATTATCCTCAAGACGGCTTCGGCCTGAGAGAGGTCTATCCTGCCGTTTAGGAAGGCCCTTTTGGTGAATTCCCCTGGCTCTGCCAGACGCAAAACCCTGCCTGATTTTCTGGCGCTGGAAATTAGCCCTTCCAGGAGCATGTCTAACAATGGAGGACTGCCCACCGTGTGAATTTCCACCACATCCTCTCTGGTATAAGAATGTGGCGCTTGCATTAGGTAAAGCAGACAAGGGGCCGTGGTGCCTGTCGCCAGGTCGGAGGTATTTTCTTCCACAAGGATTTTGCCCTGTAGGCAGGAGTATTTGTAGATGGGCCTTTGTAACTTCCGAGTGAGTTCTGAGTTTTCTTCAGACAAAAAGTCGCGGGTTGATTCGGAAACGAAGCGTTCAAGGACACATTGAAAGGCCTGCGGACCGCTGAGTCTTAGTATAGCCCTTGGGGAATTACATCCAGGACTGGCGAGAGCTACTATAGTGTCCTTACCGTTGTACTTCAAGGGTTTGATTTCAATTTGGCCAGCATCCTTTTTATAAGGAGCTGCTCACAAACGCTGAGGATTGTACTGACAGTCCAGTAGAGTACCAATCCAGAGGGCATATTGTATAGGATAAAGACAAAGAGGATGGGCATCATGCGCATGAGCTGCTGTTGCTGCTCGGCCTTGGGGTCGGTGGGTTTAGGTGACAGCTTCATCTGGAAGACACTGGCTAAGGTCATAATTATAGGGAGGATATTTATGTTGTTTCCCAGAAAGGGCAGGGAAAAAGGCATTACGTACATCCTGTCGGGCTGGGAGAGGTCATTTATCCATAAAACAAAAGGTGCCTGCCGCATCTCGAAGGAGAGTTGTAAGGTGCGGTAGAGGGCATAAAAGATGGGGAGTTGTAGTACGAGTGGTAGACAGCCGCTCATTGGGTTGACCCCGTGCTTCTTAAATAGTTCCATCTGCTCCTGTGCCATCTTTTGTCTGTCCTTCTTGTGTTTTTCCTTGAGCTGCTCCAGGTGGGGCTGAAGCATCTGCATCCTGTAAAGAGACATCTGACTCTTCCGAGTGAAGGGGAAGAGTATGGCTTTTACAGAGAAGGTCAGCATGATGATGGCCACACCATAGTTAGGTATGACATCATAAAAGGCTTTGAGTATCTTAAGGAGTGCCTTACTAAGTGGGGTAAAGGCCCCAAAACCCAGGAGTTTATCCAGGTTGTAATCCTTAAGGATGTCCTCCCTCTTCGGCCCTATGAAGAAGGTGTAGGCTTGTCTTTCTGCCCCCTGGGCAGGAATGGTAAAGCTGTTAGTGTGAAGGTTGACCAATAAGTTGACCTTTTTCTTGTCGTTAGACTCCTGCACTATTTTAGAGTCTACTGCCGAAACCAGGTCGCTAGAGAGAGGCTTTAATATGGTGGCAAAGTATTTATTCATCCCACCTGCCCAGATAATGCCATGAGACTCGTTCGTTTCAGGGGATTTCAGGAGTTCTCCCAGGCTTTTTTGTATAAGTTTGACCCTTTGACCTATGTCAACCCCCACCACCGAGGCCATGTCTAATTCAGGTGTACCCTCCGGGCATATCCGACTGGCAGAGACGATTGAGTATTTTACAGGCAAGTCTGCCTGTGTAATGTTCTCTAGAACCACTTCCATCTCCACATTGTACTTCCCCTCCGGGAGAGCAACAATCTTGGTAAGCCTCAACTCCTCGCCTAACTCGGCCTGAAAGACCGCCCTGTTAGAAGTAACTTCTATTACTTTATAGCGGTAATTGGAAAGATTATACTTTTCCATTACCTCTTCTATTACAAGGGGATAGGGAGAGGTTTCCATGGGGGTTAAAAGGCAGAGTCTACCGTGGCAATAGTCCTTGAATTTTTTTAACTCGCTATCCTTAAGGGCTGCTCCCTCATTGGTCCAGACGGTCTTGAGGACCTCGTTCTCAAGGATGATGTTATCTACCAGCTTTTCTTCTGAAGCCTTAGCGACCTGCACGGCCTTTTTCTCCACAGATGGTTGTGGCACCTGGGGGGCCTTCACTGCTACTGCCGGCCTTTCTGCAAGGGGCTTTGGCCTCTCCTTAGGCGGGTAAAGCCAGGGTAGAAAAAAGGCGTAGTAAAGGAACATAAAAAAAGAACAAAGGGCAAGTCCCAGTAGTGTTTTTCTGTCCATTTTTAAATTCTTTGGAGGCTAAGTCTTGTAAAAATTATACAATCAGAACCTTTCTGCCACAAGTGGAGGAAAAGCGGAAGGGCTACAAATTGCAAAATTGAAATCTGTACCAGGGATTTATTGTGTTATTTTTTTTCTGGAATTTCAGCTTCTTCGATGAGCATTACGGGTATGTCATCCTTTATGGGATAGCGCCTGCCGCACTGGGTGCAGACTATTTTTTCTCCTTCCAATCTAACTTCAGTCTTACATAAAGGACAGGCAAGTATTTCCAGAAGCTCTTTGTTTATCATCTAAGTCACCGAAGTTATTCGAGTTATCACTGAGGAAGAAATTCCGCCCCCCTGGTTATTTCTATATCCTTCATGTCTGATTCCTGGCGCACCCTCGCTTTCAACAATCTTACCAGTTCTAACAGGGCTAAGAAGGCCCCGACTATCTCCACCCTCTTTATGGGAGGAGGGATAAGTTCCAGAAAATGTAAGATTTCCTCACTTCTGAGCCTTTCAGTTATATGATTCATGTACTCTTCTACCGGAGTACCTTCCAGGGTAATTACAGCGGGCATCTCCAGGAGGGTCTCCTTGAGGAGACGAGTATAAATGTTCAGTAGTTCCCAAGGGTTTGCTTCTTCCATGGATAAATTTTCTTCTCCTCCGCCCGAGGTGGATTGTTTTAGAGGCTTAACTGCTCTGGCAAACTTTTTTCCCCTTTCTTTCCTGAGCCTTTCCAGTTCAGAGGCGGCCTTCTTAAACTTTTGGTATTCCAGGAGCTGCTGGACTAGCTCCCACCTTGGGTCTTCCTCCTCCTCTTCAGAGGAAGGCTGTGGTAGGAGCATCTGGCTCTTAATATACATCAGCGTAGCAGCCAGGACCAGGAAGTCCCCCACCAATGCAGGGTCTAATTTTTCTAACGTTTCAAGGTGGGCCATGTACTGCTCAGTAATCCTGGAGATTGGTATATCGTATATATCTACCTCTTCCCTTCTGATGAGATAAAGGAGTAAATCCAAGGGGCCACTATAGACCTCTAATTCTACCTTGTATTCTTCGGTTTGTGTCATATTACGCTTAAGACACTAATGAAAAGACGGCTAAAGAAACTAATAGGCGGTCCTAGAATATTTCCTAGCACCGAGACCTGGAAGAAAGGCCCCATGGCAACGAGACCCAGTAGTATAAAGGGACTGTAATGACTTAGGCGCTCGTATTCTGGTAGCGTGCTCCTGGGGAGGAGCCCCTTAAGGATATGAGACCCATCAAGGGGATAAAGGGGGATAAGGTTAAAAAAGCAGAGTGAGAGATTGATAATCAGGCCTAGCCTAAGCACATCATAAAAATAGCTCTGGGGCGTTAGGAGATGAAATCTAAGCAATAGTTTTAGTATTAATACCATGAGGAAGGCCGTAAGGAAATTAGACAGAGGTCCACAGGCCGAGACAAACATATCGTCCCTGATGGGATGTTTAAAGTTAGAGGAATTTACTGGAACCGGTTTTCCCCAGCCGAAAAAGGCCAGGAAGAGGCAGAGAGTGCCGATGAGGTCTAGATGTGCCATGGGATTAAGGGTCAAACGCCCCGCAAGCATGGCTGTAGGGTCTCCTAAGCGGTTAGCCATCCAGGCATGACTGAACTCATGTACTGTTATGGCGATGGCTATCGCAGGTAAAATTATAAATAATCCCTGAAGGTCTATTGGCATTCCCAGTCTTCTCGCAAAGTTTACCAATTCCTAAGTACAATGTCAAGGTAACACCTGGTAGGTAGTAAGCAGTAGACAGTAGCCTCGAAACCCTAGATTCTCCAAACAGTTAAAAAATTTTTGCAAAAGGGACGTGAAAATTTCTTGACAATCTATCCATATCTTGTATGATTTGCTTTAGCTCATACAAGAACTTGTTTATTTTAACTAATTACGATTCGCTCTCTATATGCAATGCCCCTATTGCAAGCAGGATAATGATAAGGTGATTAACTCCAGGCCAGCCATGGATGGGCTGAGCGTCAAGAGGCGGAGGGAGTGCCTAAACTGCCGTAGGCGATACACCACCTACGAACGTATAGAAGAGACCCCTTTAAAGGCAATAAAGAAGGACGGGCGCAGGGTGCCATTTGACAGGAACAAAATCCGTATGGGTATAGAGAAGGCCTGTGAAAAGAGACCTGTATCCTCAGAGCAGATAGAAGCGGCCGTCAGTGACATTGAGAGAGATATATACAACAGGTTTGA
Source organism: Planctomycetota bacterium (assembly GCA_023261505.1). Classification (GTDB taxonomy): domain Bacteria; phylum Planctomycetota; class Brocadiia; order Brocadiales; family Bathyanammoxibiaceae; genus JAHFOV01. The sequence goes on from JAHFOV010000032.1 coordinate 24,749, forward strand.
TAAAGAGGTGCCCACTAAATATATTGGGGAACTGGTGATGCAGAAACTTAAGACCCTTGACCACGTGGCCTACGTCCGCTTTGCCAGCGTCTACAAGGAGTTCAAAGACCTCTCCGAATTCATGGAAGAGGCCAGGGCCTTGATGGGGAAGAAGGAGGAGAGGAAGAGATGATACAACCGACAGTAGGGAGCGTTTTCACTTGGTCTTTTGATACAGGCCCCCATAGCTTCCAAGGCCTTCGTTGCCACTCAGAGGTTAAACTTCCGGAAGATGTCATTGTGAAAAATACCAAAACAGTGGCGATACTTTTGACCTTATCAACAGGTGATGTATGAAGGAATATGTAGTAGATTTGGAGCCTGTTTTTGTTACCCTCGAGCTAGGAGACATTGTCGGTTCTTTAACTCTAGGGCCTCCGAGACCGAGGGACGAGACGATTGACAAAACATCCCTTGAAAACAAGCTTACGAAGGTATCTTTATGTATTCGGATTATTCGAGATGTATTTGGAATTATTCGAGATATTTTAGATATTTTGGACCGTTTAGGTGTCTGGAATTGTTTAAAAGACATTTCAGATATTTTTAAAAATTTTCTGCATCAAGTTGTAATTTCTACGGTGTGTGCGGGG
>JAHFOV010000091.1 GCA_023261505.1 Planctomycetota bacterium
TATCCCCAAACTCGCTGAAACTAGCAACTTTTACCCAGAGTCCCCGGCTTATATGGCTTCCTGTGTGTACAAGTTCCCCATTAAGACCCTCAACACAGATGCTTCCGTGACTCTGGTGGTGGTAACGCCCGAAGGCGAAGAACGCCTCTTCCTATTTGACCTTTCCAGGATGCGCTAAGAGCAGGGACTAGGGGTTAGGGGTTAGCAAACGCCGAATTTTTACTAACCCCTAATCCCTGCTCCCTAGCCCCTAGCTAGAGGCTGCCTTTGCTTCCCTCTCCTGTTCTACGGCCTCTATGCACTCCTTAACAAATTGGTCGGCATTTGTATTATGCATGAGGCAGGCGAAGGCCACATCCTCTGTGCCAAAGGCAGGGCAGGTAAAACAGCCCGCACCGAAGTACTTCGTAAAAATCTTTTTAGCCGCAGGATATTTGTTAGTAACCTCGGTGGTCTTCATCTTCTTGTTAATCACTATCTCCCCTGTTTCAACGGAGGCGGATTGGGGCTGTCCGCCTGAGGCGGACTGACAGGCGGCCTGCAAATCCTGGGTAAGTTTATTTACATCCACCCCCTGCTGAGCACAGGCATTCCCTAAAGTAGTTTCATCTTTCGTGCCCTTCTGAAGCCTGGCCATCAAGGCAAAAAAACCGTGCCTCTTGAAGACCATTGCTGCCCCTGGATGTGCTGCAATTACATCCGACACCTTGCTGTCTTTTGTAATATTCATCCATTTACTCCTTTTGACGCCTGCGGTGCTACCGCCTACCTTTTTTCTGGGACCCCTTTACCCTGTATCTACCTATCTTGAGATACCTGCCGATATTGGCCTCCGGGGCTAAAATCGGTTTAATAAACCCCTCTGTAGAAGTAAAAAGAGTGGTCAAACCAGGACCGTGACCTGCCGTCGCACTGTTTGTATGTACTATTACTCCCACGCTAATTGCACCCTTCTTGAATATCCTGCCAAAAGAGTGGTCGGCATCAGTTATCGCCACCAGATCTCCCAGCCTAAGCATTTGCAAATTATACTCTTTTACTGAGGCCTCGTCAAAGAGTTGAATATCGTAATCACCTCTATATGTGTGGTGAGAACCAATCCCCGAACCCATAACCCCTGCTGGTACCACATGTGTCACCCGTAGGGCCAATCTACCTTCTCCTATCCTCAGTGGCAAGGCTCTTAAGAGCTCAGGTGAGACATTCATCAACTTAACCTGCGGGAGGTCTAAAAGTTTTAATCCCACCCCTTCGCCCCTTATCATTATCTTATCGCCTATCACCATCTTATCGAGGGCCTCGTCGTCAAAATCCACAAGGACGTGTTCTACTCCACCGTGCTTCCCTGTAACACAACCTTCCTTACCCTTTGCATCCCCGCTGGCGACCCATGCCTTATTACCTATACAGGCCAGGAGATTAAGGGCGGCGTTTGCCTCTTTATTTCCATTTTTTATAGAAACCCCAGGCTCAACATGGTCTGCCTCCCAGTGCACCGCCGAATCACCAGTTTTTACATTATATGTGATACCTCCAACGCTTGGAAGTACCACAGGTTGACCATCTGCTGTCACCTGGTAGGGAGAAGGGCCTGATGAAGGGCTGGTCACTTCCCCGAAGACAGAAATACTTACCAATTCCTTCTCGTTCGTCTTTAACATGCGGCTCTAACCTTTTGGTACCAGGAAGCTTGCATAGCGTGATAAATATATTTCTCCCCTGCAAGTAATACTTGCTTTTCTCATTCAAATTAGTATAATGAATTTTGTTAAATTTTCCACACAATACCCGCTATTAAAGTGTATTCATTGGTCAGTAGCCCGTGCAGAAAGGGGCACTTAAACAAGGTTTCCGTCTTATCCTTAAAAGGACGTCTAACCATTCTTAGGGTAAGAGAGGCAAAAACAATCTAAAGCATGACATCAAAAGAAGTTATTGAATTTTGCCGTCAGAAGGATATAAAGGTTATCGACCTACGCTTTTCAGACCTTTTAGGAAAATGGCACCATTTCTCCATCCCAACAAGAGAACTGACCGAAAAGGTCTTTGAGGAGGGACTGGGCTTTGACGGTTCGAGTATAAGGGGCTGGGTCCCTATTCATATGAGTGACCTCGTAGCAGTTCCCATACCTGAAACAGCCATGGTAGACCCTTTTTTGGAGGCATCTACTTTAATCCTCCTCTGTGAAATAATAGAGCCTATCAGCAAAAAAAATTACACAAGAGACCCCCGTTACATCGCACGTAAGGCTGAGGCTTACTTAAAGTCCTCAGGCATCGCTGATACCGCTTACTTCGGCCCCGAGGCAGAGTTTTTCATCTTTGACAGTATCCGCTTCGACCAGCAGCCCCACCACGCCTACTACTACATAGAATCCTCAGAGGGTAAATGGAACACAGGACAGGATGAACGCCCCAATTTGGGCTATAAAATCGGCTTCAAAGGAGGGTATTTCCCAGTACCACCAACTGATACCCTCCAGAACGTCCGCTCAGAGATGATGCTTATCATGGAAAAGTGCAACATCAAAACAGAAAGACAACACCATGAGGTGGCTACAGGAGGGCAGGGAGAGATAAACTTCCAATTTGACACAATGATAAAGGCGGCGGACATAATGCAACTTTACAAATACATAGTAAAAAATACCGCAAGGAAGTACAACAAGACCGTTACCTTCATGCCAAAACCCATCATAGGAGACAATGGCTCAGGGATGCACACCCACTTCTCTTTATGGAAAGGTGGAAAGCCTCTCTTTGCAGGAAACGCCTATGCGGGCCTGAGCGAGACTGCCCTATACGCTATTGGCGGCCTACTTCACCACGCAAAGGCCCTAACTGCCGTCACCAACCCAACAACTAACTCTTACAAGCGCCTGGCCCCCGGCCACGAGGCACCAATAAACCTGGCCTACTCCTCAAGGAACCGTAGCGCCGCTATACGAATACCCATGTACAGTAACAGCCCAAAGGCTGTCAGGATAGAGTTCCGCTGCCCGGACCCCACCTGTAACCCATATCTTGCTTTTGCCGCCATCCTTATGGCCGCACTGGATGGCATACAAAACAAAATAGAACCTGGAGAACCCATGGACAAGGATATTTATGACCTACCACCAGAGGAGCTGGCAAGGATCCCCGCCACCCCGGACTCCCTGGCTAGTGCCCTGGATGCGCTTGAGGAAAATCACGAATTTCTCCTAAAAGGTGACGTCTTCACCCAGGATGTCATTGATACCTGGATTTCCTATAAAAGGGCGTACGAGGTAGAACCCGTAAGACTCCAACCGCACCCCTATGAATTCGCCCTTTATTATGATGCATGAGGTGTTTAAAACTTTTAAGTATTGTTAAGGTATGGCAACTTTAGAGAAAACAATTCCTCCCCTTGAACTAGCAGGCCGTGTCCTTGATAGAAGCCAGGTTCTGGCCATATTAAAGGAGTATCTCCAGAGAGGTAAAGAGCAGGCCTTCCAGCTACATCAGCAGGGGGCCACCGGTTGGGAAGTGGCAAATGGGTTGGCCGGGGTTGTAGACAATATTGTGAACTTCGCCAACAGCTGTGCCTTTGAAAACACCCAACCTCCAGCGCCATTTGCCTGGATAGCCACAGGCGGATACGGCCGTGGGGAGCTTAATCCTTTCTCTGACATAAGCTTAGTGTTATTTCATCAGGGCACCCCTACAGACTCCATTGAAAAATTTGCAAGCACTTTCACCTCACTGCTTAAGGAAGTCGGCCTAACCGTTTCCTTTTCATGTCAGACCCCTGAGACTTGCATTAAGGCCATGGAAGCGGACCCCCACACCGCCTGCGCCTTGCTGGAGGGGCGATGGGTAGCTGGGGAAAAGGCCCTATTTCAGTCTTTTGAAAAAAAGGCGCTTGAGGCCTTCTTCTCAAAACACTGGTTTTCCTTCCTGCGCGACAGACTAGAGGAACAACAACAAAGGTGCGGGGCTAAAGGGGCTTCTCCTTTCCTTGTAGAGCCTAATCTTATATCAAATCCTGGCGGGTTGAGGGATCTACATTTGCTATTCTGGATAAAAAGGCTCGCTGAGCTTCTGCCCGCAAGAAGGAGTAATATTCCCTCACTTAAAGACAGTGAATACTATGCTATACTAAAGGCCCGCGACCAGCTTCTTCGCCTCCGTACCCAGCTACAACTGCTCTCCAATAAGAAGAACGACCTCCTCGATCGCTCCCTACATGAGCCTATGGCAGTGGCCCTGGACTATAAACAAGCGGATGACTTGCCTGCTGCTACCAGCCTTATGCGAGATTACTTCCGGGCTGTGGCAAAGGTCTGCCGCTTGACAAAGAAGATGCAAAGTCGCTTCGAAGACCTCAAACCCTCCTCTCAACAGGCTGTCCTGTCGCGGAGACCCTTGGGAAGCGATTTCATAACCATGGGAAAGCGCCTATACTTCGCCAGGACGATGGAACCACTGGATGCCAGCTGGAAACTCATGGAAGTGTTCCTGGCAGCCCAGAGACACCACCTGGAACTCAGCCAGCAGGTACTGGAATTCATTGAAGAAAACCTCCACCTGGTAGACGAGAGTCTTCGCTCAGACCCCCAGGCCACACGGTGCTTTCTCAATATCTTAGAAGGAACTGGCTCCGTCAGTCCTGTCCTTTGCCAGATGCGGGACTGCGGCCTTTTGAGCGCCTTTATACCTGAACTAGCCCCTGTAATAGGTTTTGTCGATTATGAATCCCCTGCGATGTACTCTGTGGATGAGCAAACACTGCTGTCACTGGCGGTTATAGACGAAATAAGGCTCGCTGAGTCTGGTACAACTGCTCAGAAAAGACGCCTCCTGGAAGAGACTGGGCACCATGCCATGCTAAGGTTAGCAATCCTGCTGCAAGCAATCGGTAAACCCTGCGGTCCAGAATACCCATTACTTGCAGGGGCAATAATCCCCATCATAGCCAGGCGTCTATCCCTGCGAGAAGAGGATGCCAAACTGCTCCAGTTCCTAGTGGAAAATCATCTAGAGTTGGCCTGCCTATTTGAGCGTCGAGACCATGGCGAAAAACATGTCTTGCAATCACTGGCCAAACGGGCCGATGACCTCACCAGGCTTTCCTTACTTTACCTTCTTACATACGCCAATTTAAAAGCTAGTGGTTCCTGGGTTGAATGGCAAGACAACCTCCTCTGGGAACTCTATCAAAAGATAGCAGCCCTCCTTTCTAAGCAGGGGCCAGGGTTGGCAAAGCCCTCGAGCTTTAAAGAGAGTCTGTTGAAGCTCGCCAGGGAGCATGGGCTTGAACAAGAGGCCATTCGTCACTGTGAACTTGTGCCCCCAAGGTATCCCCTGGAGGTCAGCCCACAGGAGGCCTTTTTCCACCTGGAGATGATACGTACCTTAAAATCCGCTTCTGGAGTGCCCGTATGTATAAACTTCTCAGAATCGGACCACCTTGTGGATGTCTGGTTATCTACCAGGGATATGCCTGCAAGGTTTGCCCAAATCTGTGGGGTCTTTATGTCTAGAGATCTTAACATTATTAGCGCCCAGGCCTACACTAGAAAGGATGGGATAATTCTGGACCGTTTCCGTGTCTTCGGGCCTAAAGGCAAAACCCTTAAGGATAACGATAAAAAAGAGCTACAACAAGATATGACTGCCGTCCTGACAGGTCAGCTCTCTCTAGCCGAATTGTTACGTTTAAGGCAAAAACGCATTGTCCCTGGTCAACCCCTATCAACAGCACCAACACGCATATACATAGACAACAATTCCAGTCCTGACTTCACTATCATAGATGTCGTCTGCCCTGACAGAGTTGGGCTACTATACGCCATAAGCAAGTGCCTCTTTGACTGCGGTTTGGATATACACTTTGCAAAGGTGGCCACTAAACTTAACCAGGCCATTGACGTCTTTTACGTGACGCTTAAGGATTCACGGACAAAACTCTTTGACGAGGAGGACCTCCAGCGTGTAAGGCATCGACTAATGGAGGTGTGCAAGGAATCGGGTGAATAGGATTTACCTGGATAATAGCATCACCACGCGACTAGATCCGCTAGTGTTGGAGGAAATGTTACCCTTCCTTGAAAAAAGCTGGGGTAGCAGTACACAGATACACTCCTTCGGCAGAGAGACTAAAAATGCAACAGAAAAGGCTCGAGGGCGAGTAGTGCAAGTGCTAGGTGTAATGCCGGAAGAGATAATCTTTACCAGTGGGGGGACAGAAGCTAACAACCTGGCTATACGCGGTGTGGCTAAGACCCTTGGTTACAAGGGCCGTGTAATCACTACGCAAGTTGAACACCCTTCCGTTACGGAGACATGCAGGGCGTTGCAAGAGGAGGGACATGAAGCTGTGTTTGTCCCCATGCGTAAGGAGGGTATAGTGCATCCGGAAGATGTGAAAAAGGCCCTAACAAGCAAAACCTTCCTGATTTCCATTATCTTTGCTGAAGGGGAGACCGGTGCCATCCAGCCCGTGGAAGAAATTGCCCTTATAGCCAAGGAAAGGGGCATCTTGTTTCATACCGATGCCTGCCAGGTTGTGGGAAAGGTAAGGCTGCCTCTTGAACGGCCTGGTATCGACCTTCTCACTATATCTGCACATAAGTTTCATGGCCCCATGGGCGTGGGTGTGTTATTTATCAGGACGGGGACTAGACTGAAACCTATCCTCTCTGGCGGTGACGAGGAGTTCGGCCTCCGCCCTGGTACAGTATCACCTCCCCTGGCGTTAGGGCTAGCTAGGGCGCTAGAACTGGCTGAGGAACAACGAGAAGCAAACACAACAAGGATAAAGCACCTTGAAGAGCAATTGCTTTCCGGTATTAAGGGTATTTTTGAGGCTGCTCAGCTTAACGGCCCCCCTGACGCCCGTCTTCCGGGTCACTTGAGCATGCGCTTCCCAGGATTAGAGGCCGAGTCCCTGCTACTAAACTTGGACCTGGAGGGAATTGCTGTTGGCGCTGGGAAGCCTTGTGTCTCAGGGGCCCTGGAGGTTTCCTCTGTCCTTCTAGCTATGGGACTCTCCCGAGAGGAGGC
>JAHFOV010000092.1 GCA_023261505.1 Planctomycetota bacterium
TAGCCTCATGGCAGGTGAGCCTCAGGTAGTAGCGACCATACAGACGGGGCCGGAGTGGGAGCCGCTTGGGAGGGGAGAACCCCTCACGGTACCTGAGGTGCATTACAGGGTAAAGCACAGTCCCTACAAGATGGAACTGGTGAGGTATGGCCAGTTCATCTTCAACGATGCTAGCTGGGGGCTGCAGGGGGAGTATGCCTGCGCCAGCTGTCATTACGAGAGGGGCCAGACCACAGGGCTGATATGGGACCTTGGCGACGAGGGTTGGGGCTCATGGAAGAACGTAAAGTACATCCGTGGGGCCAGGTATCTACCGCCCTTCCGTCATGAAGGCTTCACTGGGCATCCTGACGAGATAGTGGGAGCCACGAGCAGCCTTGACAGGGTTTGTGGAAGGGACCCAGGGTTTGTGTTCCGCAGTGAGAACTTCAGCCCTGAGAGGCTGGAGGCCCTGATAGCCTATGTAAGGAGTCTGGAGTTTACTGGAAGTCCGTTCAGGAATCCAGACGGCGGTCTGACAGAGGCCCAGAAGAGAGGGCAGAAGCTATTTAACGACCCCAAGGTGGGATGTGTAAACTGTCATCCTGGCGACCCTGCTGACCAGAGGGCGTTATTCAGTGATGGGCAGACCCACGATGTCGGGACGGGCAGGGTAGGCAGGTACGGCTTCCGCAGCACGCCTGGTGCGGTATTCAACCAGGCTGCACTTGCGGCAGGAGTTCAGCCCTATGACTCGGATTACGATGTACCCATAATAGGGCTAGACTTGGTGAAGGAGTTTGACACGCCTACACTGAGGGACATCTACGCCAGTGCGACGTACTTCCATGACGGCAGTGCCAGGACGCTAATGGACACCATTAACAACGCCGTCAATGAGAAGGACAAGCACGGGGTCACAAGTCACCTCAGCAAGCAGGAGCTGCAAGACTTGGTGGAATTTATGAAGGCCCTCTAAAAGTACGCCTTACCGTTGACTTTTTTGGGAAGGATGTGTCTGCCCCAGTGGTGGATGCATCCTTTCTTTTTTAACCTGCCCTCAAGTTTTCAATTATTACCTTCGGCACCTGATAAGAACAGTTTCCGTTGTAACATTTCTATTTAGTTTAATCCCTCTTAGTAAGGGACATCAGCACCGAATGGCTTACACACTGTATGAGTATTTTTTTGTCCCTGGAGGTTTCTCCGGAGACTACCCTGAGAGCGGATTTCTTAAGGCCCAGTCTACCCGCCAGTAGTTCAATTATGGCCTCGTTGGCCTTACCTTTCTCAGGCGGTGCGGTTACACGTACCTTTAAACTATCTGCCAATTTTCCTACTATCTCATTCTTCCTGGCGCCAGGCTGGGCCCTTACAAAGAGAACAATCCCTTCTGGCGTTTCCTTGTAAAACATGTATTGAGACCTCTGCAAGGCTACAAAAAGGAGATTCTTCGCCATCCGCCTGAGGCGGAGCGGCTCAGAATGACAATTACAAGTTCCTGTCATGCTGAGCGAAGCGAAGCATCTCACAGTATCCTAGGTACGTCTCTGAAAAGGATGCTTCCTATCCTGAGGAGGTTAGAACCCTCCTCCACGGCCACCTCAAAGTCCTGAGTCATGCCCATTGAGAGGTACTTCATCTCTATATTTTCTATGCCTATTTTGTTTATCTCTTCGCTGATTTCCCTGAAGTGGCGGAAAATGGGCCTGGAGGGTTCGGGGTCCTGAGATATGGGGGTCATACACATTAGGCCCAGAACCTGGAACCCTTTCATTGGGCTGAGTTCCTTTAACAAGGGAACGACTTCCTCTTCCTTTAGGCCATACTTTTGAGGCTCCTGGCTGACGTTCACCTCCACAAGGACTTTGGCCTTTTTCCCCATGGCTAAAGCGGTTTCGTTAATCTCCTGTGTCAGACGGAGACTATCTACAGCGTGGATAAGTTCAAAGAGCTGGAGGGCCTTTTTCACCTTGTTGCGCTGTAGGTGGCCAAACATGTGCCAGGAGAGTGGCAGGGCCACCCCCGACGGGTCTTTTAGGGCCTCATACTTTCTCTGTGCCTCCTGCACCCTATTCTCCCCCACCTCCCTTATGCCCAATTCAAAGAGCTGTCTAATAATATCGTGGTCAACGTATTTAGTTGAGACTACAATTTTTATATCATTGGGGCTGCGTCCAGAACGAACACAGGCGGCCATGATTCTGGAGTTTAGTTCCTCCAGGTTGCGCCTGAGTGTCTCTTTAATATCCAGTTCTGTCTTTAAGGAGGGTTCCATTTTCTAGTTCTAATTATATGTGTTGTAGTTGTAGCGCGCGACCTTGTGTGGCACGATTGTTGTGTCATTGCGAGCGAAGCGAAGCAATCCCTGTTGCAGGTAGCAAGAGATTGCTTCGGGGCTTCGCCCCTCGCAATGACAGGCTGAACGTGCGTGCGAGGCAGCTCGCTAAATTTTGTATTTTGTAAAAAAATTATATCAAATTTTTGCTGTAAGGCGAGGGGAAAAGGAGGGGAATTATGTAGGTCAGGGTCACACCCTGAAATCATATGGTCAAGATGCGACCTTGGCTTACCAAATTTTCTTCTTCACCAATACCTTATAGAAAAGTTCCTGAACTCATCATTGGGCTCTTCCCAGGCGACCTCTACGTGGGTTACCACTGCGCCGGGGGGGCCCTTGCGGCACCATTCTATTATCTTTTCTACATCCTCTTTCGGACCTTCAAAGACAGCCTCCACTTGGCCGTCTCTTGTGTTCTTTACCCAGCCGGTAAGCCCCAGTTCCTCTGCCTTCTGACATGTATTGGCCCGGAAGAATACACCTTGCACCCTTCCCTCTATTAGGACATGGGCCCTGGCCTTTTCATAGTGTGGTTTTTGCGCAGCCATTTTTTCACTATTAAAAATGTTGAGTAAATTAAATCGAGGGGGGAAGAGTCAAAGGAAAATTTCAAGAACTAGCAATTTTTGAAAAGGTACTTATTTATTCCCATAAATATGCTCGCTGTCGGTGGCGGAGGGAAGATAGGCCAGTCCAAGGTAGGTAAAGATTACGGCTAAAAAGGCCAGCACCAGGCAGGAGGACTGTATTAATGGTATCTTGGCCCTGTCTATGTTTAACCTGGGTAGCACTAAGGGCAAGTGCAAGTAGCCGAGATAGATAAGCCAGGTAATCAGAGACCAGGTCTCTTTAGGGTCCCAGGACCAGTAGGTGCCCCATGCCTTGTTGGCCCATACTGCCCCTGTGACCAGGCCGAGGGTAAGGAATGGGAAACCGAAGGCCACTATCTTGTAGGAAAGTTTTTCAAAGCCCAGGGTTGTCTCGCTGGGATTTTTCCCTGAGCGTATCCAGCTTAAAAGGAATAGGATAGCTGTTATAAAGGATATGCCCAGGGCGCCATAGCCAATAAAGTAGGTGACGACGTGGATGGTCAACCAGTTGCTCTGAAGCGCAGGCATAAGAGGTCTTATGGATTCATCTGTGGTAGAGGCATAGAGAAGAAGGAGCATAATGAGCACTGCAGCCAGGGCGCCCACTATCCTCATCCCGTAGAGGTATTCGAGGATGAGATATGCAAAGCCCACTGACCAGGCATAAAAAACTAGAGATTCGTAAAGGTTAGAAAAAGGGGCATGACCCGCCTCTATCCATCTGTTTATGACCAACACTGTATTGAGAAGGAAGGCTGCCACGAATATAGCTACAGCCCCTCTACGTAAGATTTCAGGCCTCCATACTTCTCTGACCATATAGGCGATAGAAACTATGACAAAGGCTACCAGTGTGATGTTAATGTTAATCATTTAAGTCCCCTCCTGCATACCTGAGGCGGACATCCTGCGCCTCAACAACGGTTTTATGTAAAATATGAATATGATACCGAAACAAAGGGAGAAGAAGCCACCATAGACTAGAGGGACCCCGGGGTCCCGGGCCACCTGCAGGCCAGAGAGTTTCTCATTCTGAGGGTCATAGCTAGCCTGATAAAAGGCATAACCCTTATATTTTAATGGGTCGTTTACCTCTATGGTCTTCTCCATTACGGTCTTTCCTCCGTCTACTATCCTTAGTTTGCTCTTCCAGTCCTTAATATTCTCACCCATCTGTTTGTAGAGGAGGAAGAGATTGCCGTCAGTATAGGCCGTGGCTTGTTGTGCCTCGGCGAAGACCCAATCTGTAATCTTCCCTCTTGGCCCGTCTATCTCCACATAAAGGGCTGGCTTCTTTAGTTCATCAGATCTTTTAACAACAGACTGTTTTACCCCGAAGGAGGGATAAAATTTGGTTACCTTAATCTGCTGACCCGAATCACCAATATTATACTTTTTCTCTAGCTCCCATGGGAAGCTCTCCACCACTTTATCCCCTTTGATGTACGCAAGCAGTCGCTGGTCGTTCGGTCCCTGAAGGATCCTCACCTGCTGGCTTACAAAGGAAATGTCCTGGGGTATTTCGCAAAGGAGCTTTAGCTCTTTATATTTGGTGGGGTGCATCTCGTCCCAGTCGGGGAAATTGGCAAAGACCCACCGGTTCTCTTTACCCTGTGGACCATCCAGTTCAACCTGTATTCCAGGGTTATTGGGTTGCTGTTCTTTTAAAGGCCTTGTCCTTTGCGTGAAATCCAGGGTAAAGTCTAGTACCTTTAAATTGTATCCTTCCCATGTATAGCTCCTACCAACTTCCGCCTGAAATTCCTGGGACACGTTCTTTTCTTTCTGACGGACAGTAAGCGTAGGCTTTGAGGGATTAATCACATTAACTTTCTTAAGTTCTTCCGAAGACTCCACCCAGCGGTATTCCAACTTTAAGTCTCTTTTTCTATCCACGTACCAGTTGCGATCCTTTGCCACCAGCCAACCTTCTACTGCTACATTTTCCGACCCATAAAGCTGTACAAAGATGGCCGGGTTTTTGGCCTCTTCAGAGGTGTTTATGGCCTCCTCCAACAGGGCGGCATCTGGTATGTAGTCCTTTATTGTGACCACGTAAGGGCTTTTTGGTATTGGCTGGGGCTTGCCCAGCTCTGTGTAGAGGAACTTCTCCTTATGCTGGTCTTTTACATAAGAAAGCAGGTCGTACTTCGGTGGATGTTTCTCGGTAATAAAGGAGTCCAGGTGGAGTTCAAAGGGCAAGGGTCTGGGGGTGCCGTTTCTAAGATTGAATTGTTCCGCTTTTTGCCCCTCAGCAATCCATAGGACCCCCTTCTCCCCAAACCAAAGTCCAATTATGCTGCCCGTAAGTATGAGGATTATACTAATGTGAGTAAGTATGAACCCCAACTGCAAGAGGGTGCCACGCCAGCGGTCTATGGTACAGCAGACCAGGTTAGTGGCTAGAAGTACCAGAAGGAGGGTAAACCAGTAAGAGTGAAAGACCTGTGTAAACTGGGTAAGCTGGAGGAAGCTGGCCAGGCTGTCCCCGAAGCGGGCCTTATATTCTTCGGGGGTCTTATCCTGGACAATGAAGGTACCTAAGCCGCAGGCTATGGCTATTAGGAATATTAGGGCTACTGCCAGTTTTACCGAGGTAAAGAAACTCCAGAGGAGGCCCTCCTCAGACTGGACTACATTTTTTTTACTTAACATTGAATCCTAAAAAAACGAAGGCCCTTCTGTTAAGAGCCACCTTCTTCTGCTGGTTTTGCTTCTTCTGTTTTAGTGATGGAAATTAGGAGGAACTCTACCCTGCGGTTCTTCCTCTTCCCATCCTCAGTGGCATTACTGGCCACGGGACGGTTGGGACCGTAGGCAGCAATATACATCCTCCTCTCGCTTACCCCCTGTGAATCCAGGTACTTGAATACACTCAGGGACCTCCCAGCAGCCAGGTGATGGTTAGTCTCCCAAAGACCCTTGGTTCTAACAATTGGGTCAGCGTCGGTGTGGCCATCAATCCTTAAGCCCTCATTTGGATTGGCCTTAAGGTGTTCTGATATCTTCCTCAGGGCAGTCTCTCCTTCAGGTTTTAACGTGGCCATGCCTGGGTCAAAGAGAATTATTTCAGGAAGCTGGATGACTGGCCCTTCTGGAGTCTCCCTTACCGCGGCACCATGTCCAATAGCCTTGGCCAGCTTATCTAGCTCATCCATTAATCTCTTCTTTTCCTCTGCCTCTTTGTTCGCCTTCTCTTGATACATTGCCAGGTCTTTCTTTAAATGGTCTATCTCATCCGATTGGTCGCGGATGGTAATGGCCTGGCGACGGTTAAGGCCCCTCAACTCCTCTGTCTCTGCACAACCTACTATTGAACCCATTAGCACAGTTACAAGGAACAGCTTCACATAAAACTCAGCTTTGCCCATTTTTTCTCCCTTAGTGCCGTTACCCACCCCTAATTAACACCCAGTAGCTTATGTGTTTTGCTCTTCCAAAGTAATTATACACAAAACTCCTTCCTGCCAGTCTCCACAAAGCAAAGGCCTAACAATTCGCCTCAGGCCTAACTTAATCGGAGACTAACAGGATGGCAGGTGATAACTCTGAGACTAATCCCTTTTCCTGACAGGGACAATTTATATCGTGCCCTTCCAAAACCTCTTCCGTCCAAAACATTATAATAAAATTAATATATCACAGAAATTAATCTTTTCAAGGTTTTTTTGCCTCAGGTGGCACGACCACTCCCACTGTACACCTCTTTTGGGTTGAATACCTGTTTTTCTTTCACTTCTAGTACGCCGCTATGGGGATTAAAACCCCTGTAGTAACAGGAGCGGTAGCCAGCATGGCAGGCGGCTACATTTTGCTCTACCTTGATAAGGAGTGAATTACCCTCGCAGTCCACAAAAACCTCCTTAACCCTCTGAATGTGGCCTGAAGTCTCTCCCTTGAGCATAAGACGTTTTTGGGAGCGCCTGTAGACATGTACCATGCCTGTCTCCATGGTCTTCTCTAGTGCATCTTTGTTCATGTAGCAAAGGGTCAACACCTTTCCATCAAGTATATCCACAATGATCGATGGTATGAGTCCTTGTTCATTAAACTTGACATGTCTTAATAAAGTCACTTTAATCCCTCGCTAGCGCCTGTAGAGACACGCCGCGGCTTGC
>JAHFOV010000093.1 GCA_023261505.1 Planctomycetota bacterium
CAGGGTCGACCTTTATTACTATTACTCATCATGATATACGGCCTCCTTTCGCAAGTGCCGCTACTTATAGAAAAAGCCAAAGCCCTAGCAACAGAGCTTTCCCTTTGGCGTATAGGCCCGCCCGCTGAACCCTTGGTATTTCCACCCCTGATACCTCAGGCCAAAAAATTATACAGCTTCCTTTAGAAATGTCAACATCAAAATATTAAATTGTTGTGGTTCATGCACAATTTCATTTATCGTTCGAGAACTCTGCAAAAGTATTCGCAGCACTATTTGTCATTCTGAGTCCGCCTGACGTGGAGAAGAAATCCCCCTTAGTCCCCCTTTTCTAAAGGGGGATTTAGGAGGATTAGAGATTCTTCGGCAACTAAGTCGCCTCAGAATGACATTTTGAAACTGTTTCAGAGGTCTCCGTTCGTGTATTATTATAAGAATTCCTCAATTATCCTTTATTAAAGGGGGAGTAGGGGAATTAAAAGTTCTTTTTTGGGCACATGCATAAGTGCTTTTGGAATCTGCCTAATGCCAATGCATTAGTTGCGATTGCTTCGCTTTGCTCGCAATGACGAGAACGACTCACAATAATGGTAAGGGTGCGCAACACGTGCCATTGCAAGGGGTGTAGCGGCTCAGTTCGCCAAACAAATTGGCGAATCCGCCTCAAGAGGACAGTCCCACCTTTTTGTGACCCATATACACAGTCGCTGAATTCCAACTCCAAATAAAAAGGGATGGGTTTTACTAACCCATCCCTTTTGGTCGGCTAAATGTCCCTCCCTGCCTAGGGGGCCGGGGTGAGAAAAACTAGAAACTAACCGTCATCTGTAAGAAGCCCCAATCGGTGTCTTGAGTACTGGCCTGTCCTCCTGTTTTTGTAACCGGTGCCAGCTTATCTATGAAGGTGCCAGTTATGAACCTTGAGTAGCCCGCCAGGATACCCACGTTTTTGAACAGGTCGTACTTGGCTGTAAGGTCGACCTCGTTACCGAGAGTGTTACCTATGTCACCGGGTAAAAGAACTTTACCTGTATTGCTTGTCTGCCTAAGTAACCCCACCTGACCTGCGTTATACCAGGCATCGTTGCTGTTCTCCACATCGAAGTGCCAGTAATCCAACCAGACGCTGAACTTGTTGGTGGGATATACCTTGATTTCCCCATTATGGGCAATCATGTTCTTCCAGCTCATAAGGTCTATGTAACCATAGTGGAAGTGGTTTGTTGGATAGAAGTTGACGAAAGTAGTGTGTTGCCTACTAGCAGGATCATCATTGCCAGGAGACCAGTCAAATTCGTAACCTATCCTGGGCTTCCACATGACCTTGTCAAACGTATATCCAAGGTTTAAAGAAGCGGCCTGGGCCTGATGTTTTTGACCACGAAAATCACCCGCCTGGAAATGGCCCTCAACCGCATAATCAATGGGCTTAATAATCTTGCCAGTGATTCTTGCGCCAACGTCATTCACGAATATGCGACCAACACTCTGCGCTCCCATCGTTTCATCGACCCCTGGGCGCTCCGTTGATGTTTCCATCTGGTCATTATCCAGGAGGTACATAATCTCTACCGTAGAGTTGGGTACAAGCTTCTTGAGGGTTATCCTGGTACCATAAAGATGCCTGTCATGCTGGTCTCTTTCACGTACACTGCCAGTGTCAAAAGGGGGTACTGCAGTAGAGTTTAGCAAAGAGGAATGCCTGATGATTGAGGCAAAGCCCTCAACTCCATACCTCTCTGTATCCCACATGCCCCTTATGGCATCATGGGTGATACCTATGTTATCCCAACCGAAGTCGCCCAACATCCTCTGGCCTGGGTCACCAAGGCTCGGCGTACCCCAGACAATCTCCTGGCGTCCGACCCTAATGGTCAGGTTCGGGTTGAAGAGCTTCCTGATGTCCACATAGGCCTGATGGAGGTCAAGCCGGTTGTTGTCATCCAAGTGGGCAACGTTTAAAAGGTTAGCCCCACCAAAATTATCCCCACGGAATCCAACTACACCATTTTCAACACCCCAGAATCTGGAGTCCTGAATCTGGACAAAGGTCCTCAGGTGTTCATGGACGTCGGCATCAATGTTAAACCTTACACGGTTTAAGACGATGAATTGCCTATTTCTCGCCCCTCCGCCAGCAGTCGTTGGGCCTACATCTCTGCCTACCTCAAAGAAGTCGCCGGATACGGGATTAGAGGTTTCATCCTCCACCAACGGGTCAAAGTTGTGTGCGTTGAAGGTATGCCAGTTGTTCTCGAACTCTCCCCTGGTGCGCATTTCAAACCCCAGGCGGATCCTGTTGGCCAGTTCATTATAGACATTGGGTACTATGCCCAACTCCTTCTTAATCTGGTCCTTAAGGGTCTCTACCGCCTCAGGGTTGGCCTTCCAGTTCCTTACCTCACTGGAAAGCTGGCTGAACTCCTGCTTTGAGGCAAGGAGTTCGTCATCATGGGCCTTGATTGTCTGCTTATCAGACTTCATCTCTGACCGCAGAGACTCAAGTTCGGCCTTTAGGGCCTTCAGGTCATCTTGCATCTGTGACACACTGTCATCCGCCCATGAGGGTACTGCATAGAAAAACACTACGAAAATCCCAAGCAAAATCGTCATACAGGTCTTTAGCCGACCTTTACTCATTTACGGCCTCCTTTCATAAAAAGTTGCCGCCGCATTTTGAAAGGTACATATATTGATCTTGATCTTCAAAGTAGTCACTTTTAAGAGCGGTTGCGACGTTGTGATTTAACGCCGCACATGCCGAGCTACTCTTAGCTCCCGAACGCCAAGCCATGCTCGAGATAAAGTAGCCATTGGCGAACAGGCTCAACCGCTTCACTTCTTTTATCCCCTGTCCGATAGCCGTGCAGCTATTCTCTCGGTAGGGGAATCAGACAAAACCACCCCTTCTTAGAAAGACTGCAAAAATTATATATCCCTTTTCAGAGATTTCAAGAAAAAAATTTAAAATTTTTTAGTCAAGACTTGGTCTTGACCTTGACCTAAATCCCTTCGGTAGGATACCCCGAAGCAGTGAAAATTATATATACTCCCTAGCGAAAGGCAAGAAAAATTTTTGTGACTTGTGAAAAGATGCAGGTAAGGCAGTGCTAGACTCAGAGTTAGGGGCTTCCCAGAGGTCTCAGATAATGCTTTTTCAACAAAAGAAGAGGTCTCTGAAAAATACTGGGCAAAAGTGTTCCGCCTGAGGCGGACGAGGGGCGAAGCCCCGAAGTCGTGCCTTAGGCTGAAAGCCCGCCAGTCATTTTGGAGGGCAGATTCGCCTCAGGCGAACAATCTCCTAAGTGGTTGCACTAGAAAACATGAGATTGCTTCTCCGCCTAAGGCGGATCGCAATGACACTTGAAGCGTCGCTTCTCATACTTTTTCAGACGCCTCAAGAAGTTAGACAACATCCGAAATCTCATGTTAACTGCACTACACATAATTTTTTCCTTGACAGCGAAAATCCTATGTGTTAGCCTTCTACAAATCCGTCGTTGTTTTTTTGTTAACATGGGAGTTGTTTTGAGAGGGGTGGTAGGTCGGCCGAAAGGGTTAAAGGGTGCTTTTCCCTAATCTCACAGGCTACTGGGTATCTGCCGAACAATTCTAGGGGAGAGGAAAGGGTATGGATAATTACAGACCGTATATTGCTGAAGCCTTAGGAACTTTTGCGCTTGTTTTTGTTGGGGCTGGCTCTGTATGTGCAGACTATGTCTTGAGGCAAAACGGAGGGGCGGGGGTTGGATTACTTGGCATTTCCATCGCCTTCGGCCTGGTGGTGACTACAATGGTATATGCCCTGGGTTATATTTCTGGATGTCACATCAACCCTGCTGCTACTATCGCCTTCTGGGTTACAAAGAGAATAGAGGCCAATAAGGCAATCTTTTATATTGGCTCACAGCTAGCAGGGGCAATAGCGGGAGGCTACCTTCTTGGTGTGCTATTTCCTCAAGCTATTGCTACCGTACATCTGGGTGTAACATCCTTGGGCAAGGGTGTAACCCTTTCTCAAGGGATGCTGATGGAGTTCATTATTACCTTCTTCCTGGTGCTAGTAATCTTTGCCACTGCTGTGGACCAGAGGGCACCGAAGGGCTTTGCAGGGCTGGCCATTGGAATAGTGATTCTATTTGGGGTGATGGTGGGTGGACCCATTACTGGCGGCTCAATGAATCCCGCAAGAACCTTTGGACCAGCCGTAGCCTCCGGTTTTTATGAGCACCATTTAGTATATTGGGTAGGTCCTGTACTAGGCGGTATGGTAGCTGGACTCCTTTACGAAAAGGTCTTTGCAGAAAAGAAGGGGTAGGAAAAATAGGGACCAGGGATTAGGGGGGTTAGGGATTAGCAATATTTTATTCCGCTAACCCCTATTCCCTAGCCCCTAATCCCTAATTGTGATGGCCGGGATGTGCGCTCTCTGCTATATCTCCTTCCTTCCTTTTCCATCCCAGCAAAAGGTTGGTGTACTCCCCATGCTTCCAGAAGTCGTAGGGTTTGTGTTTTATTCCTACTTTCTGCTCTAGTTCGGCAAAACGTCTCAGGCGGCTGGCCTCGGCCTTAATCTGGGTGAGCCACCTATCCTGCATGAAGGCACCTAGTCCGTATGTAGCGTTATACCAGGCAAAGTGGGCCATCGCCTTGTAAACTGCATTGGTGATGTACACTAACATTTCAAAGTTTAACCTCTCCACATCTGAGTTGTTAAACATGCGCCCTTCACCGCCCTGGTAGAGGCTAAAGGTGTAGTGGCCCGCCCAGTCAGGGGCCAGGTCTTCAGGCATGGGGTCAAGTAATCCCTCTTCATACAGCGCCGCCACAATTCCGGTCGCCTCCCTGTACTTTGTGAAACTCAGCTTCACCGCCCCATCCATGGCCTCCAGTTGGTCCCTGGCAAACCTTGGGGAATGACATCCCTGGCAGGTCTTTATCCAACCATCCCTCATGACCTTATATTGTGGCGCCCCGCGGTCTACCTCGGAGGTACCCATATGGCTGTAAATCGTGGAATCCTTCATTACATTATGTTCTCCGCCTTTCATGTGACAGAAGGCACAGCTAGGTACCTTGTAATTCTCAGGTTTTAGTGGTTTGGTCCAATCCCACGAGGCCCCTTCTGCCTCGTAAATCATTCCATGGTAGGACTGCTTATACATCTCGTACTCGTAATGGTCTAGACCCGTATGGCATACGCCGCAGTTGTTGGGTTTTCTGGCCTCGGAAACGGAGAAATCGTGTCTAGTGTGGCAGCCATCACAACGGTTCTCGGCAATGGCGTGGCAGGTGGCACAGGCAGAGACCTCTTCTGCGGGTTTTTCTATCTGCCACCCTGCCTCAAGGACGCTCACGTGATAAGCATGGGTGTGTGAGCCTTGCTCTCCATCCCGATGTCCTGTTAGCTGCTTGGGGTGACAACCACCACAACTGCTGTAGCCAGGCATCTGGAGCTTCTGGTGGTTCGTGCCATGGCAATTATCACACCCCACCTGTTCCTTTCCTTCGGGGGGATTAGCATGCTCACTCCTTTTCCACTGGGCTACCACCCCAGGTGTCTGGACGGTGTGGCATAAGATACACTGGTCTCTTGTGAACTCCCCCTCCACAGGACTTCCAGGATGGTATTTAACATTGTTATAGTATTCATCTGGCGCATACCATCTTATCAGTGGCAAAAAATTGAAGAGTTTCCCATACCTACCTTCCGCAGGGAAGAGTTCCTTTGGTATAGTGTAAGTTAGGGTCAGTCCGCCACCATGGGAGATTGCCCCAGAATTATCAGGCTGTATGGGCTCCTTCCTCAGCTTAGAAAAGAACTCCTGCGTTGGCACGGTGGCCTTTGCAGGACCCTCCTTCTCTTTCTTACCCCAGAAGGCAAGAACGGTCCCTGAATGGGTATAACAAAAGAAAAACCCTAAAACTGCCATCACCAAGAATGCAAGGCTCAAAGTATTTCTTTTGTGCTCCATTTTCCTCTCCTTCTAATCAGTGGTCATATTTTTTAGCTTTTACTTCCCCGGGAAAGTAAATTCTCCACTTTTTCCCCCCGACTTCTTCACTAGATGGACGTCCGTAATAACCATCGCTCTATCCACTGCTTTACACATATCATAGATTGTAAGGGCGGCAACGCTAGCCGCTACCAGGGCTTCCATCTCTACTCCCGTTTGAGCCACAATTTTGGCCTCGGATTGTATTTCCACAGTGTCCAATCCGTTATTGGAAAAGTCTATCTTTACGGAAGTGAGCTTTAGGGGGTGACATAAGGGAATAAGCTCCCCAGTGCGCTTGGCCGCCATAATGCCTGCAATGCGGGCCACCTCAAAGACGTCCCCCTTGGCAACCTTTTTGTCCAGTATGAGCCTCAAGGTCTCTGACTTCATGGTTACCTTCGCCCGTGCAATGGCCAGGCGCTCTGTGGCCTCCTTTTTAGAGACATCTACCATCCTGGAGGCTCCGGATTCATCAAAATGGGTGAGTTTGGCCAAAGAATGGCTCCTTAACGGTCCTAACTCTACCACTAAAAAGAACCTGGGTCAAGTCCACTAACGAGACTTTAACCAGGAACGATAGACAGAAAGGATTACTTTTGCCACTTCTGCAGGGCTAATCGTGCTAGTATCAATACGG
The DNA here is from genome assembly GCA_023261505.1 of Planctomycetota bacterium. GTDB lineage: Bacteria > Planctomycetota > Brocadiia > Brocadiales > Bathyanammoxibiaceae > JAHFOV01. Next base: position 6,637 of record JAHFOV010000093.1, read on the forward strand.
TAGTCTGCCGCCTTTTCATAATAGGGCCGGCGGTATTCTAACAGGTGGACAATCTCATTAAAGTGGCCCAGATCGGTAAGATTTGGCCTCTGGGTGGAACTCTTGGGATCTTTTTGCAGGCGTTCATGTATGGTACGGGCATCTGCCTCCAGGAGAATTACCAGACCATTTTGTTTCATGTTCTTTACGTTTATTTCCCTTAAGACGGCCCCACCACCGGCAGCTATTACTTTATCCTCCATCCCAGAAAGCTCTCGAATTACCTCCTCTTCCATATCTCGGAATAGCGCTTCTCTGCCTTCTTGAAAGATTTGCCTTATAGTTTTACCTGCTT
>JAHFOV010000033.1 GCA_023261505.1 Planctomycetota bacterium
AAAACTACATCTGCCTCCTGAGTATAAAAGGGAGGTGGACTTGATCCTGTTTGTAATCACCTGTAAGGGCATAGAGGATGATGTTTATCCCCAGACGGAAGGCCATGGTACGCTGGGCTTCTCCACCCGGGTATACCTCGTACTCCCAGTTCCCCATGGCGTCCCTGGCCCATGCACCCCCCAGGTCATTCTGGGAGTAGATAATCGCTGTCCTTCCTTCGACATCCAGCCCCTCTAAATAGGGATGGGTAAGTATCCTGCCTCCCTGCCCGCTTATAAGATAGAAGGTGCGGTAAACGCTGTGGTCGTCTGGCAGGCGTACAAGTTTGTTCCCGGGGAATAAGGATTCCACCTCTTTCCTGAAGGTCACATCGAAGCCAAAACCTGGCCTGCCGAGGCTGTCATCCGCAAGGAGTGTGCCGCCAAACTGCAGGAAATTCTTGAGGTTTTCTTTTTCTGAGTCACTAAAAGGTTCAAACTCAGCCTCCCCGGCCATGTAGATGAAAGGGTATTCAAATATCTCAGGGGCTGAGGGCTGGACGCTAATGGTATCCAGTCGGGCCTCTACACTGGTCCTTTTGACCAGTTCCCAGACCAGCCTTGAGGCTGCCCTTGGCCTGGAGTTCCAATTACCCCCGCGATACTCTAGCTGAGCGAAGACAAACTTTGAAGACTCTCCCATGCCCAGGCACCGCCCTTGAAGCCCCAGGGCCCAAAAGCCTGCGCTGAGCATTAAACCCAAAAAATCCCTCCGCTTCACTTCTTTACCTCTAGCTGGCTAAATGCCTCCTTAAATGTGCTGGCAACCTCTTTGGAGCGGATGAGAACGGAGGCCTCGTGGTTCATCCGGAGACCGCTGTAGCTCCAGTTAGTACTCCCCACAACAGTTATCTCATCATCAATTATCACTAACTTGCAATGGGTAGTCCTCTCTGAGGTATCGTAGAAGACAGATACCCCTGCCTCTTTGAGAAAATTGTAGGCATAACTGTTTCCCACCTCTGGGTTATCCTCAAGGATTACCTTCACATCCACCCCCCGCTTGCTGGCGCCAATAAGGTCTCTCAGTAGCATACTCTCCCAGCCCAATGGGTGCTGCGGACTCAGTTGTGCCAGGTACATTACACAAAATATACTCTTTTTGGCACCAAGCAGGGCCTCATGCACTTTAGGAAAATAATCGCCATCTATAATAGGAACGACATCCTGCGCAGGGAGTGCCAGAGAAGAGACAGGAAAGAGGCCTATTACTAAGACTAGACTCAAAAGTAATATTATTCTCATAATTGTTCCCTCAATGAGGCCCTGACGTATTCAGGAAAGACCTCCTCCACCCTTACCTTTACCATCTTACCTATAAGGCCATCCTGGCCACGTACCTTATTGGTACGGGGTTGGCCTGAAAAGTCTGCCTTTATATAACGCTCAGAATAGCCAGAGTATTCCCCGGGAGAAGTAGACTCCTCCATAAGTATCTCTATATCATCTTTACCCAGGAATTTTCTCTTGTACTCCAGGGCCAGTCCCTGGGCAAGGGTCTCTAGCTCCCTTTTTCTTTCCTGCATCTCCACAGGGCTACATCTCCCCGACATTTGAGCAGCAGGGGTACCCCTCCTAGGGCTGAAGGAGAAGATATGTATCCTCGAAAAGCCCACCTCCCGGCAAACCTCTGAGGTATTCCTGAAGTGTTCTATCCCTTCACCAGGAAAACCTACGATAACATCTGAAGAAAAGCTAGGAAAGGTTACCTTATTTTTAATATTATAAATTATACGTAAATACTCTCCAACCGTATAGTGGCGGTTCATTTTTTTAAGTATGTAATCATCTCCACTCTGTAAAGGCAGGTGGAAATGGGGGCAAAGTCTGTCAGAAGAAGCAGCGATATCTATAAGTCCCTCGCTAACCTCCGCAGCCTCAAGGGAGCTAAGCCTTATTCTATACAGCCCATTTACCTCATGGAGTTCTTTCGCCACCTCCAGAAGGGTGTCTCCCTTTAGGTCCCGTCCGTAGGCACTAAGGCGTACACCCGTCAGGACTATCTCCTTGTAGCCATTAGCCACCAGCCTGCGGGCCTCTTCCAATATTGTTTCCTTGGGCCTGCTCCTCACCTTACCCCTAAGTGTGGGAACAATGCAGTAAGAGCAAGAGGCCTCACAGCCATCCTCTATCTTCAGGAAGGCCCTAGAGTGGTCATGGAACTGGCGGATTCCTCTCTTGTGGGAGTCCCCATCTCCGAGAGTAAGGCAAAGCTCTTCCTTATCTATCACCCGCCTGACGCCCTTTATACGTAGAAGGGCCTCAGGGTCAGCCTTGGCGTAGCAACCCGTTACCACCACCCCAGCCCCCTTATTCCTGCGTATCGCCTTGCTTATCTCCTGCCTTGACTTCCGCTCGCTGGTGGAAGTCACTGCGCAGGTATTTATAACGTAGAGTTCTGCCGGATGCTCAGGAGAGACTTCTTGATAACCCTTTCTGTGTAGAGCTTCTCTGATTATCTGGGTATCGTATTGGTTTACTTTGCACCCCAGGGTAATAAATGCGCAGGTCTTTCCCATGGTATGTCCGTAGGGGCAGGTTTTAAGCCTGCCCCTACCTTTGTCTTATGGTAGTGAACCTCCCAAAAGGATTAGAAAATAATTTAGCACAAATTCACCAGGGGGTCAAGCCAGGCAAAAGGATTGACCTGCTTAATCTTTTGTGATACGCTTTTAAAAGCTCCTATAAGTGGGAACCAAATGTATGCTACCGAAGATACACCGCTACATAATCTTAACCGCTATTTTATGCATTTATGGATGTTCCAGCTATCAGTCTAGCTATCAATCTAAGGCTATACCTTTTAGCTCACCCACTACTTACCCTATTTACCAGATGGTCAGAGGGGGTCTGGAGATAGGGTCCCATTTCTTAATCACCTCAGAGGATAATAAGAAAGATTTCGGGGCCGATCTCACCAGGGCTAACCTATTACCCGTAGAAGTTATCTTTTCTAACCCCATGGGTTCCCCTACGTACACGATAGACCGTACTCAAATATTTGCCGTGGATTACGCAGAAAATTACTGGAAGGTCCTTGAGCCGGGTGAGGTAGCGGACCACATTTCCCATTCCACAATTGCCCAACAATATGCAAAGAATATTGCCATAGGGACGGGTGTGGGGGCGGGAGCAGGGGGTGCTATGGGTACCGCTTTAGGTACGGCCCTGGGGAGAAATCCCATGAAAGGTGCTTTAAGAGGCGCCATAGCCGGGGGCCTCGGTGGTGGGGTTGCAGGTGCTCTAAAAGATACCAGCAAATATCGGGATAAGATCGCTGAAGATATTGGATGGAAGACATTTAGTTCCCTAGAGTTAACACCTGGATACAAGATTAACAAATTCATCTTTTTCCCACAGGGCAGCTATAAATACATTGAAATGCAAATCCGGGACTCTTCAGGTCTAATCCAGAAGGTTTATATTTATGCTACTCCACCAGGAGAATAAGGCCCTCCAAAGAGTTTAGCACGGTAGAGAGTTATACCTCGTTAAACGGTGGGCATTACAATCCTTGCCTCTCCGTCTCTTGACACCTACCCCTCAATCTGATTAAATATTTGAAAATTTTGTTATAATAAGAAAATGAAAGAAGGTAGAAATTCTAAGATATTTATCAACCTACCTCTAATTCGCTTCTAATTTTGTCTTCGCAGGCTAAAGCCTGCGGCTACATTTATCTAAACTTGTCCTGAATGTGATGAAGGAATGGTACTAGACTATATCTCTAAGGTTGCCGGTTATTTCTTCGGGACGGCCAATGAGCGCATTATTAGGCAGTTATGGCCCATTGTGCACCATATCAACTCATTAGAGCCTAAGATGAAGGCGCTTACAGATGCTGAGCTCAGGGCCAAGACCGATGAGTTTAAGAAGAGGCTCCAGGCAGGAGAGCCCCTGGACGACCTTCTACCAGAAGCCTTTGCCGTCGTCAGGGAGGCCAGTAGCAGGGTACCCAGAAGCCCTAACCCTGAGATACCTCCCTTTACCATGCGGCCCTTTGATGTACAGCTCCTTGGTGGAATAGTCCTCCATCAGGGTAAGATTGCTGAGATGGCTACCGGAGAGGGTAAGACCCTTGTGGCCCTCCTTCCCGCCTATCTCAATGCCCTTACCGGTAAAGGGGTACACATTGTCACAGTAAATGATTACCTGGCCAGGAGGGACAGGGACTGGATGGGCCCAGTCTTTGAGTTTCTAGGCATGACTACCGGCGCCATTCAGGCCAATCAAGACTACACAGAAAAGAAACTGGCCTGTCAGTGTGATATTACCTACGGCACAAATAGCGAGTTTGGCTTTGACTACCTAAGAGATAACATGAGACTCGGCCGGGAGGAACAAGTCCAGGGGGGGCTTCACTATGCCATAGTGGATGAGGTGGATAGCATCCTGATTGACGAAGCCCGTACCCCACTAATTATCTCTGGCCCGGCCGAAGAGTCTACCGAGAAATATTACATTGCAGACCGCATCGCCCGTCGACTAAAAAAGGACGTGCACTTCCAGATAAAGGAAAAAGAAAAACAGGCCCACCTTATTGATGAGGGCATAGCTGAGGTAGAGCGCCAGCTAGGCATTGGGAATATGTACAGCGGGACGAACATGGACTGGCCCCACTTCATTGAACAATCCCTCAGGGCCCATCATCTCTTTAAATGTGATAAAGACTATATAGTAAAAGATGGCCAGGTCGTGATTGTAGATGAGTTTACGGGCCGACTCATGGAAGGGCGTGTATGGAGCGACGGTCTCCACCAGGCAGCAGAGGCCAAAGAGCACTTGAAGATAAAGGAGGAGAACCAGACTCTTGCCACTATCACCTTACAGAATTACTTCAGGATGTATAAAAAACTCGCAGGCATGACAGGTACAGCCGCCACCGAGGCCGCAGAGTTTGATAAGATTTATGGCCTGGAGGTAGTTGTCATCCCTACCAATAAGCCGCTCAGACGCACCAACTTCCCAGACAAGGTCTACAGGACAGAAAGAGAGAAGTGGAACGCTATTGAAGAAGAGATAGCAGAAATTAATAAGATAGGGAGGCCTATACTGGTAGGTACTGTGTCAATAGAAAAGTCAGAAATACTTAGCGAGCGGCTGCAGAGGCGGGGTATACCCCATGAAGTTCTCAATGCGAAGCATCACGAGCGGGAGGCCCACATCGTGGCCAAGGCAGGGCAGATGGCACATGTTACCGTCTCCACCAACATGGCGGGTAGGGGCACAGACATAATCCTGGGAGAAGGGGTCGCCGAACTGGAAGGCCTTCACGTAGTAGGCACAGAGAGGCATGAGGCCCGGAGAATCGATAATCAGCTTCGGGGCAGGTCTGGCCGCCAGGGAGACCCTGGCTCCTCAAGATTTTTTGTATCCCTTGAGGATGACCTTATGCGGCTTTTTGCCTCTGACAGGGTTAGTTCCATCCTGAAAAAGCTGGGCATGGAGGAAGGCATGGCCATTGAGCATTCTATGGTCTCAAATGCCATAGAGAGGGCCCAGAAGAAGGTGGAGGAGCACAACTTTGAGATACGCAAACACCTCCTTGAATACGATGAGGTAATGGATGAACAGCGTAAGACTATCTATGCCTGGCGACAGAACTGCCTTGAAGGAAAAGACATAAGAAAGAAAATCCTCCACATGATAAAGGACTCCGTCCTTGACGCAGTGTATTCTTATATCGGAACAGAGGAGGCGGAAGAGTGGGACACCAAGGGACTCCTCGGATGGTTCAGGACAAAGTTCGGGGCAGAGATTGCACCTGATGAAATAGCCAATAAAACAAAAGAGGACATCGAGGCCCTGCTAATTACCAGAGCCCAGGAGCAGTACAACCATAGGGTGCATGAGGTTGGGGAGGAAGATATCTTAAGATTGGAACAGATTCTCCTCCTGGAGAAGATAGATGCTAAGTGGAAGGACCACCTGTACGCAATGGACCACCTCAAGTCGGGTATCGGCCTGAGGGGTTATGCCCAGATAGACCCCAGGGTGGAGTATAAGCGTGAGGCCTATGCCATGTTTGAAGAGATGATGTTCTCTATCAGGGAAGAAGTGTCAGACCTGCTCTTCAAGATTAAGATAGAAAAGGGGGTTCCTGCAATGGCAAGGAGCGTATGGAAGTCAGAAGATTTCGTGTATCAGGACCCTTCTGTCCTTCTGGAAGGCAAGAGGTCGGCACAACCTATGACTGCTAATGCCGAGGCAGGCGAAAGGAAATTAGAACCCATACGTGTGGGCTCTAAGGTAGGCAGAAATCAGCCTTGTCCTTGTGGCAGTGGCAAGAAATATAAGCTCTGTTGCGGTAAATAGATATGCCAGCTGTTATTGATTCTTTTTATCTCTCCGCTGCTACTCTGGGAGCTCCTTACATAGTAGCAAAACTTTTGGCTAGCGAGCGTTTTCGCTCCGGCTTGACGCAGAAACTTGGCTGGCTCCCGGAGCGCAGGGGTACTGCCCCATGCTTCTGGATACATGCCGCTTCGGTTGGGGAGATGCTTACGAGCAGACCCCTTGTCAAGGCCCTTGAGGAGATCTTTCCCAATTGGGAGATTATACTGTCCACCAATACCGACACAGGCCTATCTGTAGCCAGAAAGAACTTTGGAGATAAACTCTCTTTCTACTTTCCTTTTGACTTAAGTTGGCTGGACCGAAAAGCCCTTACCCTGTTAAGACCTTCTTATATAATCTTAATCGAATTGGAAATATGGCCTAATTTTTTTGTAGCCGCTCATGAGAGAAGGATTCCAGTTGTAGTAGTTAATGGTCGAATCTCTGGAACGTCCGTAAAGGTCTTAAAGGCTATTACGTGCCTTTCTAGCTCGTTTAAAAAGGCTATTAACTCTGAAGAAACCTTTTACTGCGCCAGGACTCAGGCCGATGCCACCCGCTTCCTTGAACTTGGCATCGCCGAGGAAAGGGTTTTGGTTACGGGCAACATCAAGTACGACGGCTTACCTATAGAGGTATCTCCAGAAGAAAAAGAGAGGCTAAGCCAGATATTTAAGATACGGCCAGACGACCTGGTGCTTGTGGGCGGGAGTACGCATCCAGGAGAGGAGGAAATCCTGCTGAGGGTTTTCAAGGCCCTTAAGGTGGAGCTACCTACGTTAAGGTTGGTTCTTGTTCCCAGACATATTGAAAGGGTTCAGGATATAGAAGAAAAGGTGCTTGCCGTAGGTTTGCCTTGCATAAGGAGGTCAAAACTAGCTGGGCAGGTTATTCCCTCGGGACGAGAAAGCGTTATAATTGTTGACACTGTAGGGGAATTACAGCATATATATTCCCTTGCCCATTGCGTCTTTGTAGGGAAGAGCCTGAAGGGCATTGGTGGACAAAATATCATGGAACCTGCTGGACTGGCCAGGCCTGTAGTCTTTGGCCCCCATGTGGAGAATTTTCTGGAGGAGGCCCATCTTCTCCTGGAATCCGGGGGAGCCAGAAAGGTCAATGATGAAGAGGAACTCCTTAAAGCAGTAAGAGACATTTTGACTAACCGTCGGCTCGCTGAGACAATGGGCAAGTGTGCCCGTGAAGTAGTCTTAAAGAACAGAGGAGCTACCCTCCGTAGTATCGAGGTGTTAAAAAGATTATTAAAAGGAGAAAAGACTTAATGAGAAAAGAACGGTATCTCTTCACATCGGAATCAGTAGCTATTGGACATCCTGATAAAATAGCTGACCAGATATCAGACGCCATACTAGATGCTATCCTGGCGCAAGACCCCTATGGCAGGGTAGCCTGCGAGACCCTGGTAAAGACAGGTTTGGTACTTCTTGCTGGCGAGATAACGACCACAGCCACTGTAGACATCCCAGCAGTAGCTAGAGAGACTATTAAAGAAATAGGCTACACTGACCCAGCCATGGGCTTCGATCACCGCACCTGCGCCGTGGTAACCTGCATAGACAAACAGTCACCGGACATCGCACTCGGTGTTGACGAAAGGAAGGGAAAAAAACTGGGAGCCGGCGACCAGGGTATGATGATAGGCTATGCCTGCAATGAGACGCCTGAACTTATGCCCCTTCCTATAATGATATCGCACTGGCTGGTAGAAGGATTGGCAAAATTAAGAGAGTCTAAGGAACTGCCTTATTTGAGACCCGACGGCAAGTCTCAGATAACAGTGGAGTATGAAAACCACCGTCCTATTAGGGTTCACACTGTAGTTGTGTCCACCCAGCATTCGGAGGATGTCAGTCAGGAGACCATCAAAAGGGATATTATCAGTAAACTTATAAAAAAGGTTATTCCCTCCCAGTATCTTGACGATAGGACTATCTACCATGTTAACCCCACAGGGCGTTTTGTTGTAGGTGGTCCCAAAGGGGATTGTGGGCTTACGGGACGAAAGATTATAGTGGATACCTACGGTGGTAGGGCAAGGCATGGAGGTGGAGCCTTCTCAGGGAAGGACCCCACGAAGGTAGACCGTAGTGCCAATTATGCCGCCCGCTACGTAGCCAAGAACATTGTAGCCGCTGGCCTTGCAGACAGGTGCGAGGTGCAGTTATCCTACGCTATTGGCCTTGTAGAGCCCACCAGCGTACTGGTCCATTGTGAGGGTTCTTCCAAAATCTCAGAGCACAGGCTCTCCGAAATAGTACAAAAGGTCTTTGACTTAACTCCAGGCGGCATCATAGAAACACTCAAACTCCGAAGGCCCATCTACAAAGATACTGCACGCTATGGCCACTTTGGTCGTACTGGAGAGGCATTTACCTGGGAGAAGACCGATATGGTGGAGGCCTTAAGAAGAGAGGCCGGCCTTCGTGAGCCTGCCATGGGGAGGGTCTAAATGAACTACCATATAAAAGACAAAGGGTTTGCCCCCTTGGGCAGTAGCAGGATTGCCTGGGCTAACAAGGAGATGCCAGTCCTTAGCCTTATCAGGGAGCGCTTTCAGAAGGAGAAGCCCCTGGCTGGGGTAAGACTTTCAGCCTGCCTACACGTCACGGCAGAGACCGCTAACCTGGTTTACACCCTTAAAACAGGTGGTGCTGATGTGGTACTATGTGCCTCTAACCCATTATCCACTCAGGACGACGTGGGCGCTTCATTGGTTAAGGATTTTCAAATACCGGTATTTGCCATCAAGGGCGAAGACAACAAGACTTACTATGAGCATATAGAAGCTGCTATTGCCCATAAACCACAGATAATGATTGATGACGGGGCCGACCTTGTATCCATAGTCCATAGCAACTATCCCACGGTGGCAAAAGAGGCTATAGGGAGTATGGAGGAGACCACCACAGGGCTTGTCAGATTAAGGGCAATGGAAAAGAAGGGGGTGCTAAAGTTCCCCGTCATTGCCGTTAACGATGCCTATTCCAAATACCTTTTTGATAACCGTTACGGCACAGGACAATCTACAATGGATGGCATCATACGCGCCACAAATATGCTTATTGCTGGTAAAACAGTAGTGATAGCAGGTTATGGCTGGTGCGGAAAGGGACTGGCCTTGAGGGCCAGTGGTCTTGGAGCGAAGGTGGTGGTGGTGGAGGTAAACCCAATTCGGGCCTTAGAGGCTACCATGGACGGCTACTGGGTTATGCCCATGCTGGAGGCTGCTAAGGTAGGAGATCTCTTTTGCACCGTGACAGGCGACATCCATGTCATAAGAAAAGAACACTACGAGGTCATGAAGGAGGGGGCAGTGGTCTGCAACTCAGGGCATTTCAATGTAGAGGTAGATATTGAGTCCTTGAGGGAGATGGCTAAGGAGGTGTGTAAGGCCAGACCCTTTGTGGACCAATACCTTTTAAACGATGGACGTTCTGTCTATCTACTGGGTGAGGGAAGGCTTATAAACCTGGCCTCTGCCGAAGGTCATCCTCCTTGCGTAATGGATATGAGTTTCTCTCTGCAGGCCCTGGCAACGGAGTATCTCGTAAAGAATAGGGGACACCTGGAAAACCGTGTGTGCAACGTCCCAAAAGAGATAGACGAATGGGTGGCAAGTCTTAAATTAAAGTCCATGGGCATCTCCGTTGACAAACTTACCAGGGAGCAAGAAGAATACCTTGTCTCTTGGGAAGCTGGAACCGTTTAGAGGAAGTAAGAAGTAAGCAGTATGGAGTAGGCAGTAAACTGCTTACTGCCTACTGCTGGACGGGGGTAAAACACTGGCTGTTATACGACCTTTTAAAGGGCTTAGATACAATCCAGAAAGGGTTACTGACCCTTCTCTAGTGGTATGCCCTCCTTATGATGTAGTTTCCCTCCAAGATAGAGAGAACCTTCACCACCGGCACCCTCTTAATTTTATCCGCATTATCCTTGGCAAGGAACTTCCGGGCGACACCGAGTATCGAAACAAATATACCAGGGCGGCTCAGCTCCTGAAGTCCTGGCGAGAAGAGAAAATTCTCATAAGTGAGGCTCAACCATCCATGTACGTTTCTGAACAAAGGTTCTCACTGAAGGGCCAAGACTACACAAGGACCAGCTTTATTTCCTTAGTTAAGCTGGAAGACTACCAGACAGGAAACATCCACCCTCACGAGGTTACCCTCCCCAAACAGAAGGAGGATCGCCTAAATCTACTGAGGGCTTGCAAGGCCAATCTCGACCCCATATTCGTCCTATATCCCGAGGAAGACACAAAGAGCAAATCCATCCTTGAGTCAGTAACCTCACGCACCCCAGATGCGGAATTCCATTGGGATGGCACATTGAACAAATTATGGACAGTAAAAGACTGGCAAGTCATAGATAGCCTCACTAAGCTCCTGGAAAATAAACCACTCTTTATAGCCGACGGTCATCACCGCTACGAGGTGTCGTTGGCCTATAAGGAAGAGTTGAAGGACAAACCCCCCGGCCCTCATCACTTCACAATGATTGCCCTTGTTTCCACGAAGGACCCTGGCCTTTGCATACTCCCTATCCATAGGGTAATTAAACTTCCAAAAAAGCTAGAACGCCCAATGGAAGATATACTGGAGGAGTCCTTTTATGTGGAATACATTAAAGGTGGTAACCTTACCCTTATGGAAAAGAGACTCCAGGAAAGCCCCATCTACTCTTATGGGCTTTTCTTGGGGGATACTAAGGAGTATTACCTCCTCACCTTGCGAAATCTAAAACTGCTTAAAAAGGCCTTCCCCAATACGCCTGAATGCCTGCTAGAGCTAGAGGTAACGGTCCTTCACAGCCTCGCTATTGATAGGCTGCTGGGTAACTCCAGCAAGTTCGCCTCGGCGAATCTGCCTTCGGCACGAGAGGAAAATAATATACGCTATGTCCACGACAGCGTTCAAGCCATTTCTCTAGTTGAATCAGGGGAGTATGATATAGCCTTCTTCATAAACCCTACACCTATTGAACATGTAAGCGCCGTAGCCTCCCAAAGGTTAAAGATGCCCCCAAAGAGCACGTTCTTCTACCCGAAACTGTTATCCGGCTTAGTGATTAATCCGCTAGAGTGACATCAGCAAGTGGGATTATTCCCCTTTTCTTAAGTTTAATTCATTCCCACTTTCCTAAAGGGGGATAAAGGGGATTATAGGGGGATAGTATACTAACGTCAATTAAATGGGAGTCTGCCATTATTTACCATTTTTCCACAACCCATCCCATAGAATCAATGGTTAGTAGCCGCAGGCTTCAGCCTGCGTAAGTAAGAAAAATAGTGCAACCTAAAGGTTGCGGCTACAATCCCTTGACATGAAAAGTCAACTTATGGGAGAATATTTTATTATGGGAAGAATTCTTATAGATAAAGAAAAGTGTAACGGGTGCGAGCTGTGCATAATCACCTGCCCTTACAAACTTATTTGCCTCTCCGAGGAGGTTAACCCAAAGGGTTATCATTTTGCTTGTTTTAATGGGGAGGAGGAACGCTGTACAGGTGATGCCATGTGCGCTGAGATGTGCCCCCAGGTGGCTATAAAGGTTTATAGATAGCCCAAAACAAAATTTTAGATTTTAGATTTATAATCAGAATCGCATGCTAAAGTTCGCCATAGGCGAATCTGTTCGCCACAAAAATTGGCGAATCCGAAATAAGCGAATCCGCCTATCTTTTTGGTGGACCTCTGGTACGACCTGCGGCTACAGCTTACTCTTAAAAACTTCACCCCAAAAGCCTATTAAATACCCAGTCTTTCACCTGCCTCTTTTATTTATTACACTTATGTTGAAATTTTTTGACAAGGGCGTACTAATCTGATAGAATGCCGCCTGTTAGGTGTGGAAATTGTTGTTAAATTTTAGAGGACAAAGGGCTTGAAAGTTAAGGTAGCCAAGACGGCGGGTTTTTGCATGGGGGTAAAAAGGGCAATGGATATTGTCCTGGATGCCGCCCATTCCGAAAAGCATAAAGGGATGACGGTATATACTGATGGTCCTATTATCCACAACCCACAGGTTTTGGATTTGCTGAAGGGTAAGGGTATAAAAACCATTGAGGAAGGGGCGAAACTGGATAAAAATCGGGTGGTAATCAGGGCCCACGGTATAACTCCCAGCCGCAAGAAAGAGATAGAGTCCCAGGGGGCAAAGATCTCAGACGCCACCTGTCCCCACGTTATGCGAGTGCAAAACATTATAAAAAGATATCTTGCACAAGGGTACTCTACTGTTATCGTGGGGGATAAAGGCCATGCGGAGGTGGTGGGCCTACTTGGGTACGCAGGAGGAAGGGGTTATGTGGTGGGCTCAATGGAAGATGTGGAAAAGCTGCCTCCCATGGAAAAGGTCTGTGTAGTGGCTCAAACCACTCAAGACAAAATACTATTCCAGGCACTGACTTTCGGGCTTCAGGAAAAATATGCAGAGTGCCAGGTTTTTGAAACTATATGCGGTTCTACACACGACAGGCAAGATGAGGTCAGAAGCCTTTGCAGGTCAGTGGAGGCTATGATTGTTGTGGGGGGCAGAGGGAGCGCAAACACTAACCGCCTGGTAAAGATTTGTGAATCAGAAGGCGTCCCTACCTTTCATATTGAAACAGAGACGGAATTAGACCTAAAGAAACTGGAGGCCTTTGAGGTTGTGGGTGTAACGGCTGGGGCTTCTACCCCTCAATGGTTAATAAAGAGGGTGGTAGACCTGCTAGCCTCCTATGAGAAAGAAAAATCCGGGAGGCTAAAAAGCTGGCTCAAAACGGCCTTCAACACCTTTATAGGTAGCTGTGTGTATTTGGGGGTCGGTGCAGCCTCAATGAGCTATACTTGCGCCATGCTCTTAGGCGTAGCCCCTCAGATTAATTATTGTGCTATTGCTGCCTTATTTTTGTTCTCTATGCACGTATTAAACAACACAGCCAATAGAGAGGCAGCGGCACTGAATGACCCGTTTATGGCCAAGTTATACGATAGACACCATAATATATTCCTTGGCCTGGGGCTTGCGGGCCTGGCGGCCTCATACGGTATAGCACTGGTGCTTGATTTTTACGTCTTTCTAATGATTTTCTTGTCCAGTGTCTTTTTTGCCCTTGCCTTTCGGATTCATGTACTTCCAGACAGGGTTTCCAAATTTCTGAAATACAGGAGCCTTGAACGCTTTGCTGGAACTAAGGAGATATTTTTTGGCATCGCCTGGGCCCTTACCACTGCTCTACTGCCTTTCATTGTGAATGAGCCTCAGCCCCTGGCACCCATGCTGGTAGCCCTGGTCTTTGCTTTTAGCATCGCCTTTTTCAGGGCAGTGCTCCTGGATATTAGAGACATTCAAGGGGATAGGATTGTTGGCAAAGAAACTATACCCATAGCCATAGGTAAGGAGCAGACAAAAATCATGCTGGTGGGTGTAGCTATAATTATGGCGGCCATCTTGGGGGTAAGTCCTCGCTTGGCCTGGACCTCTAATTTCAGCCTTTTTCTCATCCCTTGTGTTCTGTATGCCTCCTTTTACCTTCTTCTTTACCATAAGAAGGCTATTGGAGAAGGTTTGTTCTGCGAGGCAGTGGCGGATTTTAATTTTATTCTAGCTGGCATACTGGCCTTTCTGTGGGAAAGCGAACTGCTTAGCCCTTTTCTAAGTTTCTTCTTAAAGTATATTTAGGATATAAGGTGAGGTTTCAACTACCATTTTAAGTAAGGTTATTATTAGAAAACCTTACATGTTCTAGGACTCATTCTATAGAAGGAATGCAAGAAGTATTAACCAATGGAAGTTACTGGAAAAGAACAATATGGCCTCCTGGGGCTTTTTAAGAAGGATATAAGGAAAAGGTTGATTTCTGGTGCGCTGGTATTATTCCCAGTTTACATCACCTTCATAGCCTTAAAATACATCTTCCTCTTTGCTGGCGGCACCATGGTTCCTGTGGTAAAGAGGACAATCCTAGAATCGGAATGGATTCAGCTAAAGGTTCCGGACGTAATCTTGACCCCTTTAATGTTTTTACTGGGGCTTATGATGTTTTTTCTTGCCCTTTATTTTGCCGGGGCCTTTGCCACCAATTATATCGGCAGCCAGATAATCAGATTTGCGGAGGCCATCGTGGAGAAGATGCCTCTGGTAAAGACCATTTACGGTACCTCCAAGCAAATAGTGCAGACTGCAACACTTCCAGGAAAGACTGCCTTTCAGCGGGTAGTATTGGTGGATTTTCCAAAAACTGGTAGTAAAGGAATAGGCTTTGTAACAGGCAGTATAGAAAATAAAGAAGGTCATACCCTAACTAATGTTTTCGTTCCAACATCACCTAACCCCTGGACTGGTTTTGTCCTCTTCGTCACTGAAAAAGAGATAGAAGATACCAATCTTACCCTGGAAGAAGGTATCAGGATAGTAGTATCGGGTGGTGTCCTTGTACCCGGCAAGTTACGACCTAAAGAATTAGAAAAGTCCTTTCCGGCCTAACCAACCTCATACTGATTAGTTCAATATGTTCCCCAGAATGATAAAGATAAGGCAGAGAATTTCTGTCCCAAATTTGGAAGATGTGCCTCAGGCGCTTACACTGGAACTTCAGCACATCTCCTTGGAGAATATACTAAAGCCGGGGCACCGCGTGGCTGTAACTGCTGGAAGCAGAGGAATCTCAAATATTGTACCCATTCTCCGTAAGGTGCTGGACCATCTGAGGGCCTTTGGGGCCCAACCTTTTATTGTGCCCTCTATGGGCAGTCACGGAGGTGCTACCGCCCAGGGTCAATTAAAACTACTCGCCCATTATGGGGTAACAGAGGCATCCATGGGGGTTCCCATTAAATCCTCCATGAATGTAGTAAAGATTGTTACAAGCCCTTTTGGTTTTCCTGTATATATAGACAAATACGCCTCCGAGGCGGACCACATTGTAGTGGTTAATAGAATAAAACCACATACCCGCTTTAGCGGTAAGATTGAGAGCGGAATTGTAAAGATGCTCCTTGTAGGACTTGGCAAACACATGGGCGCTTCTCTTTATCACAAGGCACTAATGGAATACCCATTTGATGAGATGGCCTTTACTATAGTGCCGGTACTCCTCCAGCGACTTTCTATACTCTATGGCCTTGCAATAATAGAAAATTCTGATGGTGAGACAGTGGAGCTAAAGGCCCTCCTGGCAGGGGAATTTTTGGAAGAGGAGACTAAACTCCTCCAAAGGGCCTACGAGCTTATGGTGAAGCTCCCACTTAACGCCATAGACCTTTTGATCGTGGATGAAATGGGCAAAGATATAAGCGGTACAGGTATGGATACCACTATCATAGGCCGTAAGGATAATAGTTCGATCAAGATAAAGAGAATTTTTGTGAGAGACCTCACAGAAAGGTCTAATGGAAATGCCTGTGGTATAGGTCTTGCAGACTTTACTACCAGACGCCTTGTAGATAAAATTAAACTTAAAGATACTTACGTGAACTGCATTACGGGGCTCCGCCCGGAAGGGGCAAAGATTCCAATAGCCTTTGATACAGACAGAGAAGCCATTGAACAGGCCTTGAATACGATAGGTCTTGTGGAGCCTCAGGAGGCTAAGATAGTAAGGATAAAGAACACCAGTAAACTAGAAACACTCCTGGTCTCTGAGCCCTGCATGCCTCAACTGCAGGATAAGAAAGATTTAGATATCATGTCAGAACCCGAGGAATGGGTTTTTGACCAGTCAGGTAATCTCCTTCCCTTAAACTCTTGAACCTTTGAACCCTTGAACACAAAGCGGGAATGGATGGGGCCCGGTGGCCCTGACGGTCTTCAAAACCGTTTAGACCCCTCAAAAGGGGGTCTGGTGGGTTCGACTCCCACACGTTCCCGCCAACTACTACTAGGTGCTAGGGACTAGGGGTTGGGGGGTAGCAAGCTTCTTTTCTAGACCCTCTTCCCTAATCCCTAGCCCCTGCTTTTAGGCGCTAAGTATCTTGTCAGCTATATCCCTGTCATAATCCATGACATAGGCAACGCCGGTCACCTCTGCAGCATCCCTGGTGAGGGCAAAGATGTCATTCCTGTTGATTTCCTCTAAGGAGAATCGCCTTGAGCCTGCCATGAGCTGTCTTAAGCCCGTAGCAAGCCTTTGATAGTAGGAATAAACCCCTAAGCCTGACCAGGGTATCATCTTGCCGTTTTTGCTGATTTGGGTCTTCGCAACTTGAGAGTAATAGAAGATCTCCTCAGCGGTCTTACCATACTCATCAGAATTCTTGGGAATTGTGCCCTTAGCAATTAACTCTGACTGCGTTTTGCCTACCATTGCTGCGCAGACGGTACCCCTTGATATACCTACCGCCTTGATATAGGGATGGAGGAGGGCGAAGGCTTTATAGATATGATCTTCAAAGGTAATACCACCGGCAAGAACAATGTCCGGAACGTATGCCCCCATCTTTTTTAGTTTATCACAATACTGGTAGGCCAGGGATGCCAGATAAACAGTAGGAACTCCCCACTCGTTCATCATCCTCCATGGGCTCATACCTGTTCCTCCACCTGAACCATCGATGGTCACCACATCCACGCCAGAAACTGAGGCAAACTTTAGTGCCCTGGCAAGATCAGCCGGACGATAAGAACCCGTCTTCAGGAATACGTACCTTGCACCGGCACTTCTCAGCAGGTTCACTTGGGCCTGAAAATCACGTACTGCCGTCGAGAAGTCGCTGGAGACAGTGCCTATCCTGGTATGCCTCTCAAAGCCTTTGACTGCACCCTTCTTGTAGGCCTCAACTGTTATAGGATCCTCCGGGTCGGGTATTACGATGTAACCACGTTTCTTTAAAAGCTTGGCCTTTTCTATGTCTGTTATCTTAACCTCTCCACCTATGGACTTGGCACCTTGACCCCATTTAAGCTCTACAGCATCGGCTTTGAGCTTGTTCAATGCATACTCTAATACCCCGAGCCTCCAGTCTTCTGGGTTGGCCTGTACGGCAAAGAAGCCATATCCGTCCCGCTGCCACTCTCTGAAGATATCTACTCTCCGCTGCAGTTCAGGACAGTCTACTACCTTCCCATCTTCAAATTTTGAGTTGACGTCCATTCCTGCAACATTTTCTCCAATCACCACGCCTCCACCAGCCGCAGCAACTCCAGAACCTACACCCTCAAAATGGGTTACTGCTACGTTGGTAGAACCCAGCCCGGCACAGACGAAGGGTGCCCTTAACTTTAATCCTTTATCCTTTCCCAATCTTGCCTCAAGGCATACATTTGTAAATTTCTCAAATCTTGGCTCAGAAATACCTGCGATAGTGCCTGTAACGTTCAGATGGTGGAAATCTACAGGATAGTCCTTCTGTGCACCAGAGGTCATCTTTCCAAATGGGACGGGATATATGGCCTCAGGCCCCCTGAAGGCAGACTTTCCTATCTCACATAGGCCTGGACAGCCATCCAGGCAGACTGTACACATACCACTGGTGGGGTTAACGTCGTCGGGTGTCCGGTTCCTTGTACCTGTGGCTAACGCCCGGTTAGGTAAAGAAATTGCCATGCTTACCCTCCTCTTTCTTCTAAATGCAATTTATAGTTAATCAATGCTTATTTCCATATTCTTTTATACATGGCAGTTTACAAATTAAGATATTTATAGTCAACCGTAAATAACTAAAAAGACGGAAGTGAGGGAAAATCCTTCCCCCACTCCCGTATGACTTTTAACCCTCTACTAAAAGAGGCTATAGACAGCAAGCCCTCTCAAGACCATCCCAGAGAACCTTTCTGGCATCCAGCACATACATTGCACCATTTCTGATACGCTGCTGGTTCTCGGCACTCCTTGTATAGGGCTCAATGGAATCCCATATGTTTTCTCCATGTTCCACATCTAGGGTAATGTGGGCAGAGAAGAAGAGGAGGTCGTCCTCACTGTAACCCTTCTTCTTGAGACCATCATAGATGGGCTTGTAGATGAAGGGGACTATGTATTCAGTCCCTGGACCGAGTGCGCCGAGGGCCTCTACGAAGTGTAGCTCGCTAAAGTGGAAATACCTTTCCACAAAGAGAGAGGTCTCGGGGAAGGTCTTCGCCGTCTCCAGGTTGGCCCCAGCTGCCTTGCAGAATTTTCTAAAGATGTTGGCATGCACTAGCTCAAGGTCCATGCCTTTCTGCTCTTCAGACCTTCCACCATATTCTTCAAACAGGTTCTTTATAAGAGGCTGCCGTGCAGGCTCGTCAGGGATTATGGAGATAACCGCCGCCAGGTACCTTGAGAAATGTTTAGAATACTGATAGTACTGCTCGGCAAATATCTTGCCGGCTTCAGCTTTAATCTTTCCCTCGCCAAACTTCTTCAGGAAGGAATGAGTCATGGCGGGATGGGCGTGAATCTCTTTCTTCAAAGACTCAATAAACGGACTTCTTACTCTTTCTCCTACTAAAGCCATTAAATATACCTCCTTTTAGTTAAAAAGTTAAACAAACACTATTTATCATACGTCTATTGTTAACCACAGCAGGCCCTTTCCAGGCCATTCCAGAAGACGGTTCTGGCCCCCAGAATCTCCATTGCACCCTGCCTTATGAGGGCCTGATTTTCTCTGTTAACCGCATACTCCAGCAGGGCCTCCTTTATGTTGGCACTATGCTCCACATCCATCTGCATGTGAAGGGTAAAAAACTCTATATCCTCTTCATGGAGGCTTGGTTCTTTCCTGAGCCCTTCGTAAAAAGAATGATAGATGTAAGGAACTATGGATTCAGTCCCGGGACCGAGGGCACCCAGCGCCTCGAGGAAATGGCCCTCCCTGCATACAAAAAGATACTCATGGATAAACAACCTCGTTTCAGGAAGAGGTTCTATCCTCTCTATCTCGGGGGAATCTAGTCTTAGGGCCCTCAGAAAACGTCTGAAAATGGCTGGATGGGTTTGCTGCAGGTCACCTTCCCCATATTCCTGATACAAATTCTTAATAAGATACGCTCTGGGCTTCTCATCAGGCATTTTGGCTATTACTGCGGAAACGTACATTGAAAACCATCTGGAATACAAATAATATTGCCTTGCAAATATCCTCATCCTGTCCAGTGTCAACTTGCCATTTCTAAAGTTTCTAAGAAACGGATGATTCAGGGCAGGATGTAACCTTATTTCTTCCTCTAAGGATTCCAGATACTCTCTCGGGCCTTGCACTAGTGTAGTAATCATAACTTTAAACGTCTAGCGATTGGCGTGCCAAACGTTTCTCTTTCCGTTAAGTTGTTAAAACGTAATAACTTAGTTTTTTGTTCTTTAAGATACTCCTTTTTTAGGAACACAAATAACGAAAAATTTTCCAAAATGTATCTGTTTTAAGAAAGATTGCTTGAAATTTTTTCAATTTCTGATGGCGCATGAACTTAGGAAAGCCAGATAATTGATTATTAATTGATTTTAGTGCTCCACTAAACAGACTTTTCTTTAAGCTATTTTGTATATATGCCTAAAGAGTCAGTTTTGCAGAAATGAATGATTAGATGCCAATGATGTGCTCTTACTTTAGCAGTAAATGGCTACCAAGCTGAAGCCTATCACGATCGCATCTTCTGGGAAACATCCAACTTCTTTTAGAAGTTAGCTGATATACTCCCCATGCACGCTTAAGCTTAAGTATAAACTCTTTCCGCATGGGGATAATCTGCTGTGATGAGTATGATTTAAGGGTGTGCCATTCCTTAATTAAACTTCAGGTCTCCCTGTTCAGCCCAGGGAAGTTTACAACTTGAAAATCATTTGTAAGACTCTCTATTAAATCTAAAGCTTTCCTTTGATATTCAGGTTTGAGTTCGTGCACATGATACATGACACCTATGGGGTCTATTTGATTTTGTTTCAATATTTCTATTTCTTCTTTAATACTCTCCTTTTCTCTTATTGCGACCGCGAGGTAGAGGTGGCAAGGAGCACAATCGATTGATATATTAATTACATGCATTGTAGTCTGGAGCTTAAGCAAAGCCCAGGTTTCGGAATCCCCAGATATCGTACTAAAACCTAACTCCTCTAGAACAGAAATAGTCTGTTGAGCTGTTTTGTTCCATGGGGGAACATATCCATTTATTTGTTTGCCTATGCTGTCTTCAAGCAGGGAACGCCCACATTTGATAGCGTGATGAACGTTTGCTTTGGAACGAGTTGCTGGAAATTCATCATTGCGACCATCCACCCACTCTGCATGACTAAAACCATGTTGAAGAACGGTGACATATTGAGAGTCTCGGAGAAAACGCGCAACTCCTGCTGAAAGTCGAGCAGGAATTACTGCTGCAAGAAGTGGTATTCTCAATTCTTCACAATGCAGCATAAATTCAAGAGAAAAATCATTTTTACCAACATCATCTAGTCTATGAAATATTTCCTTCACAGTTTTAATCCCTCTCTTTTATGGACGTTTCCCTTAAAAAATGAAATGGTTTTTTGAGTAACACACAGAAGCTAATTACGAGCCTCTTTTGTGTCATTGCGAGCAGAGCGAAGCAATCTCAATTAAACGCCCATACACAATCAGGAATGCTTCCCAAGCGACACGTCGCTGGACTCATAAAAGGGCATTCTGCGCAAATTTTCAAATATTACTTTCCTGTTCAATTGACTTTATGCCTGGGGTGCCATGGGGTTTCCACTCCTTTAGCTTGTTATCTATAGTCCGTGCGGAGAGCCCAAGGATTCTGGCCGCTTCTGTCTTGTTGCCGTGGGTAAGTTCAAGGGTTTTTTGGATAACTTCCCTCTCTACGTCTTTCATCGGCATGCCCAGACGAATCTGAATTAGTTCTGGCTTTTTCCCTTTTTCCAACAAATTTGGTGATAGATAATCAGGTTCAATCATGTTCTTTTTACAAAAGACAACGGCTCTCTCTACAGTATTTTCTAGCTCCCTAACGTTACCCGGCCAGTGATACTCCTGTAGGAGGTGCATCGCCTCAGGGGTGAAGCCCCGAATTTCCTTATTGTTTCTGGAGGTATACTTCAAGAGAAAGTAATTGGCCAGCAAAGGTATATCTGCCTTTCTTTCTCTAAGAGGGGGGATGGCAAGTTTTATAACATTTAGCCTGTAATAGAGGTCTTCCCTGAATTTACCTACCGCTACCAGACCTTCCAGGTCTTTATTAGTGGCCGCTACCAGGCGTACATCCACCTGGCGGGTCTCTTCTCCTCCCACCCTTTCAAAAGTCCCCGTTTCTGTTACCCTAAGGAGCTTAACCTGCACACTAGGCCCCATCTCAGAAACCTCGTCTAAGAAGAGAGTACCTTCGTGCGCCAGCTCAAACCTACCTCTTCTAGTATAAAGGGCTCCGGTAAAAGAGCCCTTCTCGTGCCCAAATAGTTCGCTCTCCAGCACCCCCTCGGCCAGGGCAGCACAGTGTAAGACCACGAAGGGCTTATTTCTCCTTGGACTGTAGGAACGGATGGCACGGGCGACTAGTTCCTTTCCTACCCCTGTCTCCCCATATATGAGCACTGTTGCAGTACTGGGCGCAATGTCTCTTATAGTCTTAATGACCTTCTGCATCTCAGGGGTATCGCCTATCATTTCTGTAGTGCCGAACTCCCCTTCTACCTTTCCTCTTAGCTCCTCCGCCTCTTGCAGACTTTTCCTCTGCTTCCATACCCTGTCTATTGTGACCTTCAATTCCTCAAAATCTATAGGTTTGGTGAAGAAGTGTTCTGCCCCCTTTTTCACTGCGGCCACCACATTTTCAACCGAACTATAGGCGCTTACTACAAGGATGGGCAGTAACTCATCCCTCTTTTTTATTTCATCTACCAAAGATAGCCCTCCCATACCTGGGAGTTTTAAATCCACAAGGGCTACGTCAAAACCTTGATTATCCAGCAGAGCTAATGCCTCATAGGCAGAGATAGCCCCACTGGCCTCGTAGCCTTCCCCCTCAAGAAGCCTTACTAGGCCAATAAGGGCATTCTTGTCATCATCCACGACAAGTATCCTGGGTGCTGGCATTTTTTTACTTTTCCCCCTGCCTGTAGGTGGTCTTATAACGCTCACTCGCATTAGGCGCAACCCCCTGCCCTGAAGACCTGCCAGACCTACTGCCGGCGACTCGAGTAGTCGTAATAGGGAGGGTAATAACAAACTCCGTCCCTGCAGAAGAGGAGCTGAAAGAGATGCTGCCACCATGAGCCTGAATTATATTATGCGCCAGAGGCAATCCTATGCCAGTGCCTTCCTTCTTGGTGGTGTAAAAGAGTTCAAAGATGCGTTCTTTTACCTCCTCAGGGATCCCTTTTCCAGTATCCTTGATATATAGCTTAACTGAATCATCCTCCATGCATGCGACCAGGTGAAGGTAGCCACCATCGGGCATCGCCTCCAGGGCATTAACAAGAAGGTTAAGAAGGGCCTGTTTAAACCTCTCTTTGTCCAGCATTACCTTCGGAAGGCCGGTCTCTATTATAAGTATTACATCAATCCCTGCCAGATTGGCCTGAGGCTCTATTAGTCCTACTAAATCCTCCAAAATAGATTTAAGGTCTTCCTGTTGAAGGTAAAGCTGATGGGGTCTGGAGAAACTAAGGCAGCGGTTGACCAAATTATTAAGCCGTTTTATCTCTTCCTTTGTCCTTGATACCAGTTCGGCTATACCTTTCCCAGAGTAATCTGTCGTACTACCAAGTTCTTTTTCTATAAGATGCAGTTGTATATTGATAGAGTTAAGAGGGTTTTTTACCTCATGGGCTAATTCTGCGGCTAACTGCCCCAGAGTAGCCAGGGTTTTGGTTTTTAAGAGTTCCTCCGAATACCTCTTCTTTTCGCTTATGTCTTTAAAAATTGAAACTATATACTCCACCTCCCCCCCTTCTGCCCTTATAGGAGAGACCGTTACCTCCACCCATTTCTCTCCCCCGTCTCTCCTATTTATTAAGAGTTCCCTGGAGATTTCTTGGGTTTCTTTCTCAATAATCTTAAGACCGGGACAAAAGTTATCCATAAGGCACTTCCCCGTGGAAGTACGGCATTTAAATACCTCCGGACATTCTTTACCCCCAATCTCCTGCCATCTCCATCCAGTAATCTCTTCGAAGGCTGGATTTAAAAGGACGATCCTCCGTGCCCTATCCTGGATCATCAGCCCCACCCCGGCATTCTGCAGTATGGCTTGTAACAGTCTTTTATCCAGAGGCTCTAGCATAGCATAAAAAATTATACCTTACTTCTCTAAGAATATGCAATAAAAAGAGGTACATAAGTTGCTGGATATATAGAGATAGAAACCTCTGTAGGTTTATAAATAGATTCACCCCTTGAAATAAAGGCCTACAGGTGTTATAGTTTGCTAGGGTTTGTTCCACCCGGACAGTTTCTGATCATTTCATTGCGCCCGTAGCTCAGTAGGATAGAGCGACGGTTTCCTAAACCGTAGGTCAGAGGTTCGAATCCTCTCGGGCGTACCATATTTACTCTCTTTCTTGGCAAGACTTAAGTCTACTGTATTCTTAGGTATACACCCTCCTAAGGTGTCTATGGTGTCTAAAAAGTGTCCATGTCTATAAAACTTTTCAAGAAATATGGAGCCGTCTCTGTGTGTAAGATTGAGAATGTACTGGCTGTATTTTTGAATTTTGAATTTGAATAACATCTCAGTAGAGGTGTGTCCCATCATTCTTGCTATCTAGATAGGGTTTTCAC
This sequence comes from Planctomycetota bacterium, assembly GCA_023261505.1. Lineage (GTDB taxonomy): Bacteria > Planctomycetota > Brocadiia > Brocadiales > Bathyanammoxibiaceae > JAHFOV01. Next base: position 24,057 of record JAHFOV010000033.1, read on the forward strand.
CAGAGGAGAGTATTAAGGTAGCGAAGGTGTGGCGGGTCTGATACATGATGCGTCTCTTTAGCCTAGCCCCCTTTAAGGTGGGATACCAGATGCGATTTCGGAGGTTGTTTATGACATCGGATATGAGGGCAATTTCCTCTGGGATTGATAAAAGATGATATAAGAACTCTTCGAATCCTTAGCTTCCAAGGGTGTGGAGGTAGGCTACAATAGACCTTATGCGGTCTTCGTCTAAAGTAGCCCCCCAGGGTGGGCATAAGGGTGAGCCTTTTACGCTGACGGAGCCTTTTGAAATAACCTGAAAGAGATGTTCGTCCCCTTTTTTCCGAACTATAGCAAGGTCAGCCGGTCTGGGATCAAGATTAAAGGCATTAAATCCATCGCCAGCCCCCCTCTCCCCATGACACACCATGCAATATACCTCATAGTGCTGCTTACCCACCAGTTCCAGGTTGTTCAGCCCATTGGTGGCCTTTCCCAGGGCCTCCCTCAGGGGGTCTGGGTGCTCCTTTGGCAGTGCCGCCTTCCTTATCTCAATCGGAGAGAAAACCTTCATACCCCATAGGAAGGCAAATACTGAGATTATAAAGGTTACGGACAAAAAGACCACCATAGGAATTATGGACATCTTATCCTTCATGCTCAACCTCGCCGGACGGTGTCCTTGTTACCTTTTCTCCGGATTTCTTCTCTTCCTTCAATGTCATGAGATAGGCGGTGAGTGCTCTGGCCTCCTTATCGGAAAGGCTGTAATTGGGCTGTATGGACCAGGGCTCATAAAGCTGCGGGTCCTTCAGGAAGGCATATATCCAGCCCGCTGTCAACCTATTCCCCACCCTCCCTAATGAGGGTCCTACGAAACCACCCTTACCTCCTACGATG
>JAHFOV010000144.1 GCA_023261505.1 Planctomycetota bacterium
CAGTTCCTTTAGCTGTTCTTCGTCCACCTCGGAGGGGGCCTCGGTCAGCCGATTTTATTTGAGGTGCATGGCATTCTTTTTCTTTTTTAAATGACCAAATCTTTCTTCTAAGTCACGCATTTCCTCCTCGCGGGACTTCAAATACTTCTCACTCAATTTCAGCCTTATCTCGCGCATTAATTTTACAGCTTCAATCTTCTTTTCCATACAACACCTCCAACGGACTTCGTATCTCCAAAAGAGGAATATCCCTGCGCCTAATTTAGCATATTGCGTTACTTTACAAGAGCTTCAGCCCCAGTTCCTTGAGCTGTTGTTCATCTACCTCGGCAGGGGCTTCAGTTAGGAGGCAGGAGGCCTTCTGTGTCTTCGGGAAGGCGATTACTTCTCGGATGTCGTCAAGTCCAAGGAGCATGGCTACCACCCTATCAAGCCCCAGGGCAATCCCTCCGTGAGGAGGGGCGCCGTATTTAAATGCCTCAAGGAGGAAGCCGAAGCGTTTTTTGGCGGTCTCATCATCCATGCCTAATAGGCGGAATATCCTCTGCTGGAGTGCCTGGTCATGGATGCGAATACTGCCGCCTCCAAGCTCCACGCCGTTCAGTACGATGTCATAAGCCCTTGCCCTTACCTCATGAGGTCTTTCTTCTAGATGTGGTATATCTTCCAGCTTAGGCGAGGTAAAGGGGTGATGGATAGAAACATATCTTCCCAGGGTTTCATCAAATTCCAGTAATGGAAAATCTGTTATCCAGGTAAAGCAGTACTCTTCGTTATTTATAAGGTTCAGTCTCCTGCCAAGGTTAAGTCGGAGCTGAGAGAGGCTCTGGTGGACAATTTTTTCCCTATCTGCCACAAATAGAAGTAGGTCCCCCGGCCTGGCCTCCATGCGTTCTTTGATCGCCGCCTGAAGACCCTGCCCGAAGAACTTGGTTATTGGCGATGACAGTCCACCATCCTCAACCTTAAACCATGCAAGTCCTTTGGCGCCATGTTGGCCCACAAATCCTGTGAGTTCGTCTATCTCTTTCCTGGAGAAGGTGCTACAGCCTTGTGCATTGAGACCTCTTACAAACCCGCCCCTTTCAATGGCCTCCCTGAATATCCTGAACTCAGACTCCCTGGCCAAATCGGTAATCTCCTTTATGGTCAGACCGAAGCGTAAATCAGGGGCGTCTGAGCCATAGAGTTCCATAGCGCGCTGATAGGAGAGTTTAGGGAAAGGGAGAGAAATCTTTTTCCCAAGGAGTTTCTCAAAGACCTCAGCCATGAAGCCCTCTATAATGGCCATGACGTCCTCTTCCTCTACAAAGGACATTTCCATATCCAGTTGTGTAAACTCTGGCTGGCGGGTGGCCCGAAGGTCTTCGTCCCTGAAGCATCTGACAATCTGGAAATACCTGTCCATGCCTGACACCATGAGAAGCTGTTTAAATAATTGGGGAGATTGGGGCAGGGCGTAAAAGGCACCGTGGCTCATGCGGCTGGGAACAAGATAATCCCTGGCACCCTCGGGTGTACTCCTTGTTAGAAAAGGTGTCTCCACCTCTACGAAGCCCTGCGAGTCTAGATACTGGCGGATTAGCTGACAGAGCTTATGACGAAAGATAAGGTGATGCTGCATGGTGGGTCGTCTTAAATCAAGATACCTGTAACGGAGCCGGTGCTCAAGGGAGACGTTGGCCCTGTCTTCCACTTCAAACGGTGGGATTTCAGACCTGTTGAGTATATTAAGTTCCTTGGCATAGACTTCTATCTCTCCAGTAGGCAAGCGGGGGTTTACTGTCCCGGGAGGTCTTTCTCTGACCTCTCCTTTGACAGCCACCACGAACTCTGCGCGGAGTTCCCCGGCCTTTTCGTGGAGTTCTTTTCCGTACTCGGGATTAAAGACCACCTGGGTTATACCATAGCGGTCTCTTAGGTCGATGAACACGAGACCTCCGTGGTCCCTTCGGCTTGCCACCCAGCCTGTAAGGGTAGCCTCTTTACCGACTTCAGACTTACGCAGCGCTCCGCATGTGTGGGTACGTTTTAGCATTTTATTTCCTATTGTAGTATTAACAGCTTAACCGGTACGTCTAACCGTGCGACACAAGGTCGCACGCTACACTACCCTCTTATTGGGCCTTTAGTTGTAAAATATCCTCTTCCCTGACCAAGGATTCCTGACCGGTTGCCATGTCTTTTAATTTAAGTAACTTTTTCTCCAACTCCTCCGGGCCGATGAGGATGACCTTCTTAACCCCCAGTTTATTAGCCATGCGCATCTGGGCCTTGGGGCTGCGGCCCTCGTAGTCCAGGTCGCATGAAAGTCCGTGATCCCTGAG
>JAHFOV010000034.1 GCA_023261505.1 Planctomycetota bacterium
TGGCCTCCTTGTAGTCAAGCTTTTGCAGGTGCATGAGTATGGCAGTCTTGGCCTGGCCGTGGGCCTTCTTCAGCAGGGCCCTTGTATCAGTTCGTGAAAGGCCAGTAACCTCCATCACTATCCGTTCTGCCCTGTCTGTTAGTTTTTTATTGGTGGCCCTGAGGTCTACCATAAGATTTCCATACACTAGGCCCATCTTTATCATGGCTCCCGTGGTAATGGTGTTTAATACCAGCTTGGTAGCCGTACCGGCCTTCATGCGGGTTGAGCCTGTAATTACCTCAGGGCCGGTGATTGGTCTTATGACTATATCTACAGGGAACTCTGGATTAACATCAGGCACACAGGTAAGAAATATAGTCTTAGCCCCCAAACGGTGGGCCTCTTTTAGGGCGGCCTGCACATAAGGGGTTGTACCGCCTGCCGCAATGCCTACTACTGCGTCCTTTGGACTAACACCTGCCTGCCTGACGGTCCTTGCCCCTTCAAGAGGGCTATCCTCTGCGCCTTCTATTGAACGGAAAACGGCCTTTTTGCCCCCTGCAATAATTCCCCTGACCAGGCCGGGTGGCGTGCCGAAGGTGGGCGGCATTTCTGCGGCGTCAAGGATGCCCAGGCGGCCACTAGTACCTGCCCCAACATAAAAGAGCCTACCTTTCCGTTTGAAGGAATCAACTACCATGTCTATAGCCTTTGCAATCTTCCTCCTTTCCCTGGCTACAGCAACAGGGACTGTCCTATCCTCCCGATTTATTATATCTACAATTTCCAGCGTGCTTTTTGTATCTATATCAATTGTGCGCGGGTTTTGTCTCTCTGTGAGAAGCCTTGAACGGTCGTAGCTGGAAGGACCCTTCCGGGGCATAAATATGACTCCTTAAACTTTAAACTTTTGAACTCTTTCTTTGGGATACCAGGGGTCAATATGCACAAAGGCCTTATCCACGCTCTCCAGCGATTCCAGGGCCCTTTGCACCTCCTTGCCTATGCGGTGGGATTCAGCAGTGGGGGTGGCACCGTCTACGTTTATATGTATCTCCACATGGACATAGTTCCCAACGTAGTGGGTCTTCACCTCATTCAGTCCCATAACCCCAGGAATCGCAAGGGCCTTCTTCTTTAACTCCTCTATAAGTTCTTCACTAGCAGTTCTCCCCATGAGGTAATCTATATTTTCCACCCCTATGGAGTAGCCTGTGCGGATAATCCAGAGGCTGACAATCATGCCAACAATCGGGTCAAGGAGGTAGTATCCATAGTAGGCTCCCGTCATTCCCATAAGTGCACCAAGGGCCACCAGGACATCGTTTTTACAATCCTTAGCACTGGCAAGGATGGCTGGACTTTTGACCTTTCTGCCCACATCTTCCATGTACTGTTTCATAGAAAATTTTATCACTATAGTGGCTAATAACACAATTAACGGTGCAACACCAAAACTTAAAGGCTGCCCACTGATAAGGCGTGTTATGGATATGTGAGTCAATTCCATTCCTGCCATACCTGCGAGCACTGCCACGATTAGGCCAGAAATGGGTTCTGCCCGATGGTGTCCGAAGGGATGTCCCTCGTCGGCCTTTTTGGCAGAGACCTTGACACTGATATAGACTGCTATAGAGGCCATGATGTCTGTAAAGGAGTCCATGGCCTCTGAAAGGATAATAAGGCTGCCTGATTCAATGGCCACAATAAGCTTGATAATAAAAAGGAAGCTATTCCCACATAGACCAACGATGGTGGCCTTACGAGCAGGCTGTTTTTTAGTGGTGGTATTCATTTCATTTTTATATCATATCCTCCCAGTTCCTTCCAGGCACTATCTTAGCAATGAAAACAAAGGGCGCAAATCAATACCGATAGTTGCAGCCTCGCCACTTGAACGGTAACCCGTAGAGGTTATAATCTTCCATATTTATCAAATGTAGGGACTCCGCCTCAGGCGGATTAGACCTATCCTGCAAATAAATGGAAAAGTCCTTTAGTCTCATCATCAAAAACGGTACCGTTGTTGACGGCACAGGTTCTCCGGCCCGCCAATTAGACCTGGCCATAAAAGGGTATAAGATTGCCTTCATGGGCAAACTAGACGATAGGGGCACGGCAGTGCCGTGCCCCTGCATAGATGCCACCGGCCTGATAGTTGCCCCTGGCTTCATTGACGCTCATTCCCATAGCGACTTCCTATGCCTTATTGAACCTAAAAGCCAGAGTAAGGTTCTGGACGGGGTCACCACAGAGATATGCGGTAACTGCGGCTCCTCTCCCTTTCCCCTCTCCGAGAAGACTTACATGAGGAAACAGGAAGGCTATAAAAAATATGAACTGGAGATAGACTGGCGGGATGCCCAGGGGTTTTTTAATCGGCTTAAGGATACCCCAAGTTCTATCAACAGGGGCTTCCTGGTGGGACATGGCAGTATTAGGGATTTTATTATAAGTTACGAGGCCCGCAATCCCACACAGGAAGAACTCTCGCGCATGAAGGAGGAACTTATAAAGGCCCTGGAGGCTGGGGCTTTGGGCCTTTCTAGCGGTCTTATATACCCGCCGGGCTGTTTTGCCTCCACGGAGGAACTGGTAGAACTCTGTAAGATAGTAGCCAAAAAAGGTGGGGTTTACACTACTCATATGAGAGATGAGGGAGATAAGTTGTCGGAAGCTGTCGGAGAGGCCCTGGAGATAGCAAGGCAATCGGGGGTGAGCCTTGAGATATCCCACCTTAAGACCTCCGGCCAGAGGAACTGGCCTAAACTCGAGGCCGTGATAAGGCTCCTGGAAGAGGCTTCGTCCCAGGGCATAAAAGTCTCATGCGATAGATACCCCTACATCGCAGCGGCTACCGACCTTGGCGTCCTCCTGCCGAGATGGGTACAGGAGGGCGGCATAGAGAAGGTCATGGAGAGGCTCACCCATCCCCCTACACGGAAAAAGATTGTACAGGAGATACTTGAGGGACGCCGCTCGCACTCAGGTGGAAATAATTGGGATTCTATAGTTATCTCTGCAGTCCATTCTCCAGATAGAGAAGAACTGGAGGGTAAGGGCCTGGGTCAACTTGCCACCCTATTGGGTAAGCCCCCTGTGGAGGTAGCCCTGGATTTGCTGGTAGAAGAGGAAGGCAGGGTCTGGGTACTGCTCTTTAGTATGAGCGAGGAGAATCTGGAGAAGATTCTACCCCTCCCGTTCGTCTGTATAGGTTCGGACAGCTCCCTCAGGGCCAGAGAAGGCCCCCTCTCGGAGGGCAAGCCTCATCCAAGGGCTTACGGTACATTTTCAAGGATTCTTGGGAGGTACGTAAGGGAGAAAGGGATTCTTTCCATAGAAGGGGCGATCCACAAGATGACGGGACAACCTGCCCAAAAATTTGGACTCAATACACGAGGGCTTCTTAAGGAAGATTACTTTGCTGATGTAACTATATTCAACCCGGGTAAGGTTATAGACCGGGCAACCTTTCTACAGCCTCATGAGTATTCGGCGGGCATTGAGTACGTCTTTGTTAACGGAAGACTTACTGTGGATAAGGGGCACCATACAGGAGCCACTTGCGGGGCGGTGCTAAAACATTAATCACAAATTTCAAATTACAAGACCTCTGACAACCTAAATATAGGGGTTGAATATATTCAACCCCTACTAATGTTTAATAAAAATAAATGAGTGTGGCCCCTTCGGGCAGGAGCCTTAGGGCATTGAACGCCTTACTGTTCACAGGTGATTTATGAGCATGAAACATGATACAGAAAAACATTACCGCCGTTCTGTTCGTTTAAAGGAATATGATTATTCAGCAAAAGGTTCGTATTTTGTCACTATCTGCACTAAGGAAAAGAAATACTTATTAGGTGATGTAGTAAATGGGGAAATGATTTTGTCTGGAATCGGTGAAATTGTAAAACAGTGTTGGATTGGCATTTCCAATCATTTTTCACACGTTCAATTAGATAAGTATGTTATCCTGCCCAATCATGTACATGGAATTATTGTGATTGTTGGTGATGTAGGGGTTGAAAATATTGAACCCTACAAAAGGGTTGGAAATATCCAACCCCTACGAAAGATAAACCGCTACCAAAAAATTATTCCTGGTTCATTAGGTTCAATTGTACGAGGATTTAAAATTGGAGTAAGCAAATGTTGTAACCAACATAACTACTCCTCTTTTGCATGGCAACGAAATTATTATGAACATATTGTTAGAAATGAAGATGCGTTAAATCTAATTCGTGGATATATCGTCAACAATCCTTTACAATGGCAATTCGATAGGGAGAATCCTAACCATATCCAGGACGAATCTTACGATAACCAATGGAAATATCTTATAGAGACCGTTACAAATTAAAAATAATAATAGTTAAGAAATATGAAGCCTGCCATAGGAATTAATTGTGATTTATCCGCCGAAGTAGCGGGCAGTAATCCGCCCGAGGCAGTCAGGCATATAAAAGAGAAACCTTCCCGCGTCTTTTTGAACTCTAATTATTGCGAGGCGATAGAGCAAGCAGGAGGGATACCGGTTCTCCTTCCCCCTCTAGAAGAAGCTGAAGACATAGAAAGATTATTAAAGAGGCTTGACGGCTTAATCCTTAGCGGTGGAGACGATATTTGGCCCGAGCGCTACGGTCAGACAAGGCACGCCACGACTAAGGACGTTGCAGAGGAGAAAGATATTTTTGATTCCATACTCGTGAAGCTGGCCCTGGATATGGATATCCCTGTGTTGGGCATCTGCTACGGGACACAACTTATAAACGTGGCACTGGGTGGCAGTCTTATTCAGGATGTACCCTCTCAACGACCTTCAGGTGTACCCCACAAATCAAAAACTCTTCATAAAATATCCGTGGAACGAGGGACACGCCTTTATGAGTTTCTGGGAGCAGATGTTCTCATGGTTAATAGCAGCCACCATCAGGCCATTGACCGACTTGGGGAGGGGTTAAGAGTGAGTGCCAGAGCAGAAGACGGGATAGTAGAGGCCGTAGAGCGTACAAGGCACTCCCTGGTTATAGGGGTGCAGTGGCACCCAGAGAGGATGCTAGAGGAACCCTTACAGAGAGGACTATTTAGAGCCTTTATGGAGGAGCTGAAGGGCCATGCTTCTAAAGGGTCTTAAAGTAGGGGCACGGCAAGCCGTGCTCCTGCTAGTGTTGTTATGCCTTTCATGCGGTGGCCCTCCCCCTAGCAAACTTGAACAAGACATAAACAGATATAAGAGGATATTGAGAGTCCTGCCAAAGGATGCGGATACCCGTTACCGCCTGGGGATAGCTTACTATGAAAATAAAGAGTACAAGGACGCAATTAAACAATTAAGGGAGGCCGCTGAAAGGGCGCCCAGCATTCCAATTATTCACAACCAACTCGGGCTGGCCTATCAGGCGGCAGATGAGCCTAAAGATGCTGAAGAAGAATTTAAAAAGGCCCTGGCCCTTGAGCCTAACTTTTTTGCCGCAAGGGTCAACCTGGGCGTGATTTATTATCTGCAAAAAAGATATTCAGAGGCCGCAGAAGAGTTTACAGAAGTGCTCAAATATAAGCCTGACGACCCTGACGCACATGTCGGCCTGGGGCTTGCTTATGCACGTATGGAGAAGATTGAGGAGGCCATGAGCCAATTCAAGGAAGCCATCAGGCTTGACCTAAAAGACTCAGAGGCCTATAAACAACTGGGCATAATCTACAAACTAAAGGGGGATAAGGAAGAAGCCCTGGCAAACCTTAAGACCGCCGTTTCCCTCAACCCGAATGACGCCGAGGCCAACTGGCATCTGGCGGAGCTTTATATGGAAAAAGGTGAGGTAGATGCGGCTATAAGGTCGTACAGCTACGTTACGGACATTATGGCTGGTATGGTTATGGCCCATTACGAAAAGGGTGTAGCCTTAACAAAAAAGGGCGCCAATATGGAGGCACTGGCGGAGTTTGAAAAGGCTGAAAAAATCAACCCCAAGTATCCAGGCCTACAGGAACAACTGGCCACCATTTATCATGAATTGAACAGGATTGACGACGCCATAGACCATTACGAAAAGGCCCTGAAATCCGCCTCAAGCAAGGCACAGGAGGCCGAACTGCGTACGGGGCTGGGAAGGGCCTATGTCCAGAAGTTGGAATACAAGAAGGCCATTAAGCAATATAACGAAGCCCTGGAGATTGAACCTGAAAATGCCCAGTACCATAAAGAAATAGCCGAGGCCTATGCATTGAATCGTGACATCCCCGACGCCTTACTCCACTGGAGAAAGACCATAGAGTTAGACCCAGCCCTCGCAAGAGAGGTATGGGAAAGGGCATTAGATTTTGATTACTCCATAGCAGAGGCCCACTATAACCTGGGCCTTATTTACGAAAAGGAAGGGAAACTGGACAAGGCCCTTGACTCCTTTACCAGGGCGGCTACGCTTAGTCCGCAGGAAAAGAATTACCAGCTAGCCCTGGAGCGTATAAAAAAGGCGCAAGAGAAAAATCCGTAAGGGCAATTCATGAATTGCCCCTATTTGGGCAGGTACAAGACCTGCCCCTACTCAGAAATTACGTACACATGCGCCTCGTACCGACCAAAGGTATCCTTAAAGGTGTTTCCAGAAGCTTTAATAGCACGCGCTTCGTTACGGACCACAATAAGATCTGAAGGGGCTTGTTTCCAGGCGAAGGTGGTCTCTACAGTTGCATTGGTGTAGTTATAAGCAATCAGGTACCCTTTTCCGTTAGCAAATTTTACCCGCGTATGAATAGCCGTGGGATTGCTATTGCCTATAAGAAGGTCAGGGCGGTCAATGCCGGTTAGTGCAGGTTCAAGCGCTTTTAGCTCGTACATCACGTCCTTAAGACGATTAAAGTAATCTACCCTTTCTGGGCACCAGGTCGGCGGTTCACCTTTCTTTTTGCCAACCCCGCCCAATCCTCTTCCCCCTAAGGCCCAATAGAATAATCCATTGGCCCCTTCCGTAATCGCCATATAACTCATACTACGTAACTCTTCCCTGGTGGGCCAGCGGCCCTTTTTTGTAGATTGGAAGAACTGAATCACAGTACAGAAAGGACGGCTAGATTCCACTGCCTCACGGTTCGCTCGGGTCCAATCAGCTACAAGATGAAGTGGATAGCCTTCAGGTGGCTCTGCCCCGTAAAGCGGATACGGGTCAGTTGCCAGAACATCAGCAACATCTCGCCAGTAAATAAGTTCTCTAGGAACCATTAATGCACCAAATGTAATGCCGTCGGGGTCAAAAGTCCTAAGACGCATATATTTCTCAAACATCATAGGGGCAAGATTAGTCACACATTCATCAGCGATATAAAACCCAGCAAGTCCAGGGTGCGCCGATAAGGCTGCTAAATAATAATCATCAGTTAATACTTTAAGGAGGGTTGTATTCAATTTCTGCGCAAAACAGTTCGCAGTTTGCAGAAAGAGAACTCCATGCTTTAGTAATACATTCATCATCGCATCCATTGAAGTAATTGACGCTTTTCCATACATAAAGTTGAGGTATAAATTAATAGGAAGCTCAAAGAGACGTCTCCATGCACCAAATTGTTGTGTTTCCCAAGTACTTTCACTATTCGTATAGGGCATGTCTGCATCATAAACTCCCAGAATAAATGTCGGCTTCCCGCGCAGTAGAAACCGATTATTTTCATCAAAGGACATTGTCATTGAAGAACGTGCAGAGCCAGAAAGTTTAGAAATCCTATAAGCGGAATACTCATAAATTATTGCTTTATCAAAATTTCTTACAAGATAAACTCTCACAAGATAGGAATGCTCATTTATGAGGGGTGTACCGTCCAACTCTGCAACAAACTTATTAGTTAGCCTTGGAAATGCTTTGTGGATAGCAATACTATTGTCTGCCTCATCCATTATTATGGCCTGGACATTGTAATCGGAAAAGTTAGCACCTTCAGACAGGTTCACCTCTACGGAACACCGTATAGTCTGAGATTGGTCATCAAAGAGCATTCCACGATAGTTAGGGTACAGGAGAAAAACGTTTAAAGGCAAAGGTAGCTCTTCACGAAGCTCTAAATCATCAAACCAGGCAGTCCCATCGGGGTTCCCATAAATTTCAATTCGAAAGTCTGCCTTGGTATCTTGTGTAATAACAATATTCCCCTTTTCAACATACTGCCAATCACTTGTTCCGCTTATAACATTTGTAGGAGCTCCAGCTAAAATGCCATACGCAGGACGCAGGGCAATCCTGACGCCGCTGCCTTTTTTTGAGGTCACAGCCACATTTTCTAACTTTATCCAACCACTAATACGATACGCGCCTTTCTTTAAGGAGACCGTTTGCCATGCGGTCGGCCAGCCGGGTCCCAAGTGCGCGTCTTTAATGCAATAACTACTCGACCCACGATAGCCCACAGTAGAATCCAAAAAAAACCCTCCGTTCCAGGACCATTCAGATGGGGCGCCTACTGTTTGGCCGATTTGCTCAAAGCTGCTATTAACCAGTAGATTAGGCCCTAACTCAGGTGAAACAAAAGAATAAGCAGTTAGCCCGCCCGGTTTAAGCTTGTAACAAAAAGCAGTCTCACAGGTAAGACCAATCACGAGGAGAAAAATAACGAACTGTTCAAGGATAATAGCAACCCTGTGTTTTTTTGACTTTGAGAGCGAGGCTTTCAGGACTTGATATAGCTTCATAAGCTAACTCTCCATCTCTAACAAATCCACCCCAGTCTTCTCATCCAATTGCCTCCTTGCCACTATCCCTTCCAGTTCAAGTATAATAGCTTCAATTGTAAGGTATATTGTAGTGTCCCTTCTAATACAACCCAAAAATATTTTTTCATCACGGCCTATACTGCTGTGGATGTGCACCTTAGGCTGTTCACCTTTCCAGAATATAGTACCAAACCCAACCAATTCCCTTCCATCCTGGAACTCCCTCCACATGGGGGTAGGTGGAACCTCCACCCTTTCAGGCCCTACCACTATCCCGGCCTTTTCCAGGGCCCCAAGGAAATGTATGACCCCGGCCCTGATGTCTTCCTTTTTGATTAACTCCGTTAGCTCCTTCAAAAAATCCTCCCCATGGTCAAATCTAACCACAAATACCCTCCCCGGACGGCATTGTGTATACTTCATTATCTCTCCTTACTAAGTCTAAAATATTTGTAGCCAATTGACGCAGGACATATTAAAATCGAATTATTATAAATAAATAGTTTAGCAATTAAAGGTAATACCCGAAAGAATTTCAATAACCCTCTAAATCTAAATACTTTATTATAAATATAGATTGAGACACTAACCGTAGGAAAGCTTACCAGGGATGGGGAAACTTTTAACTGCAGGAAAGGCCACCGAAGATATTGGCACGGCTGAAGCCTTATTCAACAAGGGCAACAGTCTTGTCATGCTAGGAAGGCACGAGGAGGCCATTAAGTGCTGCGACGTGGTTCTCAAAATTAACCCCGAATTTTTCCCCGCACTTTATAATAAAGGTGTTTACCTGCATAAAATGGGAAGGCTTGAGGAGGCAGAGGAATACATAAAAAGGGCAAATAAAATCAAACGCCACCTGCCGCAATAAAGGAAATATTTTTGGGACCTCTGCAAAAGTCGCCATAACATCGTATGTCATTCTGATCCGCCTGAGGCGGAGAAGAATCTAGAGTTTTGGAGATTCTTCGGTCGTTTCACTCCCTCAGACGCCGTCCTGAGCGAAGCGAAGGAATGATAATTGTTTGGGGTTTTTCAGAGGTCTCTTTTAGTCTTTTAACATAAACTATATAATCTGGTTACAGGTCTTTTTGTAATATGTGGTGGGGTTTACTGCCCGGGGATAAAAATACCTGGAAGTGGGGCCACAGCCTGACACCTGAATGGTTTGAGAGCGGTGCCATTGAACCTACAAAGGAATATGGTATGCTATTTTTAGAGGTGCCGCAATCAGCCTTAGGTAAATAAAAAGTGTTAATTTCAGCAAAAGACAAAATGCCCGTTGGTTAAAATATATACATGATTAGATACACGAAAATTATTAGTTTTCTTGCAGTCCTTGCCCTTCTCAGCTTTGCAACGCCCCTGGCCTATGCTCAACACGATATGAGTGACGATGCAAAGGCACACTTCAACAAGGGACATGAATTTTATAAACAGGGGAAATACGACGATGCTATCATAGAATTCAAGGAGGCCCTGGAGCACGACCCAAAGGATGCTGCTAGCCTCTTTGGCCTTGGGAACTGTTACTTCCTGAAACAGGATGCCAACCAGGCTATAAAGTGCTACCTTGAGGTCACCAAACTCAAACCAGATTTCGCCAAGGCCCACTACGCCCTTGCGCTGGCCTATAGGAGGATAGGTAAGGCAGAAGAGGCCGAAAAAGAGTTTGAACTGTACACACGCCTCAGTTCCCAAAAACCCACTGAAGCACCAAAAACCGCTGAGGCAGCCAAACCTACTGTAAAAAAGGTAGAACCACCGAAAAAGACAGAAGAGGCCCCTCCCCAAAGGCCTACTGTTAAGAGGGTAGAGCCCGAAGTGACTAGAGTGACTCCAAAGGAGGAGACAGAAAGGCCTGTGGAAAGGAAGGCCCCCCAAGTAAAAAGAAAAGAGGCGGTCAGCCCTGAAGAAGTTGTCAGAAAGGCCAGGCCATCTGAAGGAAGAGAAGAAAGGGTAGCGCCTGAAAGGCCCTCCCCAAGGAGAGAAGGCGGACCAGGTGTCAGAATGGTAAAGAAACCGGAAGGAGCGGGAGGAGGTATCGTTTCCCGAACTAAAAGCGTCCTCAACAACTGGGGCCCGGCAGGAAGGTTTTTACTTTGGGCAATATACTACACTTTTGCGGTTCAAGTATGGATAGCAATAGTAGTACTCCTTGGCCTGATTGTCTTGTGGCGAAGACACTAAAAATCTAAATTTCAAATTTCAGATTACAAATTACAAATTGAAATAAAATCTGTAATTTGAAATTTGTAATTTGTAATTCTTTTTTTAGAGGAGGGTTAGTCATGGACAAAGTACTACTCTTCGGTAAGGATGATTGCCCCTATACAAATGGTGCAAGAGAAGATTATACGAACAGGGGCATCGACTTTGAGTACATCAATGTAAAGAAGAGTAAAGACGGCATGAAAAAGATGCTAGAATACTCTGGTGGAAGGAGAGAGGTTCCTGTTATAGTAGAGGGTAACAAAGTTACTATTGGTTTTGATGGTGGGACGTGACGCGTCTAGGCCACCGATGGTCCTATCGGTATCTATCTGTAGCCGCAGGTCGTGCCTGAGGCAGATTCGCCTTCGGCAAACTTTAGCCTGCGTTGATTTTTAATTAACTTAGGAGGAAAAAATGCAGGGTAGTATGCCAGAACATGCTTTAGCGGAATCCGCCGCAGGCGGAGCAGAAAGGTACCCACTCAGGCTCTTATTCTGGGAGAGTACAGCAGCCTGTAACCTGGAGTGTATTCACTGCCGGCGGCTGGATGTAGCTAAAGAATTGGCAAAAGAAGACTTAACAACACAAGAAGCCTTCCGCTTCATAGACGACCTGGCAACCATGGGCAGCCCTATATTAGTCCTAAGCGGGGGCGAACCCCTATACCGCCCTGACATCTTTACCATAGCCCGTTATGCAGCGAATACCGGACGCGTAAAAGTAGCCATGGCCACCAATGCCACATTGATTGACGAACGTATTGCTAAAAAGATAGTCGAGGCTGGAGTAGAAAGGGTATCCATAAGCCTGGACGGGGTAGATGCAAAGACCCACGATGAGTTCCGCAAACTCCCGGGTTCGTTTGAAAGGGCCCTCCACGGCTTCAGTCTCCTCAAAAAGTTAGGTATGAGCCTGCAAATAAACTCCACGATAGCCAATCATAACGTACACCAGCTCAGAGACCTCTACCAGCTTGCCCTAAAGCTGGGGGCAGATGCGCTGCATATCTTTATGCTGGTTCCCGTGGGCTGTGGGGTAGAGATTGCTGAAGACCAGATGCTCTCAGCCCAAAAATATGAGGAGACCCTGAACCTATTCTATGACCTGGCCATGGAGGCCAAGATACAAACGAAGGCCACGTGTGCCCCTCATTATTTCAGAATACTCAGACAACGTGCCAAAGAGGGCGGAGGAATACCTACAAAAGATCCGCATTTGATGGGTGGAATGGGAATGCCTGGTCAGGCTGGACACCCAGGACATGGCCACCCTGGGGCATCCGCCTCAGGCGGACCAGGCGCTATGCCTAAGGGCGGACATCCCTCTATGGCAGCGATGACAAAAGGCTGCCTGGCTGGTACAGGAGTGTGTTTTATATCGCATAAGGGGGAGGTCTTCCCCTGTGGCTACCTGCCCGTTACCTCAGGAAATGTAAGGACAACGAGTTTTGCCGAGATATGGCGCACCTCTGAGGTCTTTGCTAAACTCCGCAACCCCGACCTCCTTGGCGGCAAGTGCGGGGCATGCGAATACAAAAAGGTCTGTGAGGGCTGTCGGGCAAGGGCATTCTATCAGACGGGTGACTACATGGCCGAAGAGCCATACTGCATTTATGTCCCAAAGGTTCTGCAGAAAAAGTAGGGGCGTATTGCAATACGCCCCTACACTTGAGGAACAACGTGGATCCAAAGACCTTCCGCATCGTCATGATATGCTCCGTAGCCATCATGCTAATGGCCGCCGTAATAAACTCCTGCATATTGATAAAGCGGTTCCATCTCTTCGGCTTTTGAATTGTCATTCTTCTCCGCCTTAGGCGGGAAGAATCTCTCCTTTAGAGGCAGGCGAAAACAAGTTTACAGTCAATGCCTACCGGTGGCCTAGGGTTGCCTGTCATAAGTCTATCCGAAAATCATATTCATAAAGTCATCTAACGTCTCGTAGGTCTGCTTTGGCAAGGACTTCGCTCCATGCCAATAACGTTTTAGAAACTGTTTTAAGGGAGACATTTTTTCACCACAGATAAAATTTGGTGAAACTTTGGTAACTTGGACCGTTGCTGATGAGCCTTGTGGAGTTATGTTAGTATCGCCCATGTTGGTACTGGTGTCCTGAACTACAGTATTGCTCTTTATTCCTGAAACATTGGTATCCCTTATAAAGTTGCAAGAGCGGGCTATAGTCCCGTCAGGCTTGAGCTTTAATACCCAAAAGTCGAACCCTGCAGCACCGAAGGACTTTGTACGGCCAGCCACTATGTAGCCACCATCAGTGGTCTGCTGGATAGCATAGGCCCCTTCCTGACCTTCTCCC
Organism: Planctomycetota bacterium; assembly: GCA_023261505.1. Classification (GTDB taxonomy): domain Bacteria; phylum Planctomycetota; class Brocadiia; order Brocadiales; family Bathyanammoxibiaceae; genus JAHFOV01. The sequence goes on from JAHFOV010000034.1 coordinate 13,211, forward strand.
CCATAGGTCTTTTGCCACGCCACGCTACCATCGGGATTCAGCTTCAGTACCCAAAGGTCTTCGGCTCCAGCACCGAAAGACGCTGTCGAACCAGCCGCTATGTAGCCGTTATCTTTGGTTTGCTGGATGGAAAGAATACTATCCCTTTTAGCGCCCCCGTATCTCTTCAGCCATGCCACACTGCCATCAGAATTCAGCTTCAAGACAAATGCATCCACTTTTTCAACACCGAAGGACTTCCCGCACCCTGTCTCACCAGCCACGATATAGCCCCCATCTCTCGTCTGCTGGATGGCAAGGGCGTCATCACCAGATAGAGCCTCCTCACCTATCACTCCGTAGGACTTCTGCCACTGAACACTCCCATCGGGATTCAGTTTTAATACCCAGAGGTCCGATTCTCCAGAACTATAGTCCCCTGTACTACCAGACACAATGTAGCCACCGTCGCTCGTCTGCTGTATGGACCGGAGTGCCTCTGCTACATCCGGCGAGCCATAGGTCTTCTGCCACGCAATACTCCCATCAGGATTCAGCTTCAATATCCAGAAGTCCCCTTCTCCAGACTGTGTCCCGCCAGCCACGATATAACCTCCGTCACTTGTTAGCTGGATGGATCTAACGTCTTCATAATTATCCCCTCCGTAGGTATTCTGCACCATCACATTCCCGTCGGGACTCAGCTTCAATATCCAAATGTCGAAGTTCCCAGCGCCGTAGGACGCTGTGCCGCCAGCCACTATGTAGCCACCATCTATGGTCTGCTGGATGGTACTGGCCCTATCAGTGGAAACTCCCCCGAAACTCTTCTGCCACGCAATGCCCCCATCAGGATTCAGCTTCAATACCCAAACGTCCTCCAATCCGGCACCGAAGGACTTTGTTTCACCAGCCACTATGTAGCCGCCGTCACGCGTCTGCTGGATAGAATAGGCCCAATCATCGGAGCCTCCTCCATAAGTGGCAGCCCATTGACCGTAAGACAGTCGGGAGATAAAGACTAAGAACACAAAAAATAGGGTGTAGGATACAAGATACAACACAGATATCGGGCTTTTTGGGCAAAGTTTCATGTCCTCGCCTTCCATTAAAATGGTAGTTCTCCTACTGCCTGCCACTCCATAAAAACTGAAAGTATATCCTTCTAGAAACAAAGTCAAGGAAAATAATTACTGGGATGTAATAGCATGAAAAAGTCAAATATTAAGTGCTAACCCGTCTTAGGGTGGACAAGCATTGTAGTATAGACCTCTGCAAAAGACTATCTGCACCTTTAATTTCCCCCTCCCTTGACGGGAGGACCATCATCATCGTCATCCCCCTCCCTTGATGGGAGGGGGTAGTGGGAGGGTGAGTGGAGGAGAGGAATTATGCATTCAGTTTATCCCTTTTTGAGGCATAGCTTATTGACCCAAAGACCTTCCGTATCGTCATGATATGGTCCGTAGCCATCATGGTAATGGCCGCAGTAATAAACTCCTGCATATTAATAAAGCGGTTTCATCTCTTTGGGTTATGAGTTGCCTTTATGTCTTTACAATCTTTTTCCTGGCTAACTTTATAATTTGTTCACTCAGGGCCAGTGCTTTCTGCACTTCCTCTTTGTCATCGTAATACTTAGCGGGTATTTCGCCAGGTAGACCATTCGGATACCGGGTAGGAATGTAATAATCATCCAGCCTTTTTGCGCCTTTAAGGGGTTTAAACTCTGCATCGAGCGATATCGCAATATTTAACAACTCAGCCACGGAGTGGGAAAATATTGGTTCCTCTTCTTTTAGGTATATAAATGCTTTTAACGCCTTTTCGGCACTCTGCTGGCATAGGAAGAGAGAAAGATAGAACCGCCCAGCCTTCATCAAGTCTGAGGCGTCCTTAAATTCCTCTTCTGCCTGAGTCAACCACCTTATGGCCTCACTCTTGCGGTCTTCTTTCATATATTACTCTTCCAGTTTCTAGCGCATTCCTTAAGAACCTGCTCAAAGGGATCAACCTTTCAAGTTCCTCTGCAGTATAAGCAAGGATGTCACAGCCTACTTCGCGGTCTATTTCTTCGTAGATTTTCTTCATCCAATCCTTCCCTGTTTTGGCTGAGGGCATTATGGAAATAATATCGAGGTCACTCCAACTTCTGACATTGTCATATGCATAAGAGCCGAACAATATTATTTTCAGGGCACCCATATCCTGAAGTTGCTTCTTAATTTTTCTGAGCTCCTTCTCAAGTACCTTTTTTCTCCTTTTTTTCCGCTCTCTTATCTTTCGCAAGGTTACCGGCATTTTTTTATCCCTCTTAAACATTAGCTGTAGTCTTAAGCCACATTATCAGCAAGTGTAGTTAGAGACAGAATTAAAGTCAAGAAAGATACTAACACCAAGTGTGGAGTATTTAGACATGGGAGTGATAGGCGGTTACTCTGAGTTTTGCGTCTATTGTATGGGAATGGGTGACATGTTAGAATTCTTTCATGATCCTTGATGAGATATATAAGCATAAGCTCCAGGAGGTAGATGAGAATAAGAGACGAATAAGCCTTTCAAAATTAGAGCGGGGACTAGCAGGTTTACCACCTACCAAAGATTTTGAGGGCGCCATGCGAAAAGACACCGTCATAAAACTTATTGCGGAGATAAAGGCGGCTTCTCCTTCTGCAGGGGTGTTACGGGAGGGGCTTGACCCTATCAAACTTGCCCAAGAATATCAAAGCGCTGGGGCTAATGCTATATCCATCCTTACCGATAAGAGGTTCTTCCACGGAAGCTTAGCACACCTTGAAAAGGTTAGAAAGGCTGTTGGCCTTCCCCTTCTTCGGAAAGATTTTATTATAGATAGCTATCAGCTTTACGAGGCCAGGGTGGCAGGGGCTGACGCAGTCCTTCTAATAGCACGATTATTGGACAAAAAGACCATTGAAGACCTCATTAAACTCTCGCCACAATTAGACTTAGATTGTCTGGTGGAGGTGCACACCGAAGAAGAACTAAAAAAGGTGCTGGACACCCCTGCGAGGTTGATTGGTATCAACAACAGGGACTTAGATACCTTTAAAGTGGACCTATCCACCACCCTGAAGCTCTTACCACTTATTCCGGGGGATAGACTTGTCGTAAGTGAAAGCGGTATAAATACTAGAGAGGATGTAATACGTCTTGAAAAGGCCGGTGTAAAGGCAGTCCTTGTAGGGGAGGCACTTGTGCGTAGTAAGGATGTAACCTCAAGGATAAGAGAACTTTTAGGCGGGTGTTAAAAGGAGTAAAGTTTGTTTTATCTGAAGCTAAGTCTGCGGCTACTCTGGCTCGAAGTTCGGCCCTACAAATAACCTACAAAAACACATACCGTTCTCGGCTATCTCCTCTTCATGGTAAATGCAGGGGCAAATAATCACCGCATTTTCTTTCTCGTCTTCCTTCACCACACGGCAGGGGCAGTACTCCTTACCGTACTTCAGCCTTCTTAAGGCAAGCCCCTTTATGACCGTATTTACGGTAGCGGTGTCTGGATTGAATTTGTAAGGAGTATTTTCAAGCCACTTTTCAAGTCTCTCACGTACTTCACGCTTGACCCTGGTTAGAGACTTCTCCTTAGCTTCAACGGTCTTCTTTGGCTTCATAGTATTTCTAATACATAGATTGTATCTGTCATTATTATTATTGCAAGGAAAAAAATTTAAACCATATATTGTATTATATTTACAAAAGAAGACATATATAGTATATCAGTTTTACTAGAGAAATTTTTCTTTTGACAAGGGTGGGCAAAGTGTTACAATCCTTCGTAGAGGGGAGGTGGCAGCAAGTAGTAAAAGTACGGAGGTGAAGTGTCATGTTAGACAGGGGGAAGCTGGCCCGGGGGCTTGAGACCATCTTAGGCAATATTACGGTTGAAGAGTCACCCAGTAACGATAACGACAGTAGCAAAGTATTCCACATAGACCCCAACCTGGTGCAACCCAATCCGCATCAGCCGAGGAGGAATTTTGACCCTCAGTCAATAAAAGCCCTGGCAGAATCTATTAAGGAACATGGTCTGCTACAACCCATACTGGTAAAGCCGATGAAGGATGGTGGTTTTCAGTTAGTGGCAGGTGAGAGGCGTTGGCGCGCGGCCAGGGATCTCGGTTTGAGCTGGATTCCTGCCATTGTAAAGGACATGGGCAACAAACAGTCTTTGAGTGCTGCCCTGGTAGAAAATCTGCAGAGGGAGGATTTGAACCCCATAGAAAAGGCAAGGGCCTTTTGGGAGCTTATAGAAGTATTTGGGCTTACCCAGGAGGAAGTAGGAAAGTATGTAGGACTAGACCGTTCTACTGTGGCCAACTTCCTTAGACTACTTGAGCTGCCAATAGAGGTACAGGAGCATGTTTCACGTGGAACAATTTCTTCTGGTCACGCCAGGGCACTCTTAGCCCTCGGAAACGAAACCCTTCAGAAAACGCTTTGTCAGAGAATAATAGATGAGGGACTGACAGTGAGGCAGGTGGAGACCATCGCCACCAGTGCCAAAAGACCGGGCTATAACAATAACAAGGATACTCACAAGGAAAATCCAAATGAAACCCACCACGTACAGTCCTTAGAAGACCGCCTACGTAAGGCACTGGGGCTAAAGGTACAGATAAGAAGGTCTAATGGCAAAGGGAAGATTATCCTTTACTTCAATGGCAACACCCAATTTGAACGGCTGGTGGGTCTTCTTGGAGCTAGTGCCTAAGCCTAGACCTCTTTTTTACTTTGCTCCAATAGTTCAGCGAGGGTTTTCAAGATCCAGATAAGATGGTTCTTAATCACCATTGTATCAATTAATTTCGCCCTCAATGTCTCCCTTATGGCCTCTATCTGGGCCAGTTCTTGTTCTTTGAGTTGCATCTACGTTCCTCCTTGAAAGGGCCAAAAAGAAAAGTATTTAAAGTATACGTATTTTACGGATTCTTTCAAGTAAAATTTTTTGATCAATGTAAATTTTTTTATATATGGACAAACAAGCAATAGGAAACAGGCTAAAGGCCGTTATCCTTTCTCAAGGTATTACCCAAAAAGAGTTTGCAGAAAGGGTGGGATTCTCGGATAAGTATTTAAGTGATATCGTTCGTGGCAGGACAAAGCCCTCTCTTGCCCTTCTGTTAAGAATTCAATCCGTATTTAACGTATCGATGCAGTGGCTGGTTAGTGGGGTTAGTGCTTATCCAAATGAGACAAATAGGCCCTCGGAAAGTGTCATGAAGGAACCTCCCGCTATTTATTGCCACTCTGGGATTACCCCCAGAATAGAAAAAGACACGCATGTGGCCATACCCGTATTGTCCGAGGCAGAAGTTTTAAATATTTGCAACAAGAAAGATTATAAAAACACAATAAAGACAGAAGAAAGTTGCTGGTTCTATAAGGATTGGCTAAGTCAGCCGGATGAGACCTTCTGTGTGCTGGTTAGAGGTACTGAAATGGAACCCTTGCTCAAGGAAGGCTCGATAGTCGCATTAAATATTGGTATAAAGGATCCAACCATCCTAATTGGGAAGATTTGCGGCATACGGGTAGAGGGAACAGAAATATGTTTTAGGTGGTTAAAGGCTGTAGAACCTTTACTCGTCTTTGTGCCTCAAAGAGAAGGGTATCCTATTTTATGCTTTCCTATTGAAAAAAACCCCATCATAGGCAAGGTAGAAGCGGCCTGGGTAAGATTTTAGCCAACTCTTTTTGCCTCCTTGCTTAAGGCAAAGCCGGCCACTAATTCGGCTATTCAAGCGTGAGCCCCTTAGGGGAACGTGCGCCAGCCAAAGGCCATCCGCTTTTCTCTTGGAAATGGTGTCACTCCTAGTGGGCAAGCTCTTATGCAAACACCACAGATAGAGTCCCTTATACCAATTTTGCTAGAGAGTTCAAGGGCCTTCTTCCTGCAGGCGTAGGCATCAAAGAGTGCTTCGCGTTCCAGTCCTGTATACCATTCTTTTCCCTTTAGCGCCTTGGCTGGGCAGACATCGACACAGGCGGTGCAATTCCCGCACCTTCCAACATATTCTGGTGTTCCTACCTCAAGCGGCATATTTGTTAGTACGCTCCCAAGCCTCACCCTTGGCCCGAATTCAGGAGTGATGAGCAGCACGTTTTTGCCAATCCACCCCAGCCCCGAGAGGGTAGCTACAGTCTTGTGAGAAAGTGTATTATTAAACGCCTCTATATACCCGCTTTCCCTCCCGTCATCAGTTACTGTACATTGAATGGCCTCCGCTCGATAACCTTCCTTTTGGAGCAGAAACACTACTTCCTTTGCAATCCTGTTCAGCAGCAAGTTCTTCTTTATGTACTCCTCATAGTAAGGAAGGGTGGGACCCGTTAAAAGGGTATCTATTATCCCCCGAGAAACTTCACAGGCAAACGATATGGCACAAGGGAAACCCATGGCACCTGGAAGGTCCCTTCCTTCCAACCTTGCAAAGCCCACCCGTGAGGCCCCAAGGGATAAGATGTATTTCTCTAGAGCGCGGGAGTCCACCAAATTCCAACCATTTAGTTATGCATAAGTTTTCGGCCGGTAATGTATTTAAACATTATTTAACGAAAAAGCCAATTTCTTCAAGTCTTAGAGTTTGTAAAATAAAGTCCTGTTTTATATAAGTTCAATAAAGTGACGTAACCTTTTGAAAAAACTTGTAATCTAACGCACACAGAAATATAATTTTAGCAGCCGCTCATGCGGAGGGATGTTCTTTTCTCGTCTTATGCAAATAGACTCATTTACCTTTTATAAGGAGCAAGAGCGAATGGACAAAAAAAAGATCATTGAAATCCTCAATAAGGCCCTAACAGAGGAGATGGGTGCCCTTATTCAATACATGCAGCATCATTATCTTTATCAAGGCCCTAACTACGTCTGTGTGGGTGAACTGCTGAAAAAGATTAGCATGGTAGAGATGGACCATGCCTATAAACTGGGCGAAAGGATAGCCATGCTAGAGGGGATTCCAACTACGAAACCAGGCGAGATAAAGGTTCCCAAGAAGAGCATAGATATGCTCAAGGTAAATCTGGAAGATGAACTGGCGGCCATTGAAAACTACCGAAAGTGGATTGAGGAAGTGGATGCCCTGGGAGACCCCGTGACCCGCCTTATGCTTGAAAAGATTCTCGGAGATGAGGAAGAACATGCCCATCAGTTGGAGATGCTACTAGCCGAATAGCTTGGACATGCCCTGCTATTTCCGTCACATAACAGTAAGCAGTAAGGAGTAAGCAGTAGGGAGCAGACAGTAAGGAATGGTTTCTGCCTACTGCTTACTGCCTAGTGCCTACTGAAGAAAGGGGGATAAAACTTTGAATAAAAAAGAAGTTATTCAAATTATTGAAGATGCTATTGGGCAGGAGATAAAGTCCAGGGATTTTTACCTGTCCATCAGTGCCCAACTTCCTGACAGGGGGGCGCGGTTAAAACTGGATGTAATGGCCAAGTTAGAGGATGAGCACGGACGAATCCTCTCTGACTGGTACAGCAAGCTGACGGGAAAGGAATACACCCCTCCCCTTGAGAAAAAAGAGGGCTTCATAAAGATAGAAACGCCCAGGCGAGACGCAAAAATCCAGGACATAGTAAAAATCATCTACGAGGCAGAAGAAAGGGCCTATGAGTTCTATAAAGACGCTGCGGACAAAGTAGAAGGCCCGGAGGAGAAAAACACCTTCCTAAAGCTTGCCCAGATGGAAAAGGGGCATGAGGAGCACTTCAAGGATGAATACCACGCCCTGGTAGAGGACACCTCCATACGATTCGCAGACGAGGAAATCCCTTGGATGATCGAAGAAGGCCCTATAACACCTTGAGTTACTGAGTAAAGGACTTTCTTTTAAGTTAGGCGACATTTTGCTGGCGGTTTGAAAGGAGGTGATGGCGATTGGACGATTTAAGATGCAGTAAAAAGGTAAGGCCTTTCTTGCTTTTGAGGAACTTACTTTTAAAATGGCTAAAACTTAAAAACCAAGAGGAGATACCTCAATGGCTTACACATTCAGAGGAAAGCTTTGTTGTTTAATCTGTCCAGAGTGTCCGGAGGCCCTATCCAATGTAAAAGTGCGGCTTTATCGAATCCGCAAGGAACAAAATGTAACAGCCCTCGCTGTAGCAAACCCTAAGGACACCTTTGCTATCTTGACCAACGATATGGTTAAGGCAAAAGCGTCCTCATTGATTGCCGAAACCGAGACAGATGCAGAGGGCAAATTCATTTTCGAACTGGGCGAGAAACAGCGATACAATGGCGAGGCTTTCGAAGTGGATGTTTATTGTGGAACCGTGCCGCATCTCAAGGGCGGGCCAAATCCGCCACCACCTATACAGTTCTCAATCACAACCCTCCAACCAATGTGGAGGCAGACTGAACAAGGATTCATGGCAGCTTGGGAATACTGCCTGCCAAATCGCTACTGGTGCGCCGTGCGTGCACGATTCGGTGCATGGACTATTTGCGGGCGAGTGATTACTTGCGATACGAAAATACCGGTGATGGGCGTAAGAGTTCGCGCATTTGATGTGGATTGGATTGAGGATGATCCTTTGGGTGATGCAATCACCGATGCCGCTGGGAAATTCCGCATAGATTATCTAACCCAAGATTTTCAAAAAACACCGCTTTCTCCCCTTATAAATATTGAATGGGTAAGCGGACCAGACCTGTACTTCAGAGTTGAAACACTTGGCGGCAGCCCGCTCCTGGTTGAACCTAGGACGAAAGGGCGAACTCCGGGACGCGAGAATGTGGGAACTTGCTTTTGCGTAGAGTTGTGCCTCGAAAAAATGCCCCCTGATATACACATGGATACGATTCCGCTCTTTACAAACGTAGGTCAATACCACGTGGACCCGATCTACGGTGACTTTACCAGCGCGGGTTTGACCACCGCAGGAAATTACGCATTCACTGACACAATTCCGCTCATCGGTATCTTGCCTGATGGACAAAATTCAAAATCACTGGAGTATCACTTTAAAGTTGGTGAATACGATGCTACTGGGACCGTTCTCGGTCCCGTCTCCGATGTGGATGCTTCAATGATTGCTCCCACCATCATCGGCAAATTGGAGTATTGGAAATTTAATGTTGGTTTAGGAGTATGGGAACTTAAGGCCGACGATTATTGTGTCAACAATCCGGGTGCTACGCACAATGTAGTGGTCAAGCCTGGTGGATGGATAGAGGTTCCTCGTGAAAATGAACTCTGGCCTGGCGGTAAAGGCCGCTTCATACCCATGGGCAACCTCATCAACCTCATCACGAACAAGTTGACAGATGAGTCGTTTGACCTGACTATGCCTCTCCCTGCTTTGAAGGCGGGTGATTCTGTTCCGCCAGCCAAGAAGTCGCGGGCGCATACGTTCAAGTTGTTCTTTGAAGCACGCGAAGTGGGCACGGTGGCACTGTTACCGGGTAGTAATGCGCTTGAGAAGATTGTATTTAGCAACACGCACTACACTCAACTTCGGCACCCCAATTGGGCGGGAGGAGTGACTACTCAGCGCGCAGTCGTATTGCTGGACATTTTAGAGCTAACATCGCCAGGTGCTGGATGTAATAAATTACAAAATCACGTTCATGCACTCTATACGGTCTACCACCCATTCCTAGGTAGTGCGCGTGTTTACTTCGAAGGTAACCCACCACTCCCACCCGATCTCCCACTAGTACCTGTAGGAGGAGAAGCTGCTTCTGGTGGTGCCGGGCATGACTTCGATATTACTGCCCTTAAGCCTTGTGCATACATCCTCTGGCTTGAGGCCACACTGAACTTGACTAGCGGATGGGGACAAATTTCCGGTGCAACGATATGGGACCATATTGCCTTCTGTAAAGGATAGAAGGGCGGTCTGTATCAGATATTTGTAGCAAGTGTTCTGTGAAGCGAGGACAGTCTCTAGGTTACTGTCCTCGCTTTCACGGCTTCTATAACTTCGGAACCGTTAGGCGAAACGGCGGCTCAACAAGGTGAGGAAATGAGACAAGTGCTTATCTACCCTGGCGGAGATGGCTACTGGGTGGCCGAGTGTCCCAGCTTACCTGGTTGCATCAGCCAGGGGAAGACCAAGGAAGAGGCCATTCGGGGATACATCGCAGCGTTAGAAGAAGACAACCTTCCTGTCCCTAGAGAACGATTTAAAACGCCAGTACTTGCTGTATGAGCAAATTTGCATGTAACCTCTGATGATAGGCAAAGATACGCTAGGTGAATACAAAAAGCTCAGGGATTTTACAAGGACCCCCGAGCCTAAAGGAAGGGTAATAATCCGCCCAAGGCAGGTAAAGACCCGCTTTGTTATCCATGAACATCATGCTAGTCACCTCCACTGGGATTTAAGGCTAGAGATGGAAGGCGTTTTAAAGAGCTGGGCCGTTCCAAAAGGCCCACCCACCAAACCCGGCCCAAAACGACTTGCCGTCCAGACCGAAGACCATCCACTTGACTATATAGACTTTGAGGGCATAATCCCAGAGGGCCACTACGGTGCGGGGACAGTGAAGATATGGGACGCTGGACCCTTTGAGCTCCTGGGACAAAAGGATAGGGAGATAAAATTCAACTTGCAGGGTAAAAAGCTTAAAGGCACTTACTATCTTTTGCACTTCAAGGAAAAAAACTGGTTGTTCTTTAAGGGGAAGAAGTAGAAGAATTACAAATTAAAATTATTTTTTGAGACCTCTGAAAAAGTATGAGAAGCGACGCCTCGAGTGTCATTGCGATCCACCTTAGGCGGAGAAGCAATCTCATGTTTTCTAGCGCAAACCACTTAGGAGATTGTTCGCTCCGCCTTAGGCGGACGAATCTGTTCGCCACAAAA
>JAHFOV010000035.1 GCA_023261505.1 Planctomycetota bacterium
TTGCCGTAGACACCTGCCCGCTGTACCCACCTTGAAAAGAGAGCTAGAGAAAGAGGGTTATCCATTCTTGAGTCTGGACGGCGATTGCGTGGACAGTCGCAACTACACGCCCGGCCAGTTCGCTACAAGGGTTGACGGATTCCTTGAGATGCTGAGGGGGAAGATTATAAGCAGGGCCAAAGCAAACAGTGGTGCTGTTTTGAATGAAGTTAAGATGGCCTCCTAGCCGCAAATGGGCTTAAATCCTTACCCCCCCCATAATCCCATCACTAGTCTTCGGGACAGAGCCAATTCAAATTAGATTCCCCTAGCTTCTCTATTATCCCTCTGTACTCCATCGGGGATAGTTCGCCCAACTGTTTCCCGGTCTCTTTTACGGCCTCTTTAAACTCCTGGGCTTTTTCTACCATATGTTCATGGGTCTCTTTGGAACCGCCGTAAATAAGAAAGTCCTCTCCCTTGGTAATCCTCTTGTGCCCATCCTTACCATCTAATCCGAGACCGAATAGTACTACTGCCTTCTTTTTCATCCTAAACTCCTATAATGGAACGTGCGAATCATGCCTGAGGCAGATCCGCCTCAGGCGGACTTGCCTCGCACGTCATTAAGCTTTCCGCTTGCCAAAAAATCATGCGACACAAGGTCGCATGCTACAAAGAGGGTGTCCGTTCTCTACTTTAATTATAATGATGAAAAAGGGTTAACTATCTCGCTATATCCAAGCTTCTTAAAACCAAGAAAACGACGCTTACTTCCAGGGCCTATTATAACCTCACACACCTTACTCTTGAGACTTATCTCTTCTTGCCCCTCACAAAGCAACACCTCGAAGCAGACCCCCCACTCTTTAGCCTCGGCAGGCTCACGAAAATTATTAGCAATTATACCCGCCAGTTCAGAGATCTCGGGGAGTAAAAATGTAACTATTACCCTGTTAGTATTTATTTGACGGCCCTTGAAGCACAAAACGTCGGCCTTCGTCGCATGGGAAAACTCGCTAACCACACTGGCCAACTCTGCAAGCTCCACGGGATTATCCTTCAAGTAAGCCCAATACTTCTTAACCCTCTGCACGGGTTGAGGTTGCCGCCTATCCCAGGCATACTGAAACCTATACATAACCTTCCTGCCGCCCTTTTCTATGGAATACACCTCATCCCTGGGAATAGAAGGATCTGCCCAAAACTTAGGTTCTACCTTACTGGCATCCTCTGGCGGGTATAGCCAGTACCTACGGTAAGGTTCTTCCTCAAGGTAGTAATACTTAGGCAAACCTAGTTCCTTATGAACCTCCTCGATAGTAAGTCCGAGTATCCCATCCTGAAGGTGTTCCTCCCCTACCAAATAGGAAACCATAAATAGCATCCCGAGGAATACTATCACAAACAAAAACTTCGCCGAAGGCGATTCTTTCTTGGCTTGACTTGACCACACACTCATTCTATGTTTCCCTCCCATAAAGAAGAAGCTATAGCAAATCTATACCCTTATGTCAAACACCCATCCTGAGCTTGTGAAAGAGGACTAATACCACAAAATGGTGTATTTGCTCCTTGCCATCAAGTATAATTTTATAGGCCGTTGGGGTGGCATTTTATGAAAGAGCATCTATAGTTTTCTGACCCAGCCTTTTATCCCTTCACCAGCGACCTTAAAAGAGGTTAAAAAGTGGGCTAGCGCTTTAAATGGTAGAACTAATATTAACGGTATTCATAGTTTATATTGCACCATTTCCAATCTGGTTAATTTTGCTTCACATATTGGCAAAGAAAGAGATTAAATTTCCGCTGCTTTTATGGTTTTATCTTAGTATTGGCATTGTATGGCTTATCGGCCTTTATCTGGCCTTTACGCTTCAAGATGTCTTGTTTTCTAGTCGATTTAAGACTAACATCTTTCTCCAGGGTATAGGATTTTTATTTTTAATTATTGCCTTGATTATTGAATGGCAATCAGCAAAGGTCATGGGTTTAAAGCGACTCATCTGCCTCACAGAACTGCAACAAACTGGAAGTCCTGACAAGTTGGTAACGACCGGAATTTACTATTATGCACGACACCCTCGCTATATTGAATACCCTTTATTGCCATTAGGCTTTGCCCTCATTTTTGGCTATAAATTTCTTCTTGTATTTTCTTTTTATCTTTTTGTAGGGTATACTATAGCGTCTTATTTTGAAGATGCAGAACTTCTTAACCGTTTTGGCGAGGCCTATAGTAAATATCAAAAGGAAGTACCTCGGTTTTTCATTAGTTTTTGATGTGAGTTTCAAGTGCTTTATAAGCGCTAAGCGCTTAAGTCTTTGGATAAGTGAAAGACTCGTTTACAAAAGCCACCGCCACGCCTTAAAGAAGGGTCTAGAGTATCTTTCCCTGCCAACTGAAACTCACTCGTAGAAAGCTTGACATATGTACAGGTATTTATTATATTAACGCCTCTCAGAGAAACTATTTCTTTTGAAGATCCTTTTGAGGAGGACAAGGAAGTGCCATCATCCGTTCAAGAAAAGGTTATTGAGCTTGTAAGCAAGCAGATGGGAGTAAGTGCAGGAAAGATTACCCCGGAAACGTCCTTCATTAATGACCTTGGAGCCGACTCGCTGGATACTGTAGAACTCATCATGGAACTTGAGGACGCCTTCGATATGAATATCCCTGATGAGGATGCGGAAAAGATTCAGACCGTTGGAGATGCCATAAAGTATATTGAGGAGCGAGCCGGTAAGTGCGAAAAGAAAGGGTAGTAATTACCGGCTTGGGCGTCATTACCCCCCTGGGAAACGATAAAGAAACCCTGTGGTCGGCCCTTTGTCAGGGAAAAAGCGGTATAAGAGAGATAAAGAGCTTTGATACCAGCAAGCATGATGTTCATTTTGCTGGGGAAGTTCAAGACTTCGATCCTAACCAATGGTTTGATCCTAAACAGGGTCGCAGATTAGACCCCTTTGTCCAGTATGCCGTAGCGGCTACCAGGCTTGCCGTGAAGGACTCGGGGCTGGATTTTAGCAAAACAGACCTAACACGTGCCGGGGCCATTATAGGCTCTGGCATGGGAGGACTCCACGAACTAGAAGAACAGCACAAAAACCTCCTTGAGCGGGGCCCCTCCAGAATCTCCCCCTTTATGGTCACTAAAGTCATGATAAATGCCGCCTCCGCCGTGGTATCAATAGAGTACGGGCTCCGCGGCCCCAACCTGGGAGTAGTAAGTGCCTGCGCCACCGGTGGCCATGCCATAGGCGAGGCCCTGAGGCTCATACAGAGAGGCGAGGCCGATGTGGTAGTTGCCGGAGGTACGGAGGCAGTAATTACCCCCCTAGTAGTGGCAGCCTTTCGTTCCATGAAGGCACTTTCCACTAGAAATAATGAACCCCAACGGGCCTCCAGACCTTTTGATAGAGAGAGGGATGGTTTCGTCCTGGCAGAAGGTGCTGGTATCGTAATCCTGGAGGAGCTAGAACATGCCAGAAGGCGCGGGGCGCCTATTTATGCAGAGCTTCTGGGCTATGGGCTTACCGGCGACGGTTGCCACATGGCCGCCCCGGAGCCGGAGGGTAAAGGGGCTATTACTGCAATGAACAGGGCCCTGGCTGATGCCAGGTGTAATCCCACGGCGGTTAACTATATTAATGCCCATGCCACTTCCACCCCCATGGGGGATGAAATAGAGGCCCAGGCTATCAAATGGGTCTTCAATCACTCTGCCCATAGCATCCCTGTCAGTTCTACCAAGAGCATGATGGGCCACCTCCTGGGAGCCGCCGGTGCGGTTGAACTGATTATATGTGTCCTGGCCATACAACGAGGTGCAGTACCGCCTACTATTAACTATGAGCACCCAGACCCCAACTGTAGTGGCCTGGACTTCATCCCCAATACCGCCAGGGAAATGCCTGTAAAGGTGGCGATGAGTAACTCCTTCGGCTTCGGGGGACATAACGTGAGCCTTGTGGCAGGAAGGCTTGAAGGGTAAACTAGGGGTCAGGGGATAGGGATTAGGGGTTAGGGTTGGCTAAGCACAATGGAAAATCCTAAATGCCAAAATCCAAATGTCAAATCAATGCCAAAATCCAAATGACCAATGAAATGCCACAATCCCTATATTAAAGTACTTTTCTTTGGATTTTGGGCTTAGACATTCATTTTGACATTTGAGCTTTGTAATTTGGATATCCCTAGCCTTAAGCCCCTAATCCCTGTCCCCTAAAAGTAATATGTCTTTTCCAGTTCTGGTCATCCCTTTGAGCGTAGTCCTTTCTATAATGAACTCCCCTGCTCTCCTTCCTCTGCTGGGCAGCCATAACGATAAGGCTTGATACCAGGAGCATATTCTGTAGCTCCCAACCTTCAGCGGTGTGGAACTCTTTATCCATGACATATTCCCGCCATTGAGACAATGCGTCTTCAGCCTCCTTAAGGTGCTCCTCGTCCCTCTCCACGCCCGCACACCTCCACATGAGGCTCTTTAAGGAGTCTCTGATATCTTCAAGATTCATTCCCCTCAGTCTCCCGGCCCCAGCATCGATCTTCAAAGGATAAGATGTTACTCTACGGTGCCTTCTGTTTAGGGAGAGAGAGACCTCCTCGCCGGCCTTATAGCCATATACCAGACCCTCTAATAAGGAGTTACTGCCAAGTCGATTGGCCCCATGGAGACCTGTGCACGCCGTCTCTCCACAAGCATACAAGTGAGGAATACCCGTGCGGGCCTTATTATCCACCTTCGCACCCCCAATCATATAGTGGGCGCTAGGTCTCACGGGAATCAATTCTTTTGTAATATCTATATGAAAAGAGGCACAGATAGAACAAATATTGGGGAAGCGGGACTCCAGATACTCTTTTGGTAAGTGGGTCACATCCAGATACACATGGGTATGTTCATCATCCTGCATCTCTTGTAGTATGCTCTTGCTCACTACGTCCCTCGGCGCTAGCTCTGCCATGGGGTGATACTTAGGCATAAAGCGCTCTCCCCATTTATTTCGCAAGATTGCCCCTTCCCCCCGCATTGCCTCAGTTATGAGCACCCTTGCCGCCCCAGCGATGTAAAGGGTAGTAGGATGGAACTGGACAAACTCCATATCTTGTAGAACCGCACCCGCCCTATAGGCCATTGCCATGCCATCTCCCGTAGCCACCGCTGAGTTAGTGGTCTCCCTGTAGAGTTGACCACAGCCACCCGTGGCCAGTATAGTCTCCCCAGCCCAGACTATAAATCTCCCCCTCTGTTTATGCCATAACAACGCCCCTCGGCAGGCCCCTTCTACTACCAAAAGGTCTATGGCGAAGCAGTGGTCCATGGTACTAATTCTGACATTATCTTCCACCGCCTTCAGGAGGGCCTCCTCGACCACCATTCCAGTGGAATCTCCCCTGCCATGGATCACCCTGCGATGACTATGCCCTCCCTCCTTGGTAAAGGCCAATTCACCTGAGGCAGAATCCACCCTGTCAAAACTTGCCCCTAATTCTAAAAGCCCCTCTATCTTACTAGGCCCATCACGTACTACCTTTTCTACTACCTTCCTATCACATAGGCCCTGTCCTGCCTCAAGAGTATCTTTTATATGAGATTGGAAGCTATCCTCAGGGGAAAGAACTACCGCAACACCACCCTGGGCATGCATGGTATTATTCTCCCCCAGCTTATTCTTAGAAACTATCAGCACCCCGCGCTCCCTAGACGCTTCAAGGGCCGCTGAGAGCCCGGCAACACCACTGCCAATTACCAAGACCTCAGTAAAAAGCTCCGGCAGTTGGGTGGTGTCAAAACCTACTACATACCTTTTAGGCAGGATTAAATTGTACATCGTTTTATCCTTTACGGAGTCCATTGACTGCGTCAATTGCCCAGCCACATCCGCCTAAGGCGTGAAATGCCAAAATCCAAATGCCAAAAATAAGACAAACCACTTATTTTAGATTCCATTTGACATTTGAACTTTGGACTTCATTTGTCATTAGAACTTTGTCATTTGGATTTTTCAAGAATCTCCTTCACCAGCCCATCAATCTCCTTTAGTAGAACCCGGTGTCATTGCGAGCGGAGCGAAGCAATCCCAATTGCAACGGCATGAGATTGCTTCGGGGCTTTGCCCCTCGCAATGACAGCCGTAACGCCGATGAGGTGACATCAAGGCGCGTCACTCTAGAATCCCCTCCACCAGCCCGTCAATCTCCTCCAGCTCCTCCTTTAGTAACTCACGCACCATACTTCGCAACTTTCCAATACTTTTTATCCTACCAGCTTCACCGCTTTCAAGCCAGCCCTTTACTTTTGCAGTGCATTCCTTACCCAGCTCCGCCAGCCGAAGGTGGGAAGCATTCTCGGAGGAGAATTGGGGGATGGGGAGTTCAAGGACTTTTTTGTGGATGTCTCTGGGACCCCACAAGCCACGACTTTGCATAGGCTTTATCAATTTGTCAATCAAGGGAGCGTTGAGGATGGCAACTAAAAAGAATGCCTCTTGCTTGTTGCTTAATTCGCAAAAATAAGTCTTTGTATCCGCAACAAATCCATGTCCAGCAATCTGTTGTCCGTTTATTTCAAACTTTACTGGTTCGTTTTCAACAATAGCGGCCGTCAGAAACGTGCCTGAGGTATTGTAAATTACCCTATACCTCGCCTGCGGATTCTGGGATGTCAGCTTTCTGCGGTAATCAAGCCAGCCCAGGGCGGTAATCCTTTCTGCTTTGGAACTTCTCCGTTTTGTCCACTCCCCTTCTACCCTCTCCAGCCACCGTGAAAGGTTCAAAAAGCCACGTTGCCGGGCCCCGTCTACGTCAATAAGTTTGTAGTGATCTCCCTGGGCTTCAATTGGCAGTACGATCGTGCGATAGTCAAGATGTCCGAAGGGGAGCAGGTCTGTGGAAAGGAGCGTGGCATAGAGGAAACGGCTCTCAACCGTATCCTTGAAACACACACCCTTGTATGCCTCCTTTGCCTCTTCCATTGCACGGTCTGCAGTCTCAAGAGGTGGCAAATCAGGATTAAATCCAAGTGGTGAGGGTTTTACCTGCACGAACCAGAATGAACGGGGCACAATGGTAGCACCCTGAGCAAAACGCGCCTTATAAAAACTTGCTTTGTGTGCACCTGTTTCTTTCTCCACCGACCAGAAGGAGCGCCTTCCACGTGTATGTAATGAGAATTCAACGTTGTTTACACTGAGAGCCTTTTCAGCCTCTGCTATGGAGGCATTTTTCCGTTCAAGTCTTCCACTAAGGAGCTGCCCTGGAATCGGATACTTTATCGTCTCAGTCTTACACTTCTCCGCTATCACCACACTGGCAGGTACATTGAAAAGTGGCGTTACGTATTCGCAATCCCAAATTTCACGCCAGGAGAGGTTTTGACCTTCCTCCTCACTGAGACGGAAGAAACGTTTGCGGAGTCCATCGTGCTGGTCTGCGCTGAAGATACTCCTGGGCAGGACAAAGGCAATCACCCCGCCAGTCTTGAGATATAGGTCTGCTGACCTTACAAGGAAGAGCGTGGCAACCTCAAGGTGGGTAATGAGGTGCTCACGTTCCGTGAGCAATCTGTAATGCTTCGTTATTTGCCATTTAAGAAAGGTTTGATAGGCAGGTTCCGTAGAGCGTAAGACAATCCACGGCGGATTACCTATAACGAAGTCAAATTTGCGTTTGAAGAAGAGGGGCTTGTAGATGTTTTTCAGTACAAAGGCCCAGATGGTGTCACGGTTAGTGTCAATGAAATGTTTAAGCTCTTTCACGATTTTAAAGAGCGCCGCTAAAAGCAGGTCATTGCTAGCCCTGGGAAAATGCTGGGCAATTAGGAAGTTTCTGAAGGCTTCAAAGGTGATAGATTTGCCCTTGTTTTCTTGCGCAAATACCTTAGCCAGTTCAATTGCCTGGTCGTACAAGCCAAGGCTCTCAAGTAATAACGTGTGTACGTAGATGTCTCTAGATTCCAGGGTAATCACGTACTCTGCGCCTGTAATGATTTGCTCTGGCAATTTGAGTGTATCAGCAAGATAAATGGGAATGGTAACCGGCCCTTTGCGCCCCTTGAGTAAAAGTAAATCGCCCAGGGCAAGGATATAGTTGGTCTTGGCGACAATGACCGCAAGCGGGTGAATATCAGCACCATAAACTGAGTCCAGGATATGGCTCAGAGTCTCAAGGGATTTTCCAAGCCTTTCTTTCTTTTCCTTTATGGCCAGATACAGAAACGTACCCGAACCACATGCGGGGTCAAGCATAGCACCTTTTGGGTTGACGTCTAGCAATTTGTTAATGATGCGGTGTGCCAGCCAATCTGGGGTATAGAACTCGCCCAAGTCGTGCCTTGTCTCGGGGTCAACTAATTCTTGATAAAGTGATTTCAGGACGTCTTCCGAGAGTTCACGGAGGTTGTAATTCTGCAAGAGGCTAAATAACCAGCGTGCCACGCCCACGCCTACCTTCGTGGCCTCCTGGCGGGCCAGCCATGAGAAGAAGTCCTCCTCAATGAAATTTTCAATCCCCTGGGACTTGAATAATCGCCCTTCAAGCATCTCAACGATTTGAGCATCGTTAGGCAAACTATTGCTTTCGCTAATGCGCATCCAGGCCATCAGCTTGGCCAGGGTTGCCAGGTAGGTGTGGCGGACAAAAAGTTCATCGCCAGCGACCTCACTACCATAAGCGATCTGGAGATATTTTTCCCAGCTATCATAAATTACAGCATAGTCACTATGGGCCTTAATCTCTTGCCAAAGGGTCAAAAGGGCGTTGGTCGTAGTTTGAAAGGCGTGGCTCTTAGGGCCAAAATCATGCACAATTGTCTCGCTGGTAGGATGCAGGATTTCTTTACGGAGGAAGTAGCGGTCTAGCCAGTAGTAGACCCCATCGGGTTTGAGTTTGGTCCAATCTGCCTCTTCAAGGACATGGTGGAGGTGAACGTCCTCTGGAGACACTTCTTTCAATGCGGTTTTGGTGAGTGTGGGCGTATAGGTTATGAAGCGGACGCCGTCTGTGGCAATGCAAAGGTAGGGTGTGCGGGCTTCAATGGGTTCTTGAGACCAGAGAATAGCTATGTAACGACGGAGTTGTTCTTTGGCTTCCTCAAGTTTTTTTGGAATGTTAGCCTCAAACTCAATAATTACATTACCAAAGAGGTTATCCGCTCTTCCTTTAAGAATACGGTCCTTTTGCTTGACCTTAAGATATTTTTCTATCCCAGAGACATATGATTCTAAAAAGCCTGGCTGGAAGCCGAAGAGGTCTTGCATAAGCATCCCGAAGCGCATTGAGCGAGTCGGTTCACCTTTCATCGGCTCCACATCTAGCAAGTATTTTTGGATGCTTTCCACCCACTTCGCAGGACGTGTATCCGGGATGCGGGTGGCTTTTTCGGTGAGCTTCGTTTGCTTTTTCATGGGGGTGATTTCTCTTTTACTCCTGCCAGGCGGCGTGCTAATTCAAAGGCAGCAGCAATACGGATGATTTTCACGTCGGACAGCCCCTTGATTTCCAGGAGTTTCTCAAGCGGCTGGTTCGCCAGCCCCTCAAGTGAACCAAACTTTTCTAGTATCTCTTCAGCTATTTTCTCGGCAGACTTTCCCCGTATGCCAGTTGAGACCAGGATGGCAAGGAGTTCCCCATCGGTAAGGCTGGCTGCGCCTTGCTCTCTGAGTTTTCCGCCAGGGTGCTTCCATTTGGCCGACAAGAGACGCTTCTCTCCTATAGTTTGCCCTTTAAGGTCATCAGCAGCCAATTTTAGAGTAAATGCTCTTTCCCTTCAATACTAAACTCGCAGGCTAAAGCCTGCGGCTACCAAAAGAGCATACATATGTGGGCCCTTATAGTGAGGGGCAAAGCCCTGAAGGAGTCATTGCGAGGAGCGGAATGACGAAGTCATGCCTTAGGCAGATTCGCCTTTGGCAAACAATCTCTCCTTCATTATTTGACCTTCCCCATATCCCCTCCTTCTGAAGGAGGGAAAAGAGGGGTGGTAAAATAATAATGAAAAAGGGCTTGCTTCGCTTCGCTCGCAATGACAGATTGTCTCTTCGTCAACGGACTCCATAACCTACATATTCCCAATCACTGCTTCCCCAAAGGCGGTGGTGGATAGTTCTGTGGCGCCGTCTAACAGTCTGGCAAGGTCGTAGGTGACTTTTTTCTGGAGGATGGTCTTTTCAATGGCGGGGAGGATTTTAGCGGCGGCCTCCTTCCAGTTCATATGCTCCAGCATCATTATCCCCGAGAGGATGAGGGCGCAGGGGTTAACCTTGTTCTTGCCTGTGTACTTAGGGGCAGAGCCGTGGGCAGATTCAAACAGGGCGCAGGTGTCAGCAATGTTGGCCGAAGGTGCAAGACCAATGCCCCCTACCTGTGCATTGCAGGCATCCGATAGGTAGTCCCCATTCAGGTTGGGCATGGCCAGTACATCACACTCCTCCGGCCTCATAAGCACAAACCTGAACATGTCATCCGCCAGCTTGTCCTTTATCACTATCTTGCCCTCTGGCTGTTTACCCCCGTATTCTTCGGTCAGTTGGGTTTCAGTAATGGTGCAGTGGCCATATTCTTCGCTGGCCAGTTCATAACACCATGTACGGAAGGCCCCTTCTGTGTACTTCATGATATTACCCTTATGCACGATGGTAATGGACTTCCTTTTCTGGGCCAGGGCATACTCTACTGCCTTTCTCATGAGTCTCTTGGTGCGTGTAATGGAGATTGGTTTAATCCCGATGCCTGAGTCCATTGGTATTTGAACTTTGAAGTCCTTACTCAGAAAATCAATAAGACTCCTTGCCTCCTTACTGCCCTGAGGCCATTCTATCCCTGCATAGACATCCTCAGTGTTTTCCCTGAAGATGACCATGTCTACCTTCTCAGGATTCTTTACTGGGCTGGGGGCGCCTTTAATGTATCTTACAGGCCTGACACAGGCGTAGAGGTCTAGTACCTGACGCAGGGTGATATTCAGAGACCTGTGCCCCCCTCCTATGGGCGTGCTCAACGGTCCTTTTAAGGCGACTTTATACTGTCTTATGGCCTCAAAGGTATCCTCGGGGAGGAGTTCACCATAAGTCTCTTTGGCCTTGGTGCCTGCGTATATTTCGTACCAGCATATCCTCTTGGCGCCGCCATAGGCCCTTTCCACCCCTTTGTCCAGCACCTTCCTGGCAACGGTCATTATCTCGGGGCCTATGCCGTCTCCCTCAATGTATGGAATAATGGGATTATCCGGCACTTTCAGCAAGTTCTCCTGAAGAGTAATTGGTTCTCCTTCTTTTGGGGGTACATATTTTTTGAATGTGGTCATGAGGTTTATCCTTCCACCAATAGCAATTGCCGTTAGCTTACCCTACAGAAGGTATAGCGTGCAGTCATTGCGAGGGCTTTACCCCGAAGCAATCTCATTCCCTATTGGGAGATTGCTTCGCTTCGCTCGCAATGACCATCGTGCGACGCAAGGTCGCACGCTACATTGTACCTTTTCGCCAATTTTTCCCTCCCTCGATGGAAGGGGAAAGTGGAGTAGCATTCACCCTCTCTCTACCGTTCGGCTGAGCTCACGGCCGAAGCCCTCCCACATCAAGGGGGAGGGAGTTGATGTAGGGACAGACCTTCAGGTCTGTCCATAGATAATTTTTATGGACAGGTCTAAAGACCTGTCCCTACATTATAGCTGGTCCACCTTCTCTATTTGCACCAGATTCGTGTTGAAGGCTGAGCCACCTCCCATGTCTGCCAGGAAGTCTGGGGTGGTAAAGTTGGCGTTCTTACCTCCGGGGTAATGGTGATTCCACCATTGACCCATGCTCACCACCACCCCTGGCCTAACCTTATCCTCTACAGAGGCCCAAAGTATACAGCTACCTCTATTGTTAAAGACTCTCACAAGGTCTCCATCTTTTATCCCTCTGGATTCAGCCTCCTCAGGATTAATAATTACAGTAGGCCGCCCATCAGAATTTTGGTGCCAGGGGTCATTGACAAAATTGGAATTCAGAAGAGAATGCCCTGAGGGGGTAAGAAAATACAAGGGATACCTTTCGTAAAGCCCTGGTGTTGCCTCCTCGCCTTCCTCTAGTGGTATATAAGCCGGCAATGGGTCAAGGCCCTCAGCCTCCATCTTTTTGGAGTAAAACTCTATTTTGCCTGAAGAAGTAGAAAATCTCCCATCTTTAAAAGGCACATAAGGAATTTCCATGTTAAGCAGAGCATGTCCCTCCTTGATGAGTCTTTCCAAGGTTATACCCTTAAGAGCAGGATGGTTAACACTCAGCATCTCCTCAATTACACCCCAACTGTCTTGTTTAAAACAGGGCTCATAAAAGCCCATGGCCCTGGCCAGCAGTTGGAAGGTCTCCAGGTTAGACTTACATTCGCCCAGGGGTTCTATGGACTGCTGGTTGAGCTGGAGGCTGAGGTGGTAATAAGAGGCATGGAGGTCCACTTGCTCAAATTGGGTGGTGGCTGGTAGTACTATGTCGGCATAATGAGTCGTATCCGTAAAGAACAATTCGTGAACTACGGTGAAGAGGTCTTTCCTCAAAAGTCCGGCCAGCAATTTGTTCTGGTTAAATAGGACGGCTAAAGGGTTGGCATTAAACACATAAAGGCTTTTTATACCAGGTTTGCTATTAGTGAGGATTTCTCCCAGCCTGTTCATGTTTAAAGAGGCGGGCGCGTTGTGCCTGAGATTCTCACCCTCAAGGTAGTCCCAATTTACTGGAAATATAGTACTGGTGGGAAAGAAGATACCGCCTCCTGGCCTTCCCCATGTCCCTACGAGAGCGGGCAGACAAGATAATGTCCTCAGGGTCATGCCGCCATTAGTGTGATGCTGACATCCAGAACCCACATAAATAAAAGAAGGCTTCCTCCTGGCGTACAGTCTGGCAAACTCCGTTATTCTCTCAACCTCTATACCCGTGATTTTCTCCACCTTGTCAGGGGTATATTCCTCCACCCTTTTTTGGAGTTTCTCAAAGCCGAAGGTGTGATTGGACACGAAGTCAGTGTCAAAAAGCCCCTCCTTGATTATTACGTACATCATGCCGAGGGCCAGTGCAGCATCACTGCCAGGCTTGGGCTGGAGGAATAAATCCGCCACCTCTGCCCCTTTTACCTTAAACGGGTTCACCACGACGTATAGGGCGCCCTTTTTCTTGGCCTCCCTGAGGAAGGGCAGTTGGTGTACATTGGTGGAAAAGGTGTTAGTCCCCCAGGCTATGACGAGTTTTGAATGGGGGATGCCCCTAGGGTCTGCCCCTTCTGAGGTACCCATAGTGTAAAGGTAGCCAATACGGCCCGCCTTGGTACATATGGTACGGTCAAGCTGTAACGTCCCCAGACGGTTAAAGAAGCGTTTCCCCGCCAGTTTTCCATGCACCATCCCTAGCGTCCCTGAACCGTAATAGGGAAGGATGGCCGTAGGGCCCTCCCTGTTAATGATGGCCTTCCAGTGAGAGGCGATTGTTTCTACGGCCTCGTCCCATGAAATCCTCTGAAATCGGCCCATGCCTTTTGGGCCAACTCTTTTCATAGGATATAACACACGGTCCGTGCTGTAGACCCTTTCTGGATAATGCCTTACCTTTGGACATAAAAAACCCCTCGTTACAGGGTGTTCTGGGTTTCCCTCCACTTTCACCAATCTGCCGCCTTTTACGTGTGAAAGGATACTACAGGTGTCCGGGCAGTCATGGGAGCATACGCTCAGGACTATACCATCATGCGGAGGTTCAGCCCGTTGCATGCCTTCTGTTTAACCATCTAAAAAAGAGTTTGTAAAAGAAAATGATTAGATAGACTGTCCACCCTACCGCCATGCCCCAGATGAACCACAGCAGCTTACCAGAGAACACAAATATGAAAAGGGCTATCTGAAACGTATCCACGTTAGCTAGCCTTTCCGTGAAAGAGGCAGACATGTTAAATACGCCTTCAGAAATATTCTGAGAAAACAGGTAGGGTTCGAGGTTGAGTATTATGATGGCGGAAATGGCAGCCGCCAGCCCCGCCCATAAGACATAGGGATAGCCTGCTCTAGAAAGGGCAAGGGCCGTTGTGACCAATACCCCTGCATAAATTATACTATCACATATAGAATCAAGCCAGGCACCCAGCCAGGACTGCATAAATTTAAGCCTTGCTACCTCCCCATCGCTCAAATCTACAATGACGGAGGCATAATATATCAAAGCGGCAAAAACACAATGCCAGTAGCCCCCTTGCCAGAAAAACCAGCAGGCCACAAGTCCAATAAGTAG
Organism: Planctomycetota bacterium; assembly: GCA_023261505.1. GTDB lineage: Bacteria > Planctomycetota > Brocadiia > Brocadiales > Bathyanammoxibiaceae > JAHFOV01. The sequence goes on from JAHFOV010000035.1 coordinate 14,242, forward strand.
ACTACAAATGGTTATCTGATTAGGAGTGATTGGCAATCTTATTAATAGCCTGGTGACGAGTCCTGAAAGTTTTCGGTTAACATACATGGACATTAAGCCATCAGTGGAAAGGCCTACACGTTTATACAGCGCATTCCTTGACTCTTTGAAGGTGTCTATTGAGGTAACTTCTTGACAGAACTCTCTGGAGAGATTGACGGCCTTTATTGAACCCTTATTTGATAGATGACGGATTACCTCAGGAAAGGTTATTGGATTCCTGTGCCCCCCAAGGTTTATCCCCTTCAGTGCCTCTGGTTTTACCAGGAGTATCCCCGCTGTCAAGGCATCTCCTTCTTCTCCTCCAATACCAGAGACCTTTTCTCCCTCAAGCCTTACAAGGGTACCTCGCTCTACCATCCCCTTCCTGACGGCTAGATGAGCTGCATCTTCCCCCAACTCCCAGTTCTGCACCTTCTCTATTACTCTTGGATTAAAAACCATCTCTCCTTTAATAACTACTGCTGAACTAGATTTAAAAAATTCTTCTGGAAGGCTTTCTTCCACCCAACAGATGGTGGCCTTGAATCTGGCATCTTGCAATAAGGGCTGGAGCTTTGCAGACTCTCTGGCTAAGACATAAAATTCCTCTATTCCCCCCTTCTGGGCGGCCAGTAGGGCTCGTTTAAAAAGGGGCAATCCTGCACAATCTTCCAGGGCCCATCTCAGAGCAGTTACCAGAACAAAGGCCCGCTTTACCATAGGTGTTCCTTCATCTTTCTAATATTGGCAGGATGTCCCTCTCCGCCCTCTTGATGTCTTCCTCAAAGTCTATCTCTATCCAGGGGAGATCGTCTACACGTTCATAGCCCACCTCACAGTAGGATAGAAGCCTGTTCAGGGCTTCCTCATATTCCACGTCCAGTCTCCCCTCTTTAATAAAATCATCGAGGATTTTTTTTAGCTGTGGGTAATGTTCCCCCGCCAGTTTCAGGAATCCTACTCCTTCTCCTACCAAAGGCGTTTTTGCGGTAGCACCGCAGGCGTCAAAAAAATTCTTTTTGGAGATGGCAACCACCCTCTCACCTTTGACAAAGAGTTTCATCTCCTCTCCCGTGTCCGTGAAGTGTTCCTCCAGGAGGAAACAGCTCTTTTTGGGAGAATCAATCAGTCTTTTTAGAAGGGCAGGGTGAAAGAGTACATCAGCATCCATAATAAGGACATCACCATGCCCATCTAATGTAATTTTCCTTGCCTCCCAGAGGGAGGTGATACTGCCCCTTGTGTAATTTTTGTTAACGATGTAGTGAATCTTGAACTGGGCTTCTGCCTCTTTAAGTCTTGGGAGTATCATTTCCTTTAAATGACCAAGGACAAAGGTGACGTCTGTAATGGAGCATTCTTTTAGAGATTCCAGATACCTGTCCAGGAGGGTCTTCCCGCCGATTTCGATGAGGCATTTGGGTTTCTGGCTTGTAAGGGGCATTAGTCTCTTGCCTAGCCCAGCGGCAAGGATTATAGCCCGGAGCGTGGTCTGCGGATTGCGGATTGCGGATTGAGGCAGGCTTAATGCTGACGGCTGGATTACGCATTCCGAAGCCCGCATTCCAAAATCTGAATGTGGTGATGCAACATGCGATCCAAGATCGCACGCTATATGTTTGCTTGTGGCAGATGGACGGACTACTATCTTGCTAAGGCAATCCAGGAAGCTTTCTAAATCCCTCCTGGTAAGGGCGCCCATGTTGGCTACCCTGAAGATCTCTCCTTTAAGGCGCTCCTGCCCAGCATAAATCACGAACCCCTTTTCCTTCAGCCTGTCATGGAGGCTTTGATAATCAAACCCTTTTGGCAGGTAAAGGGTGGTGATGGTATTGGACAGTAGTTCTTCAGGCAAATAGAATCTGAGCCCCATCTCTCTGCAGCCAGAGCGTAAAATCTCCGCAGCCGTTTTATAACGGGCAATCCTACCCTCTACCCCCTCCTCAAGTAGTTCCTCCAGGGCCACCTCCAGGGCATAAAATATAGGAATTGCAGGAGTGAAAGGGACGGTATTCTTTTCCTGGCTTTCCCAGAGCGTAGGTATGTGGAGATACATGGAACGGGGCGGTATGTTTTTTAATCTCTCAATTTCTCCTTTTTTAATCAACACAAACGAAAGGCCAGGTAGCCCCTGGATGCACTTATTAGCTGAGCCAACGCAGAGGTCCACCTTACACTCCTCTAGGTTCAATTCCTCCCCTCCGAGGCCGCTTATGGAGTCCAATAGGAAGACCTTCCCATATCTCTTGGCTATCTCACCAATCTCCCTCACCGGATTAATCAGGCCCGTAGAAGTTTCGTGATGCACGAGGGCTATTACCTGTATTTCCTGGTGTTCTTTAAGGGTCTTCTCAATCTCGTTAAGGTCTGGTAACTCTCTCCAGTCGTAAATAAGCTCAAACTTACGGTGCCCATAGATGGAGGCCATACGTGAGAATCTCTCACCGTAAACGCCATTATTTATTACAAGGACCGCCCTACCTACCTCAATAGAGGAGGCTATGGAGGCCTCCATTGCGGCGGTACCTGAGCTGGTAAATATCGCAGAGGTGTATCCATGCCCAGGTACAAAGGCCTCAAGAAGCATCTGCCTCACTCTCTTAAGGATGCGGGAGAACTCCTCCTCACGGTGACAGATATCCCCCCTCAAAAGGGCCTTTCTAACCCGTTCTGAAGTCACAACCGGGCCAGGGTTTAATAGCACCATTCTCTCAAACTGTTCTTGCATATTTAACTCCCAAAACTAATGTTCATTCTACATATCCCTATATTTTTGATTGCCTCCATAAATCTATCCCTGATAAAGATAGGACTATGACTAACCCTGGGAAGCCCTTTAGGCTCTTCCTCGGCCTCTACCTTTACCAGAAGGAAAGAAGGGCCCTGTGCGTCAAGGAATTTCTCTAAGGCATGCTTGAATGCCCCTTCTTCGGTAACCTTTTCTGACAAAAGATAGCCAGAGGCCTGTGCTATCTTCTCCAGATAAATCTTTCTGGATATCGTTGCCTGGTTACCTGTGGACCCATAGGTTTCATTATCAAGGACTATATGAATAATATTTGGTGGCAAGAGTTCCCCTATTTGTGGCAGTCCTCCAAGGTTCATAAGGACGTTGCCATCTCCATCCAGTATTACCACTTTGCATTGAGGTTGTGTAACAGCAAGGCCCAGGGCTATAGAAGAGGCAAGGCCCATAGACCCAATCATGTAAAAATTCTGAGACCGGTCTTTAAGGGTAAAGGCATCCCTGGAAATCCTACCATTGGCTGCCACTACAAACTCATCTCTTAAGGTTTCCATAACACATTTTAACACTGCCGTTGTCTTCACTGGAGGACTCCCTTTGGTAGAAACAGGGCAACAGGTATCTGTTTCTTAGAGGTTATTTTCCTTGACCACTTAATAGACTTAGCAACGTTTTTAGGGGTAAGCTTCTTATAAGGAAGCGCAACACATTTCAGTACCTTTGCACAGGCTTTTCCCATAACAAGATGTTCGGGTGCATCTTTGCCTTTGTAACCCCTCCACGTAACGATTAAAAGGCAAGGGATTTTATAAACAAGGTTCAAGGAGGTCAAGGCATTAAGACATTGACCTAGGCCGGAGTTCTGCATTAGTACACACGGGACTTTCCCACCAAGATAGGCCCCCGCCGCTAGGCCCACAGCTACATCCTCTCTAACAGCAGGCATGTAGGTAAAGCGGGGTTCTTTCTCCAGCAAGAGTATTACATCCCCTATAAGTGAACAGGGGACACCTGTGAAGAAGTTGTAACCGGCAGATGCCAGTAGATTCAGGAATTCCTCGGCCTTCAAGTGCAAATACTCCCTTAGCCGGCCTACGGCCTTTTGTACTGGCGGTATATGATTTCCTGGATTGTTTTTTCCAGCGCATGGCAGAAGTCTAGTTCCTTGTCCGCCCTTTGATATTCGTTTATTTCCATGTATCTCATGAAGTCCCTTATGCTCATGTCTACAATTTCATAAGGAACCCTAGGCTCGCTCAGTTCTCCAAGGCGTATAATGAGGGCCTTTATGACGGCCTCGGGTTTAAGCCTGCAGTTCCAAATCTGAGATTGAGCTATCTCTTTGCGGAAGGCAGTAATGTTTTCAGGCTTGTAGAAATTGGAGCGGAACTTCATGTAGTCGATATCCTCCCAGAACTTCCAGTAGGCTGAACAGTAAGAACAACCAGGCAGAAAAACTTGTACTGGATTATTCCAGAGGTCAAAATATATGTGACTCAAGAGGCTTACGGCAGCGCTCATCTTATGACAACTTATCTTGCTAACGTTCTTATCTCCTACTATATTAGCAGCCATCTCTGCATGCTGAAGGAAGATGGGTGTCTCTTCCGTAATCCTCTTATAAGCATATATATTGTTCTCTATCTTTTGCCTCTGCTCCAGGCCATCGCTTTTTATAGACTCTAACCTTGCTTGTAGCTCCTTTACCTTGCGCTCTACCTTTTTCCTCAGGGCCTCAAAATCCCTTTTCTTTACCTCCTCAGAGCCAAAAAGTTCCATAGCCACCTCTAGAAACTCCGGCTGATTGGAAAGGATATGTGCATAAACTCTGTGAAAATGAGGTGGCTCCTTATCTATAACAGGGATTACAGAGTATATAGCACTACCCTTTTCTAAGCCACAACTATCTAACAGCTTGGCAGAAAGTACTACATGGGTTCCCCAGTCCATTGCATCTCCTTTTATTCTTGACAATTAGCATATTTCAAGTTACACTCGTGCCTAAATTTGAAAAATGAAAACCTTTACTAATGATTTTCATAACTTTAATATCTATAATTTGTTGGTAGGGCTATTGTCAATAACATTTTCAAATTGCTGCAATAAGTTCAACAGGCGTTGTTGTTTGGCAAAGGGCGGACCAGGCGTTAGATGATTATCTTTTTTCTAAAATCTCTCCTGCTCCTCATAGTAGTAGCTTCCAAATTCTATTATTTTCTATCCCTTTACTGCACCCATAAGTTCTTCCGAAGAGGTAATAAAGTATCCCGCAGATTTGCTTTACTAAAAACAGGTTTTTTGCCGCCAGTCACTGTCCTTAAGCCTTTAAATGGCATAGAAAAAGGCCTTTATGAGAATCTGTTAAGCCACCTCCAGCAAGACTACCCCGCCTACCAGATTATCTTCGGTGTTAGAAACCCCAACGATCCTGCTGTACCCTTAGTGGAAAGGCTCAAGAAAGAATTCCCCGAAAAAGATATTGATCTCGTAGTTTCCGACAAGACCATTGGCTCTAACCTTAAAATAAGTAACCTTAATAACATGTATCAGCGGGCAAAGCACGAAATAATCGTCATCAATGATGCCGATACCAGGGTGAAGCCAGATTATCTAAAAAGGGTAGTTGCCCCATTTGAGGACAATCAGGTGGGAGGCACTACATGTCTGTATAAGACTCATGACAATTTCAGCTTCGCCTCCGCCATCGAGGCCTTCTTTATCAATGGTGATTTCTTACCCTCGGTGCTGGTGGCCAACGCTTTTGGAATGAATTTCGGTCTAGGGGCTACCATTGCCGTAAGGCGCAAGGTGCTGGAGGAGATAGGGGGGTTTCCGGTTCTGGCTGACTATTTAGCAGATGACTATGAAATAGGAAATAGAATCATCAAAGCAGGATACAAACTCCGCCTCTGCGACTACCTGGTAGACGTAGTTCTAAAGGAAGCAGGGCTTATGGAATATCTGAGGCATAATGTCCGCTGGGCCAAGACCATCAGGAGTTGTGCGCCAGTAGGTTATTTCTTGCGCATCTTCACACGGGGCATGCCATTCTCCCTAGCCTTCTTGATAATAACAGACTTTTCTGTGTGGGGGTGGACCCTCTTCCTGGCCCATCTCTTCTCCAGGGTTCTTACCTCCACTATTATCGAAGTTGCCTACCTGAAGGACACAAAGACCATATCTCACCTCCTTCTGCTCCCGGTAAAAGATTTTATTACCTTCATCGTATGGTGCTGGGGATTTATCGGAAACAGAGTCACCTGGGGCAAAAATACCTTTTATCTACTGGAAGGGGGAAAGATAGTATTGGCAGAAGGAGATTCTGCCATGTCTGGACTAACATCTACCCATCAAGAAAAGAGAATCATCCAACCCTCTAATTAAATCTAAATAGATATTTTTTTAATTGCCGTTTTGCACAGAACATCGTGGATTAAATCCGATAGGAGGACGGCTACATGGAACAACTCCTAGAACTCCTGCTAAAACTCCTTCGCCATCCTGCAACTTGGACTGTTCTTTATGGGTCTTATTTTATCTTTTTGTGCCAGGTGTTCTTAGAAGGTCCGTCATACAATAAGGTCTCTGTGATTGCTGCTTTGTTAATGGGCCAAATTATTGTATCTTGTATTGTCTTAAATTGGCTATGGAAATTGGCGCAGGCTAGCAACTTGGATGAAGAGAAACCTTCTCCCACTGAGGTAGTCGCTTTTTTGTTTATTCCCTTTTACGCTATATACTGGATATTTATTGCATATAGAAAACTAGCAAAACACCTGAACTACCTGGTCGTCCAAAAAAACAATATTCCAGTCAACCCTATTCCAGTTAAGTGGGTTTGTATTGGATGCCTGGTTGCAGTGGTGGTGTACCTGTCATGTGCAGGGAAAGCGTCACTGAACCTTGTGGTTGGGTTGGTTGAAGGATTAACTTACGATAAACTCTTAAGCATCGTGTTTTGGTATGAGGCCGGATTTTCGGGCCAGATTATTCTCGTGATATGCAATTTCTACTTCTACGAATCTGCCAAGGAACTGATTGGCAAATAATTTATAGTGCAGAATAGCCAGCAAACCGAATGGATTTCGCCTTTATTAGTTCCTTTATTTCCCTACCCATCAAAACCTCCAACTCCTCCTGCGGGTGATAATCCGGCATCCACCTGGTGAATTCTTGACATGGTAATACGCAGGGATGAAAATACATCTCCGTCACCCCCTGAGGGAGATGCTGCAGTAGATATTTTACATAACGGGCATTTATGTCACCGTGCTGTAGGACACCGTAAACCCTGTCTGGAAATATAAATCCCACTCTCGTCAAGGTCATTTTATGGTAGTAGGAGAGGAGGTTGAAAGTCAGGTAATGGAAAAATTTGGAAAAAGGTCTGGAGCTGTCTGCCTTGAGGTTTAATAGCAATCCTTCTCTGGGGAGTCTGAAGGCCCGCACCCCAAATTCCTGGGAAAGCTCAATGAGGATACCAAAGACGGTGGGGTGGACATGTATGTTCAGATGCCCGCTGAGGAAGTCCAGCCTTAGCCCTGTGGTGAGGAACCTTTCTATCTGGGCCCTGAGTTCCTCCCTCAACTCCCGCCGGGCCTCCTTGCTAAAGAAATACCTCATTCCTGGTAGCAAAGAGTTATTAGAAAAATTTCCATCTCGGTCTACAAGATGGGGTAGCTTCTCATAAGGGAGGACAGCCCTTCCCTGGAGCAGTACTATGTGGAGTCCCACACTCAGCCCTGGGTTTGCCTTGGCCAGTGCCACTGCCTCCTCAAAGGCCTTTCCTGTAACCATGAGGGCGGCACTCGTGAGAATACCCTCACGATGGGCCTTGATTATTGCCTGATTGACCCCGCCAGAAAGCCCGAAGTCGTCTCCCGTGACAATAAGGGTTCTCCTATACCCATCAGGTGGAGTATGCTCTTGCCCCTGCATTATTCATATACACAGGTAAACTGTAGTAAGCTGTAGGGGTTGACCTATGTGTCAACCCAAAAGGGCGAACGCATAGGTTCGCCCCTACCAATTTCTGCCTGTCTCCTGTTCTCTAACACTTAAATCCGCCCCCCCGCCCTCCACTCCTCGACGCTGGCCCAAAAGGAAATAAGGTTTTTTCTGTCCCACAACCTATCAAAACCTCTTGTTACCCTCCCCTCACGAAAATCTTCCAGTGCATCGCTTATAGAGATAGCAATATACTGCATAAGGCTAGGTTCTCTGAAACACTCGTTTATACAACGATTGCAGTACAACCTCTTAAAGGGCACCCTGGCAAATTCATAGACGGTACCCATCTTCTCGTTCAGAGTCTGGCAGGGATATACATCCAGTTTCCAGTCCACATAGAAGGATTTGTAGCCCCCCAGGCAAGGGAATTTCACTGTCTCTCTACTGAAGAATCTTATCATGTCATTTAGGGCGGCAGTAGGGTTTAGTACCCTGAACTTGGCCTTTAACCTCTTTATGTCCTGAAAGACCTGGATTATCTCTTGAGGCGTGTAATCTATCAGGGGGGAGTCAGAATAACCAGCATAGGAATCTGAGTATAGTATCATCGGGTTAGAAAATGTAATCTTCTCCAGCCCCAATTCCTTTAGAAAATCAGCTAGCTTAAAATAATTCTTGACCACCTTACTGATAGTCACTGAGGCAATACAGTTGATGCCCGCCTGTTTTAGGAGTGGCACCATCTCTTTTATGTTTTTACAGACCCCTGGAAGTCCGCGATTCCTCTCGTGTTCCTCCGCAGACGGGGCATCGATAGAGATGAAAAGAGTACCCAGGCCTGCCTCTTTCATCTCTCTCACTGCGCTTTCTTTCAGGTAGGAGGCATTGGTGGACATCATGCAGACGATGCCTTTGTCCTTGGCGTAGCCGATAACATCCCATACCCGGGGGTGAAGCAGGGGTTCACCACCAACAAAGGTTATGTACCATATTCCCCTATCATACAGGATGTCCAGGGCCTCTTTGGCCTTACGGGCATCCACGTATACCCTGTCCTTTGCCTCCACCTTGGGGAAGGTGCAGAAACCACATTTGGCATTACAAGCGTTGGTGAGGGCAAAGTTTATGAAGCTGGGGCCACCATTCAGGACGGCCTCTTTTAGCAGGGTAAGATTCTTTCTAATCTGGCCAAGGTGAGAACCGTTATTTAACACTGTTTTCCTTTGATGAGCTCCTTCCTGCGAGACAAAAACGCCTTGAACTCTTCCCCTTCTCTGAGGATCCTTTTTCTTTCTTCTTTATTGAAGAGTATCTTTTTCAACGTCCTGATAATGAATCCAGGGCGGTAATAGAACTTTTTGTAAAACCTTTCAACAGCCTGGAATATTTCCTCATGACTCAATTTAGGATAACGCACACAACAGTTCTGGTACCCCCTGTCCATTACCAGGTTTTCCTCTACCAGATAACCCCTCTCCCTGCACATCTCATAGAACCTAGTCCCGGGATAGGGAGAAGCGAGAGAGACCTGGATGGTGTCTGGATTCACCTCCCTGGCAAACCTTATGGATTCCTCTATAGTCTCCTTCGTTTCCTCGGGAAGACCAAGGATGAA
>JAHFOV010000036.1 GCA_023261505.1 Planctomycetota bacterium
AGATTTTATCCAACCCGAATCCAGAAGAAACGAACTTTACAATCGGCTCAGAGCAGGTACAGAAGATATAAGCGTCAGCCGGCATTCCCTAGCCTGGGGTGTAAAGGCACCTATGGACCCGGAGCAGACTATTTACGTCTGGATAGATGCCTTGCTTAATTATATTACCGTCCTGGGTTACGACGATGATATGGAAAAATTTCAACGCTACTGGCCCTGCGACGTACATCTCATAGGCAAAGAAATACTGTGGTTCCATGGGGCAGTATGGCCAGCTCTCCTCATGGCCCTGGAACTGCCACTACCTAATGTCGTATTTGCCCACGGGTGGTGGACTATTGAGGGCAAAAAAATATCAAAATCCCTGGGAAACGTCATAGACCCCTTTGGCATTACCGAACAGTATGGGGTTGATGCTTACAGATACTTCCTCCTCAGGGAGGTTCCTTTCGGGCTGGATGGCAATTTTTCCTACACTACACTGATTCACAGGATAAACAGCGACCTGGGCAATGACCTAGGAAACCTCTTGCTAAGAACACTTACTATGATTGAAAAATATTACGGAGAGCACGTGCCTCAACCTGAATTCACTCCTGGTGCACTGGATGAAGACAAACCACTGATAGAAGCGGCAAAAAATCTGCAAGCCATTGTAGAGAAGGAAATGGAGAATCTCCAGTTCAGTAAGGTGCTAGAGGCTATATGGGATTTTATTGCCCAGGCCAACCGTTACATAGAAGAATCAAAACCATGGATACTGGCCCGGGAAAACAGGGGAAAACTTTCTGTAAAGCTATACACCTTGGCAGAGACACTCAGGTTCATTGCCCTGTTCATGGCTCCATTTATGCCTCATACTGCTCAGGAGATTCAGCAGCAGTTAGGAATCCCAAAGGAGGAGAGGGAACAAAGGTCAAGTTATACTTGGGGGCTTCTCAAGCCCTTTACAAGGGTGGCAAAGGGTAAGGCCCTGTTCCCTCGGATAGAATTATCCGCACAACCATTAACAGAGGTAAAAAATTGAGCGAAAAGGCCACTTTTAAAACCTGGTACGATAAACTCTTAAGTATTACTAAAAGAGACCCGCGCTACAGCCTTCAGGCCTATTACTTCATCTTTGAGGCGCTGGATTTCACCGTACATAAACTTGGCAAGGACACTTCCAGTCCTAAGGAAAAAGATCGACATGTTACAGGTAAACAACTACTGGAAGGCATAAGGGTATTCGCTCTTCAACAATTCGGTTATATGTCCAGGCCTGTACTTGAAGCCTGGGGTATAAAGAGATGCGAAGACTTCGGTGAAATCGTCTTCAATCTTGTAGAAAACGACCTTATGGGAAAGACAACTTCAGATACAAGAGAGGACTTCAAAGGCGGCTACGACTTCAATACTGCCTTTGACATGGGTTTCAAATTCGAAGGGAAATATGATGTAAAGATGGATTGGAACAGTATTAAAACAAGGAAAAGATAGAGTAGTTACTGTTTTCTTTCAGGTTAGAAGTAGCATTTATTTATAATCTGTAACTGTTAGGAATTTCTTCGCCGAGTCCAGCGAAAATAGAAAAACCTCTTACAAGGTAAGAAGATTTAGCGTAACGAAACAACTAGAAAGGCGGCGCCGCAGCTTTAGAGGAGGGTACTCATGACACTGAAAGGAGATAAACTGCCATGAGCTTTTGTGGGAAGCTGCGGCACCTAGCCTGTCTTTTCCTTTACCTCTTTTATTATACCTCTTTCCAGCTCTTGCTTTAAAGCCTCTACTGCCTGCTCCTCTGTCTCCCCCACTGCTAAACGACCCAGAGAAGGACAACTGGCTGTAAAACCTGTTCCATCAGGATTGGATTCCAAGAGTACCTTGAACTCCAGGCCTCCAACCCTTACAGGCACCTCATTTGTTATTATAAATTTTTGCACCCTAGAATTTAAATCCCTAACAAGGTCTCCAAGAGCCACGCTGAACACAAGTTGGCCATTTTTCAGTGCATCCACAATCTTTTCCTTATCGGCGGTCAGGACAAAAACGGTATCGCCATCTGTCAAGAATCTAAGTTCTGCCAGAGGCTTCTTTACCTCCGGGGCATGCGCCCTCAGGTATTCCAGGCTCTTCCTTATCTTCTGAAGGGTCACTCCACCATCCAGTAAGGTCTTAGCTACCCGCATCTGCACAAGGTCTAAAAAAGAATAAAGACGACTACTACCATAACCTGTAGCCCTACGGACAGAAGGCTTTATGAAATTGGTTTCATCCCAGTATTGTACTTGCCTGGGAGTTATCCCTATTATGCTACAGACAGTTTGCGTGTTAAAATTGGTCATAAACTACCTCCTGCTTTCTCATCATTTGTTTTTTGAAAACATCCTTGTTTAAGTAAGTTTACCGTCTTTCTGTCATTTGTCAAGCAATTATTTTACAAAAAGTTTAAAAAAGATCAGGCGACGACTAGAGGTCAATTTAAACGAGGGTGAATAGCCATGCAGTAGACTGTAAAGGGCTGAATTCCTAAAAGGAAACCTGTGCAAAGGCATTCATTTCTTAAATTTTCTCCTTTCCTTTGACCGACCTCTGAGGTGCAAAGGAATGAGAAGGTGGCGGGAAATGCTCTGCTAATCTATCTAGCAGATTAATAATCCCCCATTACTTTTCTAATCATGGGAAAGGCAGTGAAGGGCTGTATAGATATGAATTTTGCTGAGTTCTTAAGAAAGGCCTTAACTCTACTTGTTAAGATAATCTAAAGGGTATCCTGCTTGTGGAAATGAAGTACTGCTCAGACTACCTTTTGCCGTAACACTCTGCCTTAAGTGCGGCGATAAAGGGAAGGTTACGATACTGATTGTTAAAATCTAGCCCGTAACCTACCACAAACTCGTTTCCGATCTTAAAGCCAAAGTAATCGGGTTCCAACTCCACCTGCCTGCGATCAGACCTGTTTAAAAGCACACAGGTCTTAATGGAGCGGGGCTTATATTTATTTATATCCTCTAAAACTTTTTGAAGGGTCTTCCCTGTATCAATGATATCATCAATTATCAGCACATCTCTGCCCTGGACGTCTACCTTGAGACTGTTGAGGAGCCTGGGGTCTGTCCTGGGAAAGGTCTGGGCACCGTAGGTATCAGCCCCAATGGTATCCAGCCTCATAGATAACGGTAATTGCCTGATAAGGTCTGAAAGAAAGACCAAGCTCCCGTTCAAGATAGCAACAACGGTAAGGTCTTTTCCTTTGTAATCAGTACTGAGCTTCTGGGAGATATCTTCTACTTTTTTACCTATCTCTTCTGCAGTGATTATTATTTTATCTATGTCCTCTTGCATCTCCCCTGACATAACGATTGCTCCTTTGCCGTATATAATATACCCTGAGGTAAAGGATAGTGGAGGCCAGCATGACCACAAAGGCATTAGCACCTACGATGATCTTATCCCACTTGTGCACACCGTAAACGAACCATAAAGTACAGCCTACGATTAATAGAACCAACAACCCTGGTGACACGTCATCCAGCCTTTTAGTCCGCATGCCCTTGACTAGCTGTGGTATAAAACCTGCTGAAGTACAAATTGCGGCCAACAGCCCAATTATATTCCACCAAGTTTCCTCACCCATCGATATCTTCCCCATTATTAAATATCTGCGATTATATAGCAGTTAAACTAATTGTAAATAGCTTTTTGATGTATTCCAGCAATATTCTACTCTTTTTTATGTAATTTTTAGGGGATAGGTGAAGGTCTAGTAGAATAGCGAGCGCATTCAGATAGTTATTAAGTAGAAACATTGTATGTTGCTAGTAAATCTCCCTAGGGTTAATTCTATTCCTAGCTTGTAAGTGAATGTGCTTTGACTACGCTGGATAGGCTACTATTAGAAAAACAAACAATTTGATGTCTTAGCAACCCTTATAACGATATTTTGCATATATTTCAAACCCAATAGATTTAACTGTTTATACCTTATTTCACCTTATATGAGACTATATGCTTGCAATTTTATCTTTTTATGGTATACTTTCTACACTTTAATGTATGTTTGCTACACTCAGCACGAGGACGGAATACCTTGTACACAAGGTGCAACCTGGGATTTTCTGATGCTACAGCAAAAAAGGGCTTCAAGTGGTCGCAAGAAATTATAAAAGGACTATGTAGTGGCAGCATAGAAGAGTTTCTGGGGTCTGTAAGGGGGTTATTTTCCAGCCGCAAGGGTATTGTATTTTTGAACACCGACGAGGGCTACACAGTACTATGTAGTCAGGGGTGTTCACTAAGCGAAAATACTTACATTAAGGGGGATTTGCGGTCTATTCTCGAAAGAAAGTGCCACATTAACGGCAGCCAATGGTATCTAACTCACCTTTCTACTAACGGAAAACCTTTTAGTACAATTGCAATCCAAACGGATAAAGACACACACTTATCAGGCAAGTTAGAAGGGATATTTTCCGACCTCCTCTCCCTCCATCTTTCAAATCTATTAGATAATCTTTTTAAAGCAGAAACGGGAGAAATACATAAAGCTCTTATAGAAAATATACCTTCTGCCATCATCGTTAGCGACCTTAAGGGAAAAATTACCTGCTGTAACGAAGCTGCTCTAAGACTTTACTGTTGCAAGAAATATGAAGTTCTGGGGAAGGACATGGGTACTTTTCTCAATCCCTTCAGCAAAAATTCATTCTCCTTTTTCTTAAAAAAGCTAAAAAAGCACGCCTCCTGGAAGGATACTAGCATTGGCCTTAGAAAAGATGGAAGTAGATTGCAACAAGAGTTCACCCTGGCCCTCCTAAAAGACAACGATAATAAACCTACTGGGATTGTTGCTACACTAGCCGATACGACCGATAGAGTACGTAAGGAACTGTGTGTAGAGGTCTTGCAAAACATTAACAAAGCTATTGTCTCCAGTTTAAACTTAGAAAGGATTATAAAGACCTTTGCTAAGGAGCTACGTAAGATAGTGGATTTTGATGGATTAGCACTAACCCTCTTTGAGAAGGCAAAAGGCCAGCAATCCCAAGAACACTACATCTACCCCCTCTCGTGGAAGAAATTATTAAATGGTATTATGGAACGATTTGACTTTAGCTCCGTTAAAATTCCAAAAAGGGCCCTGTGCACTAGCGTACTTGAAGGTAGCGCTTTGGCGCAAAGATTACATAGCGAAGGTATCGGATCCTACCTTTTGTATCCTGTAAATTATCTTGGTGAAACTGTGGGGATACTCTTACTCTGCAGCAAGAAAAAAGAGCGGTTTCGCAGGATGGAAGAAAGGGAAATATTGACACAACTAACCCCACAAGTCACTTTAGCGATTCAAAACGCAAAGATTCATATTAATCTGAAAAAACATCTCAGACTATTGCAACAACTCTGCTTCATCACCTTTGAACTGACAAAGGAGATAGAATCTGCTGACCAACTTTTCCAAAAGATTACCAAAGGAGCCGCTAGTCTTTTCAATAATGGTAAGGCCCTGTTATGCCTTGCCAATTGGGGACCTAAACCCCAGGCTGTAAGCTATCATGGTTTGAGCCAGGAATTTATAGAACAATTCCTTCACATAGGACACAAGACCTGCCCGTGTGACTTAGTATGCACTCAAGAACACCCAGTCTATCTATCCACTGTTTCCACGGAAAGGGATGCCACAAGAGGAACTATTCAAACACTTCTTAAAGAAGAGGGCCTAGAGGGCTGGTTGAGCGTTCCTATAAAGGGAAAGGCAGAAAACATTGGATACATAAACCTTTTCTTCAACGAGAACTTTACCCCAGATAATTTCTACCTCAAACTAATGGAGATGTTCGCTTACGAGGCGGCAGTAGCAATTCGCAATGCTCAACTTTACAAAAAACTTCGGGAGTCAGAGGAACTTTATAAAGAGCTTTATGACCAGGCCCCTTGCATGTATTATTCCCTAGATGAAAATGGAGTCATTATTAAATGCAATAACGCAGGAATGCAATTTCTTGGCCACCAGAAAGAGCAACTTGTAGGGAACTCGTTCTTCAACTTTCTTGAAGAAACATCAGCCCCCCTCCTCAGGAGTATCATTGATAGTACCAAGGAGGGGCATCCATCTGAGGGTGAGTTAACCTTTACCTTAAAAGAGGGTTATAAGTTTTACACCACAGTAAGGGCTACCCAGGCTAACTCAACGGGAGAAAAAGAGATAAGGGTAGTCCTCAGCGACATAACCGCAAAGAAGAGGCTCTGCGAGAGGTTCAACCACACAGAAAAACTCATGGTAGTTGGGCAATTAACTTCAGGCATCGCTCATGATTTCAATAATTTTCTAACCGTCATATTGGGCAACGTGCATCTTATTAACGAGATTGGCCTGCAGAATAAAGAGTTAAAGGATTGTGTGCGCGTTATAAAAAAGGCCGCCCTGGATGGGGCAGAGACCGTCAGGCGATTGAAAGAGTTTACTAAAATAAGGGCGGGCTCAGTTGAATTTGTACCTTTAAACATCAGCCATATCATAAAGGAGGTGATTAACTATACTAGGCCCCGTTGGAAGACTCTTGCTCAGGCAAAAGGAGTCACTTATCATTTAAAGTTTAAAAAAAGTACAGATGAAGGCTGGGTGCTTGGTAACTCTTCGGAACTAAAAGAGGTCTTCCTCAACATAATAAATAATGCCCTGGATGCCATGCCAGAGGGTGGGAACGTCAGCATTAAAACTTTTAAGGAAAACGGCAGCCTTTCTATTCATATTACAGACACAGGGATAGGGATGCCGGAAGAAGTACTAAAAAGGGTATTTGACCCCTTCTTCACGACAAAGGGTGAAGGTAGTGGACTGGGAATGAGTGTAGCCTACGGGATTGTTGCAAAGCATAGAGGAGAAATAACATTAGAAAGTCGTAAGGGAGTGGGAACAACGGCGATAGTAAAACTGCCCAATCTACTAAAATTGCCCGCAATCCGCAAGGATCCACAAAAAAAAGTTCACACAACCGCTAGAACAAAGAGCTCCTCTAGCGAAAAGAGCCTGCAAATCCTTGTTGTTGACGATGACGAGGAGACTTGTAATATACTTACCCGAATACTCCTAGAGAAGGGCCACCATGTAATTGCCACTACAAAAGGGAAAACTGCACTCAATGCACTATCCACAAGACCCTTTGAGATAGTTTTCTGTGACCTGGCCATGCCCGAGGTCTCTGGTTGGGATATTGCTGCCCGGGTGAAAGAATTAAGGCTCAAGAGGGCAAGCACTTTTCCCCTCCTCGTTCTGGTAACCGGCATAGGGACAGATATTAACCATAGTCGATTGAAGGAGACCCAAGTAGACTCTATCCTAGAAAAACCTTTCCTGGCCGAAGAGGTGCTTGCTGCTGTTGAGAAGGCAAAAGCAGGTTTTACCTTCGCGATAGAATAATTTCTATATATATTGAACATTTACAATAGAATTTGTTCCAGAAAATAATTCCTTAGCCTTTAAAGCTACAAATTGAGTAATATTTTTCTGGCAAAAAATTTGCGGTAACTAAAAACAAGGAAAAAAATAATGCCCAGAACACCTAAAGGTCTGCGTGACATCAAGACCCCTCTTATGGCACACAAACTAATGCTAAGAATGAATATGAGCATTGAAACTATAAACAGGACAACACACCTGAGGCAGACTACCCAAAGACAGACGCAAAGGGAATTAAAGAGGGCATGGCTCTTCACCCCAGAACCCAACTTCGCTCGTTATCAGCAAAATCTACACGTCCAAAAAGTAGAACAACCACACCTCGATGTCTTTAATGAAGTGAATTCCCTAATTCTTGTAGCCCAGATTCCCGGCGCTAATGAAAAAGCAATACAAATAGAAATAAACGGGGACGTGCTGCGTCTGGAAGCGGATGCCATGACCAGAAACGGCCACATTAAATACTATAAAGAGATACTCTTACCTTTTGAGGTAGACATTTCTGACCTCTCCTCTTCTTATAAAGACGGAATTTTTCAACTGGAACTAAACCGACCAAGGGAGAGTGAAAAATGATTGAAGCCACAAAAATCCTTAAATCTAAGTACACTGTCTTGCTTGCAGACGATGAGCCTGAAATAGTTAAGTTTTTTCGCAGCGTCTTTTCAAAAGAGGGCTATAGGGTCATAAACGTACAAAACGGCAATCGCGTCCTCCATAAGGTTAAAAAAGGCGGAATAGACCTAGTAATAATGGATGTGGTAATGCCAAACATGGATGGGATGAAGGCACTAAAAGAACTAAAAAGAATGGCACCAAGACTACCCGTTATAGTATTATCGGGCTACGGAGACCTCCAGACTGCCAGACAGGCTATGCTCATTGGTGCCCAGGACTTCATTACTAAGCCTTTTGATGTAGATTTCATGAAGGCTGTCGTCAAGCAGGCTATAAGGAAAGCAGCCTTGAGAACCCATGCAATCTCTAAATAAAGGTTCAATCCTTGCGTAGGCTGATTTATGTCCCGATAATACATACACAGATAGATATGGGTTCTTTGAGTGCCCAACTTGAGCAAGAATATGTCAAAAAATTTGGACGTACACGATGGCTGGAACATAAGCAAGCCGTAGAAAGGATGTGGGTAGAGATAGAAAATAGAGTAACACAACTCCAAACCCCCATTCAGAAGGTCTATCAAGATGGCCTTCCAGTTTGTAGTAAAGAAATGGAACTGACCACTGAACTAGCCAAAAAAGGGAGCCGAAACCACCAAATTCTCCTTAAATTAGTGCAACAGGGGGCAGAACTCGTAGGTACAGAAGACCCAAAACTCCTTAGAGAAGAGTATAATACTATCTCAAAAGAGGCCAGACAAGCAAGAGATAACCTGGAGGAGTACAAGAAGGGGGTAACGGAACGCCTGGAGAAGAGGGACAGCTTCATAGCCCAAAGGATAAACGAGACCCTAAAGCCAGGAGAGACAGGCATCCTCTTTATAGGCATACTACACAAGGTCAACGCCAGATTACCAAAAGACATACAAGTAGAATTATTCATGGAACACCTTCGCCAGGAGGAAAAAAGGGCGGCAAAAAGCCATGGGGAGAAAAAAGGTTTTAATTGTAGATGACATGCAAGACATTCACTGGATACTAAGTAAAGTCCTAGAGAAGGAAGGCTATTCTCCGGTTTCTGCCAGTAACGGAAAGGAGGCCATTGAAAAGATAGAAAAGGCCCACCCGGAGGTTGTTCTCCTTGATATAAAGATGCCTGAAATGGATGGCATGGACCTGTTAAAGGAGATGAAAAAGAGACAATGGGATATACCCGTAATAATTCTTACAGCTTTTGGAGAGGTTAGGAATGCAGTAGAGGCAATGAGGCTAGGGGCCTACGATTATCTGGTCAAACCTTTTGACAACAGGGAGGTACTTCTTAGGGTCCAAAGGGCGCTAAAGGAGCGGGAACTAAAGGAGGAGTTAAATACCCTTAAATCCCAACTAGAAGAAAAGACAACCCTTTCCGAACTCATAGGCTCCAGCGATGCCATAAAAAAGGTCTTTGAACAGATAAGATGTGTAGCTAACACTGGCTTTACCGTGGTCCTATACGGGGAGACAGGTTCAGGTAAGGAACTGGTTGCTAGGGCCATTCATAACCTCAGCCACAGAAGAGATAAAACTTTTGTGGTGGTTGATTGTGGCTCCATCCCTGAGCCCCTAATGGAGAGTGAACTCTTCGGTCATGAAAAGGGAGCATTTACAGGTGCCTACACTACCAAAGAAGGCCAATTTGAACTGGCCAATGGAGGCACTATCTTCCTGGACGAGATAGGTAACCTCCCCCTGCTAATGCAAAATAAACTTCTGAGAGTCCTCCAGGAGAAATGCATACGCAGGGTCGGGGGAAAGCAGAATATCAAAATAGACATCAGAGTAATAGTAGCTGGCAATGAAAGACTAGAAGACCTCCTCACCCAGGGCAGATTTCGTACAGACCTCTATCACCGCCTCAATGAATTTACGATAGACATACCACCCCTGAAAGAAAGAAAAGAGGACATTATCCTCCTTTCTAAGCATTTTGTAGAACTGACCAACAAAGAACTGAATAAACATGTAAAGGGGTTCACTGAAGAAGCTGTAGAACACCTCCTTTCTTATCCCTGGCCTGGCAATGTGAGGGAGTTAAAAAATATAATCAGAAGGGCAGTCCTTCTTGCCGAAACACTCATAGAACCTAAACATCTCCTTCTTCCTAAGAATGAATCCTATTACCCGAAATCTTTCATAGGAGTAGAAAGACTACCCAGGGAGGGATTTTCTTTAAAAGAGATAGTAAAACATTCAGTAGAAGACGTGGAGAGAAAGACAATCCTCGAGACACTTCAGCGAACTGGGGGCAATAAAAGCAAAGCGGCCAGATTATTGAAAATTGACTATAGCACCATACACTACAAAATTAAACAGTATGGCATAAAATTATTTAATGGCTCAGGAGAACCATACACAGAGGGAGAGTAAAATGGTAAAGAAAAAAGAAACTGAGAAAGGCCCTAAAGAACCTCCAACTTTTAGCGTAGACCTTGGGTTAGGAGGCTTCTTGAGTGGTCTTGGAAATCTTGTAGAAAAGCTCTCCGAACTTGCACAAGAAGGCGAAGAGCTCAAAAAGGAAGGGGAATTTGGGGGCAAGGAGCTGAAAGGTGTATATGGTTTTTCTGTAAAGGTAGGAGGGGTAGGAGGTGCAAAAAAGGTAACCCTTGAGCCCTTCGGAAATATAAAGAAACCTCCCAGTGGGGCACCCGTAGTTTCAGAAGAAAGAGAACCCATAGTCGATCTCTTTGATGAGGAAGCTCACCTACTAGTGGTCGCTGAATTACCCGGCGTGGAAGAAAAGGATGTAAAACTAGAACTCCATGAGGACATCCTGGAAATTACTGCAAAGGCTGGCGACAAGAAATACCGCAAAGAGGTTTTATTAGGAAAGGCTTTTGACAAGGAAAAGATGGGCTTTTCGTGCAGGAACGGCATCCTGGAGGTAAGGTTTAGAAAACAAATTTAAGCGTAACTCAAGAAATATATGTCTACTAAAATCACAACAAAGGATAAGTTATCGCTAAAAGTGGCCGAGGCCATGAACAGGGACGTCGGTCGGGGCATAGCCCGAATAGACCCTGCGGACATGCAAGCCCTAGGAGTGGAAATAGGTGATGTGATAGAAATACTAGGAAATCGCCGTACTGTAGCCCGAGTTATGCCCACCTTTAAGGAAGAAAGGGGTAAGTTCCGTATCCAGATAGACGGCCTAATCAGGGGCAATGCTCAGGTGAGTCTGGACGAAAAGGTAACATTGAGAAAAGTAGACTGGCAACCTGCGGAGAGGGTAGTATTGGTCCCTGTCACTCCAGGGCTAATGGATAGGGACAGCAGGTACATTGGCACACTTCTGGATGGGCTTCCTCTTGTAGAGGGAGATAGAATAAGGGCCACCCTTTTTGGAACCCGCTATAATGAGTTCTTGGTAGAATCTACACAACCTAAGGATGTTGTCATAATAAAACCTACCACCTCGCTGAAGATAGCCGAAAAGCTTCCCACCAAGCCCTCTAGGCTAAAAATTTCCTACGAGGATATTGGTGGATTGGGCAAGGAAATTCAAAGGATACGTGAGATGATAGAACTTCCTTTAAAGTATCCCCAGGTCTTTGAACGCCTTGGCATAGACCCCCCAAAGGGGGTACTCCTTTGCGGCCCACCTGGTTGCGGGAAGACCCTAATAGCCAGGGCAGTGGCCAACGAGACCGACGCCAGTTTCTTTTCCATTAACGGCCCTGAGATTATCCACAAATTCTATGGGGAGAGTGAGGCCAGACTAAGAGAAATCTTTGAAGAAGCCAGACGGAATACCCCTGCCATTATCTTTCTGGACGAGGTAGACGCCATCGCCCCTAAGAGGGAGCAGGTCTTAGGGGAGGTAGAAAAAAGGGTAGTGGCCCAACTTCTGGCCCTTATGGACGGCCTGAAAGAAAGGGGACAGGTTATAGTGATAGCGGCCACCAATATACCCCACTTCCTAGACCCAGCACTAAGAAGACCAGGGCGTTTTGACAGGGAAATAACCATCCCTATTCCTGATAAGAAGGCCAGATTGAAAATATTAGAGATTCACTCCAGGGGCATGCCACTAGCAGAGGATGTGAACTTGACTAAATTGGCAGAGATTACCCACGGCTTCGTGGGAGCAGACCTACAGGCCCTCTGCCGGGAGGCCGCTATGAGCTGCCTTCGCCAGGTCATGCCAGAGATAGACTTCCAGAAGTCCCATATCCCCACCGAGACCCTCCTTAGCCTCAAGGTGGGCATGGATCATTTCCTTCAAGCCCTCAAAGAGATAGAACCTACAGCCCTTAGAGAGGTATTTGTGGAGGTACCTGATCTCGGCTGGGAGGACGTGGGAGGCCTGGAGGATGTAAAGAGACAACTTCAGGAAGCAGTTGAATGGCCCCTAAGGTATGAAAAAATGTTTGAACAGGCCAAACTAACGCCTCCCAAGGGGATCCTCCTTACAGGCCCCCCTGGTACAGGCAAGACCCTCCTGGTTAAAGCCCTTGCCAGAGAAGGAAAGGTAAATTTTATCTCTGTAAAAGGGCCGGCACTGCTATCCAAATACGTAGGGGAATCAGAAAAGGCTGTCAGGGACATCTTCCGTAAGGCGCGCCAGGCCGCTCCCTGCATCATATTTTTTGATGAGATTGATGCCATTGCACCTCGCCGCGGGGCAGGAGAGTCGGAATCCAGGGTCACAGAGAGGGTTATCAGTCAGTTGCTCACAGAACTTGACGGAATAGAAGAACTTAAAGGGGTTCTGGTACTGGGTGCTACTAACAGACCGGACATAATTGACCCTGCCCTTCTCCGTGCAGGCCGCTTTGACGCTAGCATCGAAATACCTATCCCCGACCAGGCGGCCAGGCTAAAGATATTACAAGTCCATACAAGGGACAAACCATTAGCAAAAGATGCTAGCCTTGAAGAACTGGCTAAGCAGACAGAAGGCTGGAGTGGGGCAGAGATAGAACTCCTCTGCCGCAGGG
This sequence comes from Planctomycetota bacterium, assembly GCA_023261505.1. Taxonomy (GTDB): domain Bacteria; phylum Planctomycetota; class Brocadiia; order Brocadiales; family Bathyanammoxibiaceae; genus JAHFOV01. The sequence goes on from JAHFOV010000036.1 coordinate 13,032, forward strand.
CCACTATGATAACCATACGAAATCTTATTGAAAAAAAGGGTGAAGAGGCCTCGCCACTTGAATTACATATCAATTCCGGCGATTTCAAGCAGGCCTTAGAAGAGATGAAGACCCATCGCAACACTTAACCTCATCAACGGCCATGAGTAACCTTTGCCTTTATGTTTACTGTATAAGTAAAAATATCCCTTCCCTTTATGGGCTACAATTAAACGGGATGGAGTCAACGCCTGTGTCCTTTCTTTCACACAGAAACTTGGCAGTAGCCTTTAGCAAAATAACCTGGAAGGCGGCTTCTTTAAAAAAGCAGGTAAAAGAGGCAGGATGGGTAGCAGAAAGGGTTAGAGAGCATGAAGGCGTGGTGGAAGCCGTTTCTCAAACTCAAGCCGTTCTACCCATGAAATTCCTCACCCTTTTCGGAAGCGAAAGTAGCCTCTTGAATACCTTAAATCCTCACCTCCCCAGATTAGATCAATACCTGGAATATATGCAGGATAAAGAAGAGTGGTCACTAAAGGTGTATTGCGATGAATCTCAAGGATTAAAACACCTGCTAGAGACAAACGCCGATCTAAAGGCAATGTCCCACAAGACCTTCAGAACACCTGGGGAACAATACCTCTATATGAAACGCATGCAAGAACATACAGAAAAAGGATTTGGAAGCGCCCTAAAAGGGATAATACAGGACATATATGATGGGCTAACCTGCCTATCCGTAGAAAGTACGACCCTGAAAATCCACAACAAAAAGGTTACACAAAGAACAGAGGATATGCTCTTAAATTGCGCCTTCTTGATATCAAAACAAATATTAACGGCCTTCAATAAAAAGATAAAATATTTGAAAGAGAGTTACAAGCAATGGGGGCTCCTTTTTGAACTCAGCGGTCCCTGGCCACCTTACAACTTCTGTCCCAGCCTTGAGGAGGCAACATGGAAGGGGTAGCTAATTGATGGAAACAATTTACCTTTATTGCGTGACCAGAAAAATGCTATCTTCACCAGATACACTGAAAGGGATAGGGGAGAGTCCTCTGGAGGTCATTCCATGGGCGGAACTGGCGGGGGTGGGTTCAATGCTTCCTTCAGAAAATCACTCTTTTACTATTCAAGACCTCTTTCAGCACAAGGACATAATAGAATGCGTACACGCCTTCTTGCCCGTAATTCCTATGCGGTTTCCTTCTACTCTGAAGGGCAGGGAAAAAGTAATAGAACTCCTGCAGCAACATTCCTTACAGCTAGAAGAAATCCTTGATAGACTCGAAGATAAAGTAGAGATTAGTCTTAGGGTAATACTGGATGGTGAGTCAAACAGTGGGGGGCATCTGCCTAAAACGGAAGGCGCCCCTGCAGCCTGGCCTGGGGAAAGACTGACCCACCTAAGGCGGGAAAAGGGAATTGAGTATTTAAGACAAAAAAGGCAGCTTCAGGATAAAGAGCGGCAGCTTAGCCTTCGTGCCCAAGAAATCCATAAGATTTTGGAACAACAATTCATCCACCTAATTAACGAGAGCCAATTCGAATTTAACAGGTCAATGCTCTCTATTAATTATCTTGTAAGGAGAAACAGGCTGGAGGAGTTTGAGAGAATCTTTGAGGATATTAAAGGAGTCTTCCCAGAGAAGACCCTTTTCAGTGGCCCTTGGCCCCCTTACAGTTTCGTCCCTGAGTTTCTTGAAATCTAAGGAAAGGAGACCTATTCAAAAGCAAGAAAGTGCTTCCAAAGCAGCCGTTGCGCTGGAAGTGGCATGTCATTGCTAGCGGAGCAAAGCAATCTCACTATTAAAAGGCATTACAAGATTGCTTTGGTACTTCGTCCCTCGCAATGACAGTGAAAATTGCAAACGAGTTTGCAGAAGTCCAAAAAGGAGAACATGCCCATGGCGATAATCTCTTGTAGGATATGTCAGGATAAAGAAGAATCTCTGGACGCACATACCAGAGCCCTGAATGCCGCAAAGGACAGCCAAGACAAGATAAAAAGAGCCGAGGCAATTATCCGTGAGGTAGATGAACTTCTGAAGAGTTCTGGTCACAGTGAATCAGCTCAATGCCAGGCCTTCCGGCAGGCGGCTACCTTGAAGAAGCAAATAGCTGAAATGGCTATAAAAGTCCATAGCTCCTTTGGGAAGAAGTCAGGTGCCTGAAACACTGTAAATGTTGTGTCTGATATAGAAAAATTTTTTGAACAAATCATCTCCCACATACCTATCTCCATCCTCGTCTTTGATTCTTCATTGAAAGTGGTTTATGTAAATGAGAATTTTCTAGAAAAGACCAGGCTAAAAAGGGGGCAAGTGATGGGCAAGCAGGCAGAAGATATATTCCCTCCCGTACTGCTGAAATATAGCCAGATTCCAGACCTCCTTAGATGGACTTTTAGGGAGGGACACGCAGTCCCTGGGCGTGAAATGATTTACAGATCCCCGGGCATCCCATACAGGGTTTACTACTACAGCCTGAATCCCCTTAAGGGTGAAAAAGGGATAGAGCACGTTATGCTCCTTATGGAGGATATAACAGAGCAGACGAGATTAAGGGAAGAGGTCAGGAAGACCGAAAGACACTTAGCCAGTGTGGTAGAAAGTGCTAATGACATAGTGGTCTCCATGGATCCTTATGGCATAATCACGACATGGAATACCGCCGGAGAAAAGATTACGGAATTAAGTGCCCAAGAACTGATAGGACGCCATATTACCTCTCTCTGTGCAACTGGGGAAGACGAAAATCTAAGACAGGCACTCATCAGCACCACCGAAGCGGGAAAAGTAAAAAACATAGAAGTGAAGATAAAGACCAAAAGAGGTAAAGAAATACCTGTTGCATGGAATTTTTCTTCTATGAGAGATGGTGGTAGTAAGTTGGTAGGGCTTGCTGCTATTGGGCGAGACCTTACGGAAACGAAACAGCTTCAGGGCCAATTGATTCAATCCGCCAAACTCGCCTCCCTTGGGGTATTAGCGGGGGGGATTGCCCACGAACTTCGGAACCCCCTGGGGATAACTTCCGCTGCCGCCCAGCTGTTTCTGGAAAGACCAGACGACCCTGAATTTCTCAAGGAATGTGCACAAAGGATTTACACCGGAATCCAAAGGGCTTCCGAAATAATAGAGGGCCTTCTAAAATTTGCCAGACACTCCCCCGGACAGCATGAACCCACAGACATCAACAAAATTTTAGAGGAAACTCTCACGCTTATCGGCAAACAGCTTACTACCCAGCAAATCACTGTACATAGAGACCTTTACCCTTCTTTGCCTTTGATTAAGGCCGATGGCAAACTCCTCAACCAGGTCTTCTTAAACATCATTATTAACGCCTCCAATGCCATGCCCAAGGGAGGCCATCTATGGATAAAGACAGAGCTGGAACAGAGGCACATGACCGCTGCGTTGAAGATCGTAGTGAAAGATAATGGGGTAGGTATCCCCAAAGAGCACATTGACAAGATATTTGATCCCTTCTTTAGCACCATGCCTGTTGGCAAGGGAACCGGACTAGGATTGTCCATATGCTACGGTATAGTTAAGGAACATGGCGGGGAGATAAAAGTAGAAAGCACTGAAGGAGAAGGCTCTACCTTCACCATTTTACTCCCTGTAACTAAAAGAATATAATGAAACCTCTAAAAACTACTTCAGCGGTCTATATTTTTGTTTTAGAGCAAAAAAACACAAGCCACCCTATTGCAACACTTGAGGCCCACCCTTTACTTTATTAGAGCTCAAAATATGAAAGAAAGAGAATTTGTAACGCTGGTAGTGGATGACGAAGTAGACATGTGCTGGGCCCTGGAGAGGATACTCCAGGGTGAAGGTTTTGAGACCCATAGTGCCTATAATGCCGAAGATGCACTGAATATGTTGAATAAAAAGGCCCCCCAACTGGTCTTCCTGGATGTTAAGCTCCCTGATATGGACGGTATTGAGCTGGCAAGGTTGATAAAAACCTCAAACCCCGCTATGCCTGTGATTCTAATATCGGGATATTACTATAACGACGACCCCACCATTCAGAAGGGGTTGGAAGAAGGGTTATCTATTGGATTTATAAGTAAGCCCTTTAAAATTAATGAAATAAGACATTACATCCACCGCCTCTTCCCCAAAAAATCCCTCTCTAAGTAGCCAGTGCAAGTTATTGAGTCTATTGACTATATTAATGGTCTAAAGACCTGTCCTTAACTGCTATATTTCAGAACCCATTCTTATGGGACTCTCTCAATAACTATGGATTTTCTTCCATAGGAATCTTTCCAAAATGTATCCCAATAATAATTCCCACTTATATTTCATTATTATATCAAATTGGTTTCTAACGACTTACTTAATTACAATATTTTTACCTATTACTGGCACTCAATTCGCTAATTAAAGAAACGAAGTTTTTAGTCCTACAAATCCAAATGAAAGGAGGTGAAAAGAGATGGCAAGGGTAAATAAGAGTTGTGATTCTAGTAGCCTGGCGGAGGTCGTTGATCGTATACTGGATAGGGGTATAGTTATTGATGCCTGGGTAAGGGTGTCCTTAGTAGGCATCGAACTACTCTCAATAGAGGCAAGGGTAGTAATAGCCTCTGTGGAAACCTATTTAAAGTATGCTGAGGCCATAGGGTTGACGGCAACCGCTGCTGCACCAGCCTAGGAACAATTCGCCCTAGACGGATTTATGTAACCCTTTAAGGAGGGGGCGCAAAGGACAGCTTTCGCCGCCCCTACCTTTGCGACTCCCTCTAAAAAGGGTCTTTCAAGACGTAGCGTCGTACAATAAACATTAATGTGCTAAACAAACTGGCACGCTACACCACAATTTAAAAAAGGAGGAAAAACAATGGAATTTAGTTTTGCAAAGAAGATGGAAGACATGTGTCGTGACATGCTGGCCTCCAAACAAAACAGGACTAACAGATGTAAGGAGATAGTCCAGGAGACCCACAGCTTTTTGAATGGATTCCATAATAATTTTCTTCAGCCTCTTAGACAGGATTTTCAGGCCGCCAGTGCGACCTTTAACAAGTTTTCCAAGGATATGTCTAGGGTTCACTAATAACTTTCTTTCACAATTCGTGAGGAGTTTAGCCTATGCATCTGGATTCTGAATATTCTGAGTATACGGTTTTAAAGCCTGAGGCCAGGGAGGACTTCATCTTAACCCCGTTCCTCGAGGGCATTATGAAAAGGGCCCTTGCCTACCTTAAAGGTGGCTTTCCAGTGCATTTCAGCGGGCCAGCCGGTAGCGGTAAGACCACCCTGGCCCTTTATGTTGCCTCCAGGCTGGATAGACCCCTTGTGGCTATCTATGGGGATGAGGAATACCGTACTGTGGACCTCCTGGGAGGTGGGAATGGCTACCGCCTGAGTAAGACGGTAGATAATTTCATCCACTCTGTTCTAAAGGTGGACGAAAGCATGGCCAAAAGATGGGTAGACCATAGACTCTCCCTTGCATGTAAGAATGGTTATACCCTCCTTTACGACGAATTTAACCGTTCCAGGCCCGAGGCCAATAATGTCCTCCTGAGCGTCTTGGAGGAGGGCCTCCTTTGCATGCCCAGCAGTTATACGGGCGGTAACACCTACCAGGCTGTGCACTCGGACTTCAGGGTCATCTTCACCAGTAATCCTATGGAGTATGCAGGCATCCATGATACCCAAGATGCCCTTCTGGACAGGATGGTTACCATAAACCTTACATATCCAGACAGCGAGACAGAGGTTAAGATAGCCCAAGCCAAGTCTGGCCTCCCTTCTGAAGATGTGGAGACCGTCGTAAAGATTGTCAGAGGCCTGAGGGAAAGGAACCGGAATCATCGTAGGCCCACACTAAGGGCAAGTATTACGATTTCAAAGATATCGGCCCAGGAGGGAATCCCTGTATCTCTTGAAAGGGACTTCCTGGAGATTTGCAGTGACATCATTGGGGCTTCGAGTAGTAATGGAAGCAGCTTAACTCTTGAGGATATAAGGCCCTATTTTCCTAACAAAGGGGACAGAACTCGATGAAAAAAACCGCAAGAAAAGGGCTAGAAGCTCTGAGGTCGCCTAAGCCCTGCCATTCAAAGGGACTCGATGACCTTTTTAGAAAATTGACGGCCATTGAAGCAAGAAAGCGAGGGTTTGAGGTTCAACTCAAAAACTCCAGCGAGAGGACAAATAGCCTTACGGAAATACTCCAGAAAATCCAAAAGGAAGAGGCCGAGTTAACTAATCGCCTGAAACTCAGCGAGGACTTTCCGTCTGGTTCAGACAAAGGAGCGGGCAAGGAACAATATACACCGCCTGAAACAGCAAGGACCAAAGGAAAGGAGATGGTTTTCCGTTTCTAGGCATCGGCGCTAGCAAAGCAACCTGTCATTGCGAGCCAAAGGCGAAGCAATCCCTGTGAAGCATGAAATGAGATTGCTTCGGGCCTTTGGCCCTCGCAATGACAACCTACGGGGTTTCGCCGCAATGGCTAATGGATGTACTTTTCTTTAGACCAAAAAGAAGGAGGTTTCCATGCCTGAGATTCAGGAAGCATTGTTGCCCCATCCAGAAAAAGAGGATACGATAACTCCTCTTGTCTTAAGTAGGCTGTTGAAGCTCGCAAGGGATTTTGAAAGCCAAGGGAATATCCATCAGGCCATAGGTCTATATACTAAAATCCTTCAAAAGTATCCTGACTGTAAGGAGGCGGAGGAGGCCCGATTAGCCCTCTTTAATTTAGCAGAAAAATACCTCCAGGAGGGAAATACCTATCACGCCCTGGCCATTTACGATAAGGTGGTGTAGCCATGTACCTATACGTCTATGGAGTAATAGAAAATGAACTTGCTTATCCACCTTTTCCGGTGGGTATAAAGGGGACTAAGCTATTTCCATTGAAATATGGGAACATAACGGCTTTGGTCGGTGACATTCGTACCTCTAAAATCCGTCCAGAGAGACAACATCTTAAGCTCCATGAGGAAGTGATAAAAGAATTTATGAAGAGGGGGACCATCCTGCCGGTATCCTTCGGAACTATTGCCGAACGGATGCAAATAGGCCGACTTATGGAACACAATTATAAATCCCTCCGGGATTGCCTTTCCAGATACAGTGGGAAAGTAGAAATGTTTCTCAGGCTCGTCTGGGACGTAGAAAATATTTACAAGTACTTTGTAGAAAACCACCCTGACCTACGCGAAGAAGCCACCTCTCTCTTTTCTGAGGGTATGCCTTCTCAATGGGAGAAGATTGAGCTGGGGAAGCTTTTTGAATCTCTCCTCAAGGAAGAAAGAGAGAAATATACCCAAAAGGTGCAAAAGGCCCTTTCTGCCTTCTGCCACGAGTCAAAAGAACTCAAGGTGTCCGGTGAAAAAAACATCCTCCGTCTGGTCTGCCTGATAGACAAAACAGGAGAAGAAAGGTTCTGCAAAGGAGTAGAAGAGCTTGCCGAAGGCTTTAGCGACACGCACTCCTTTGAGATAACAGGTCCTTGGCCCCTTTACAACTTCTGCCATGTGCACCTTGCTGCACAGGAAAGAGGGAGACACTATGTTCTTAGTAGATGACATACTTCTTTCCCCCATAAAGTTTCCGCTCTTTGTATTTAAAAAAATCTACGAGAAGGCAGAAGAGGAATTAACAGATAAAGATAAGATAACCTCACAGTTAAGGGAGCTTTATTTGCTAGTGGAAGCAGGAAAGATTACAGAAGCGGAGTTTAATCAGAAGGAGGCAGAACTGCTTGACCAGCTGGAGGCCATAGAGGAATATGAAGAAGGTACCTCCGAAGAAGAGTTAGAAGGTGCGGAGGGGGAAGAAGATGTACGAAGTGATTGAACCTAGAAAAGGCACAAGCAATCCTTAATTAAACAGGGGTGCTAGTTGCACCAGTCGAATAAAAGGACGCCATTGTGAGGTCTGCGGAAGAGCCACTCATCTTGTGTGAAGCATTGGACAGGCTACTAAATAAAGGTGTCGTCCTGGTAGGGGATGTCACCATATCCCTGGCTGATGTGGACCTTATCTGGATTGGACTTAGGCTAATAGTAACATCAGTTGAAACTGCAAGAAGGAGTTTTCTTAAAATAGATCACAGTGATACCCTTAAGCAAGGTGTGCCTTGTGAGTTTGCTGGCATAAAGAAACGAAGACGTTAGTAAGAAAAAAGAATGCCCACTGTCAAACTAAAGACTGATTGCCCTGAGGACTTCATCCGTGCACTGAAGGGTAGTAAGGACACCGCTCCTAGGCGTATAAATCTTAAAAAAGAAAATATAGGAAAAGACCTGGCCAGGCTGGTACTGACCCTTATAGAACTCCTTCGACAGCTTCTGGAAAAACAGGCCCTGCGCCGCATGGAGGGAGGTGGATTAAGTGAGGAAGAGTTAAACGAACTGGGTATGGCCCTTATGAGATTGGAAGAGGAGATGAATGGGCTTAAAAGACACTTTGGCTTCAAGGACGAAGACCTGAACATAGACCTTGGCCCAATAGGAAAATTACTAAAGGACACGTAGCGTGCGACCTCGTTTCGCGTTATTAGAATCTGAGTAACGCTACATGGTAAACCAAGAGGTGTGAAAAGGAGGAATTTATGACCCTGGTTAGGACTTTTGCCAGAATAGAGGATGGAGGAAAGCTATCACTACCCACCAACATTAAGAAATTCGCAGGGGTTACAGATGGGGATGTGGTGGAACTAAAGCTAGTTGGCTCCGATGGAAAGATATTGATAAGTAAAAAGGAGCTTCAAAAAGCCAGAATGAAGAAGGTCGCTGGACATTAGGTCTTCTCCTCCTCCTGTGCCAGCGCATGGGGAGCACGGGACCCTCCCTCCCCGTGGGTTCTCGGTCTTAAAGACCGATAACCTCCTTCTTTTAAAAGAGGGCAGTGCTCTAAGGTTTGAATTTTAAGTTACTTTTGCAACTCGGAACATTTAACTCTACAAAAATACTATGGGTGAAAAATAAGTAATAATTCTCGTATCACTCAAAAAGGGAAGAAACAATGTCTATTCAGCATTCCGTAGCAGGTCATGCCCTGACGGATGTCCTGGAAAGGGTACTGGACAAGGGTATCGTAATAACTGGGGACATAAAGATAAATTTAATCAATACTGAGCTTCTTACAATACAGATACGCCTCCTTATAGCCTCTGTGGATAGGGCCAAGGAACTGGGGATTGATTGGTGGAGCCATTCCAGTTACCCTCAACAGCTTTTAGTGGAAGACCAGAGGAAGCAGATCGAAACCCTGCAAAATAGGCTTGAAACCCTGGAGTCTACACAGAAGGAAGAGTTTTCTACCCTGAAGAAACACCTCGAGGCAGTAGGCGCTAAAAAGAAGAAAGGGTGGCTGTATTAAGCCCTGGAGACATAAACTCGGATGTGACAGGTGACAGGCAGTTTTACGCCTTGAAGAAAAAACTACAAACAATAGAGTCAAAAAAGAAAATGTGGAGGCTATAAAACATGGGTTGGTTTAGAATGGGCAAAGAGAAAGAGGTAGAGATTGCTTGTACATTTTGCAAGGGGACAGGAAAAGACCCCTTTGCAATCATGTCACCCTTGTCAACGTGTTATGTATGCCAGGGCAGGAAGAAAGTAAGGCTTGCTAGTCCCAATGCTAGATGCAACTACTGCTGGGGTAGAGGAGTTTCCCCCATAGGTGCGAGAAATGCCTGCCCAGCCTGTCGGGGCATAGGCCTTATCCCCGTGAGTAAAGAAGCTCAAACCTGCCCTACCTGTGATGGAAAAGGGGAAGACAAGAGCGGTCTATACTGCCTTAAGTGTCATGGTAGTGGAAGGGCTATCCCTTTATTAACTTAAAAACTTTTTAATACTCACAAAAACCCTTCAGGTTTGAACACCACAAGGCCAGCCCCTACTCTGAGAAAGGTGATAAGTATGTGCAAATTTTAGCTGAAAAGGTTTAAAAGGGGTTTCAGAGCTGTACAAAGGGATTGCTGGGGGTGAATACAATCTTCTTCAGGGATAAAAGGTACGACAGCCAGGACATGCATCCCGGAGAGCCTCTCTAGCTCTTTCTTAATGGAATCCAAAAGTTTTATATCCTCTGGCCCATTGGTAGAGTTCAACACTATCCCTGCAATCTTAAGTCGGCGTTTTCTGGCTGCCTCAATAGTCAAGAGGGTATGGTTTATTGTTCCCAGAGAAGTCTTTGCTACAATGATGAGTGGTAAGGACATCTTTTTAGCTATATCAGCCAGGAATAAGTTACAATTAATGGGTACTAACAATCCCCCAATCCCCTCGACCACGAGAAATTGGTGACTTCTCTTTAGCATCCGAAAAGCCCTCAAGATACCCTCTAGTTCTATGGGTCTTCCTTCTTCCTTAGAGGCAATGCTCGGGGCTGCTGGGGCGTAGAGGCATATAGGATTTACCATTTCGTAAGGGTCTTTTGTGCCTGCTGCTTCTATAAGGAGTCTGACATCCTCAGAAAGGCACTTATCGCCAAACCGCTTTCCCCCTGTAGCCACAGGCTTCATAACACCTACATCCAAACCTCTTGACCTTAACAGGTGCAC
>JAHFOV010000037.1 GCA_023261505.1 Planctomycetota bacterium
TAGGTCCAAAACTTTGCTCCACTATTCTCCACGAAATGAATATCGATGTAAAGACGCTCGTTGGACACAGTGGGTTTGAAAGACAGCAGAATATATTGAAATTGGGAATAGAGTTTTTATTAAGCAAGGATATTTTGTTTTTTAAAGATACTCAACGGGCTCTTCTTACCAGAGATTCTGAAAAAGAACTTGTCCGCCACCTGAGGAAAGGTGGCGTTATATCGATGTTCATTGATTTTCACGCAAGACAAGGCGTAATTGCTGAGTTCTTTGGCTTGCCATTTAGATTCAGTGTTTTTCCTTTTAAATTGGCGCTGAGGCACAACAGTCCAGTCTTTTTTTATTTTTCCGATAAGGCCCAAAATGGCGGATACCGTTTATGCTTTGTCCCTTCTGGAGACTTTTTAACTCCGGAGGAGGGGGTTAAAAGATACGCTTCCTTTTTTCAAGCACAGATAACTAAATACCCTTTTATGTGGGCAGTGCCTAGTTTCCTGAACTGGGACCCAAGGGACGCCGATCAACATCATACCAGCAAGCTGGATCAGGTGAACGTTTAAGAGAGGTAGACTGTTTGATTTTTACTGCTGTTGTGGCAATTGCTCCTTAGGTTATTTTTCAGGGAGTTCTGATGTCTGGCCACCAGGGCTTGGAGCCTGTTCGCTAGAGGCGGGTGTTTTTTCCTCTTCAGGCAGAGGTTCCAATAGGGGCAGTGCACCTTTTGCAGGAAGAGCAAAATTAGATCCGGCAAATCCGGTAAAGATACCATAAGTTATCCCTATAACCTTTCTCTTGTGGTTAAAAATAGGTCCGCCGCTGCCGCCTATTGTGGTCTGAGCATCAAATACTATCTTGTCTTCCATAGTACCAGTTACATGACCTTGAGTTGCAAGGGGTTCTATAAGACCTCGGTTAGAGAGTTCCATAGCCAGATCAACAAATCCCAGCCCCCTCTTATAGACCAATTCATCCACCACCTCTTTGTCTATCCTGGCCAAAATACCACTGATGCCTGCCGGATAACCAATGACTACAACGGGTTCGCCTGTTTCTACGATTCCCGCTTTGTCTAATTCCATTACCGGAAGCTCTTCCCCAGCTGGGTCAAACCTGACCAGGGCCAGGTCTTCGGTTTCTGAAACCCTTTCCACCCGCAGGGGGAAAGACTTCGCAACGCATGGAAAGAAGGCCCTGAATTCAAGAAACTTAGGGGCAAAGCCCATTTCTTTTGGTCCGAACCTGCCTTTTCGCCACCACGGCTCGGCCACGTGACGGTTAGTTATCACTCTGCCGTCTTTACTTACCAAAAAACCTGTTCCAGTGTAATCGTAAGTGACAGGGCGAGGAATTTGTTCCTCTTCGCCAAGAGTGTAAGAACCCAGAATGAGGCAAACCCCTTTAGTGTAGTCCTTAATAATCCTTTCCGCAAAGGTTCCCCGGGTTTCCAAGAATTTCACACGTTCTTTTACCTCTCTCTGAAAGACAAAAGAACGATAAAAACTGGAAAGGACAAATCCCATAAGGAGAAAGAGCACTAAAACGGCGGACATTCTGAAACGAAATGATGACTGAGTTATGGCCTCCCAAACCAGTTGTTTAAAGAAGGTACCAGCAGTATCTAGTTTTCCGCCCGGTTGCTCTCTGGCAACAGCAATAGAATCTTCTAACATCTGGCGGAAAGGCTTGCACAACTCCCCCTCCTCATATTTAATTCTGAACCGTAGCTTGGGACCCCCAAGCCCAAATTCTATAAGGTCTCCATCCTTCAGCGCTACCTCTTCTACCTGTTCATTGTTGATAAAAGTACCTTTCCCCAAATCTCTCAATATATACTCACATTGCCGCCACTCTATTTCAGCATGTGAGGGAGCAATGGTGGTATCAACAATGCTGTCGTAACGGAGGTCGCAGGACGTGTCAGTACCAATCCTAATCTTGTTCTTATTCAGAACCTCCGTCTTACCTCTCCTGCTACCCTTGATGTGCACTAATACCGCCTTCATAATTTTCCGATCTTTAATAACTAATACAGGTTTACCTTTAAGAGGTAAACCCAAAAGTGGTCAATCTCGGTCAATATACTTAATGGGGTTTTTGGTCACAATAATACTTATAGACTTCCTCTGCGAAACTTCTCAGGGCGTAAATGCCCTCGCCCAGTTCCGACAGGCGCCTCTGCAAGTCCCTCATACTAACGAAATGGTCAGCAATATACTGGACAACAAAGGTCTCCGCAATTATAAAGTTTATTTCAGGCCCTTTGTCTTCTGGACTCTGATATATCTTATAAGCCACTATGTCTGTAATAGTCTTTAGTGCAATATCCTCACCTTTATCTATTTTTTCCTTCACCGTTTGGAAGGTGAGGCGCCTCTTTTGCTGGTAATCACCATATATCCCCTCAGCCAGGCTCTCAAGGCTACGGAGGTCTACAGCCGCCTTTTGCCTGAGTTCTTCAAGGCTATCGAAATGTTCCACAATATACTCAGTTACGGCAGCCTCTGCAAGAACATGGTCCTCCTCGCTTCCCATGCCCTGCTGTAGTTTATAAGCCACAATATCAACCACCGTCTTGAGGCTGGGATCTTTTTTCACACTGGCTAACGCTTCCTTATAATCAATAGCCATGTTTTTCTCCACTTACCATCCCCCATTCCCTTATCATTATATCCCAGAACCCACCCAAATTCTATCACATAAGAAGTCTTGCATATAGAAGATAAGTTTGCTAAGCTTTTTTTACTTTTAATACGATGAAAAAGTCCATAAAGGGTCAATTAATCCTCCTCTTCATCCTGCTCGGTCTTGCCCCTCTTGCTGTAATCTTTGCCATATACAGCCCCAGTATGCTAAGAGACTTAACAAATCAGACTATCCAGGGGTTCGCCATTAGCAGCAAAAGTCAGGTAAGGCTCATTACTCTATGGATAAAAAAGACTGTGAAAGAAACCGAGCTTTTGGCTGCTTCTCCCCAGATTATCTCCTTTCTTAAGTCTGCCCAGGGGGAGCTAACTGGGCCTGTCCCGGAGGTACAACAATTCCTTACGTCGCACGCCTCAGACGAACTCATAGGTGCATATCTCTTTGATAAAAAGGGAGAGTGCAGGGCCTCAACAGGCAAAGACGCTAAGGCAGTCTTACCTTACCTGAATAAAGAAGGATTAATGAATACCCTTCAAGGAAGATTCAGCCTTTACCGTCTTCCAGCAGAGAAAAAATTTGACCGCTCTCTATTTATTTCTGTACCTGTGTTCTCACTAGAGGAAGGTAAAAAGGAAGAGGTCTTAGGTGCGATGTTTGTAGCAATAGACCTACATCAACTACAAAGTACACTGGAGAACTTAGCCCCTTCCAGCACTTATAGTTTTCTAGTGGACAAGCAAGGTAACATGATTACCTGCATTGCATCTAAACCAGATTGGGTGGGGTTTAGAACTGTGGGGCAGAAACTTGTAAACCCTAATACAGGTTTGCTCACTGAGGGCGTAAAGGCCTGTCTTGAAGGTAAGGAAGGTAATTCTCCTTATGCTTATACCAGCCATCTTGGACAGAAGGTCTTTGGGGCCTGGGGGTGGATCCCAGGACTGGAGACCGGTGTAGTTATCGAAGCTAGCGCAAAGGAGATTTTTTTGCCTGTATCTGCCATGAGGGGGCAACTCTGGTGGCTACTCCTTATAGTAGGTGCAGTTATCACTGTCGTAGCAATTTTTACAGGGAGTAAAATATCTGAACCTCTTATTTCTCTTGCCATCACGGCACAAAAAATCGTCCAGGGAGACCCGAAGGAGAGGGCAAATATCCAATCTCAGAATGAAATAGGCGCTATTGCCCAATGTATTAACTTCCTGGCTGACTTGTTGCAAAAGAAGACCCACCCTTCTTGAGCTGCCTTAACCACTAAAGATTAAATAGCTCCCCTACTGCTTAATGGACGCGTCCCCTAGGGTTTTTAGCAGTTCCTGCATCTTTTTTGGCTCACTGGTTGGGGGCAAGCAGGTATTTAGAGGTATGCATACGTATACTATGGGTTTACCTTCTGGACTGGGTGGATAAGGAAGAGACCCCTCCTCCGTCGGATCATGCACTGTGACAATCTTTCCTGGACGATAAGTGGCCAGGGCAGCCTCTTGTAATACTCTGGTTTGGGGGTCAGCCTTTTTACCAATGATAATTGCGCATACCGGTGGATTAAGATGGTAATCCAAAGCCAGGGCATAGCTAGCGGCAAAATATCCAGATTCTAGAGCCGAACCTGCAAAGGCCTGCAGTGTTTTTCGGGCAATGTCATAGTATCTGGCCTCATGAGTAATATAGTAGAGTCTATCCAGCACCATGGCCGCCGTCGGATTGGCTGCAGGGGTGGGAATGTCCTCAAAAGGTTTACGCTTAATCTCGGTTGCGGTAATGGGCAAGTCGTAGAATCCACCTTCTTTTGAGTCCCAAAACTCTCTAACACAATAATCCATAATGTCCAGGGTAGTCTGCAGGTACCTCACCTGCCCTGAAACCTCATAGCCATCCAGACATGCCTTGGCCATCTGAACGTTATCGTCGAGAAGGTCTTTAATTCTAGCCTCCCCTTCTTGGTAGACATGAAAGAAGCCCTGACCTTTTCTGTAAGATTTTTCAAGAAGAAAATCCAGACTCTTCAAGGCGAAGTCCCTAATAGTCGTATCACCAAGAAATTTATAAGCCTCAAGCCATGTGAATATCATCATTCCATTCCAGTTGGTGTATTTATTTTTATCTACGATGGGCCTGGGTGGGGCATCTCTGGCCTCTCTAAGCTTCATCCGAGCGGTTTGTAAAAGATGGGGAACTTCATCCACAGGTATTCCCAACTCCTTAGCAAGGGTCTCGTTGTCCATCATAATTCGCAGTACGTTCTTTGCAGGATTATGTTCCATTTCCCCCTGAGTTTCTATACCATAAAAGGCCATAATAGCCTTCGCTTCCAGTCCCCCTGGGTGCGGCAGGGCCTTTTCTACCTCATCCGGCGTCCAGGTATAATAATCCCCATCATCCCCCCTGCCTATATCAGCGTCCTGGGAGGCATAAAATCCTCCCTGCTCCTCATCTGAGGCCTCCCTTCTGACATAATCCAGCACATCCTCCGCCACCTCCTTATAAAGGTCTTTCCCTGTTGCAGCATAGCCATGGATATAGTTTACTATCATTCCGGCCTGAACGTAAGACATTTTTTCAAAGTGGGGTACATGCCACTCCGGGTCCACCGTATAGCGGAAGAAGCCCCCTCTTATATGATCCTTTATACCTCCTTTGGCCATCTCATCCAGGGTCTTTAAGGCAAGGTTCAGGGCCGCCTCCTCTTTTTTCGTGAAGCCCCTGTTGAGGAGGAACCCCACTGCAGATGCGCTGGGAAATTTGCTTACAGTACCAAACCCTCCGTATTTAGTATCACCCTCGGCCAAAATAGCAGATGCTGTACCATCCAATAGTTCCTGTGAGAGTTTATCAGGCTTGGGTATGCCCAGGGTCAGAAGCTCTTCATGGTGCTGCTCGGCCATGGCAAGTACCTCCGCCTTCTTCTCCTTGTAGAGTTGAGCAATGCGTGGCAAAAGTGTCTTCATTCCTTCTCTACCCGCCTGGTCCTCAGGGGGAAAGTAGGTGCCACCATAGAACACCTTTGCCTCAGGGGTAAGGAAGGCCGTAAGGGGCCAGCCTCCGTGACCGGTTAGTGTCTCAACTGCCTCCTGATACTTTCGGTCTATATCTGGTCGTTCGTCCCTATCCACCTTTATTGCAACAAAGAGTTTATTTATTAGCTCTGCCACCTCTGGGTCTTCATAGGTCCCCTCATCCATGACGTGACACCAATGACACCAGATTGCCCCTATGTCCAGAAGGATAGGGCGGTCCAGTTCTTTGGCCTTCTGGAAGGCCTCTTCTCCAAACTCATACCATTCTATTTGCTGGTTCTTGGCACTGAGAAGATAAGGGCTCTTGGCCTTTGCCAGCCGATTTCCCTTTATTTTCGCTTCGCTCGCTAAAGGTTCCTCCTCGGCAGCTACAGCTCCAGCAGGGATTAAAAGTATTAGCAGTAGGATGAAAACTGTCATAGGTAAGAAATTTGCACTTGTGCCGCCCAAATCTTGCTCAGACGTGAAACATCGCATTCTGAGCTCGATAAAATGATACCAATGAATCGTTACTTTTCTATCCGCTTGAAACTCGTGACCTCTATTTCCCTCTTTTCTTTAAGCCATTTTCCTTTAATCTCAAGCCTTGCACCCTGATATTCATCACTTTTAACTAAAGGTATACTCTGCTGGTTCAGTCTATAGTTTAGCTCCTTCTTTTTGAGATCCTCTATCTCTTTACCATCCATATCTTTAGCGGTTTCGATAATAAAGGTGCAGCTATGACCAAAAATGCTACACTTGGCCCCCTGAGCAGTTTCACCCGAAGCGGATGTTTTTCCGCAGGCCTGACAGCTATTTATTCCCGTAAGTATCACTTCTTTAGCCTCTGGTCCGCCTAAGGCGGATTCGGCAGGCGTAGGGGTCGACTCCGCCGGCGCACAAAGATATAAATAAAGTAACGCTACCAAAAGATTTGCCACGAATAATCTGCCAAAGGTATGAACTTTCCTACTTAAACAGGCTGATGTAACCATGCTGGTACAAACCATAAAGGCTCTCCTTTCTCAAAACATCGGTGATGACTTAAAGTTCATTTAAAAAGTCCTTGAATGGGTAAAAAGGCCTGTAAGTAACCCTTAATATATATTTTGAACAACTTTAAGAACATCTCAGAGACAGTCTTACACCATGGCCAAAAGGATAACACCAAGCGCATTGATAAACAAGAGAAGATTTCTGATGGTTTAACGGTAAAGGTAAACCGCCACCTTACCTCTACGACTCGTGGCGATGTCCAAATCCGCCTAAGGTGACCTAAACGTCAGAAATAAAAAGAGTTGACAGTTTTCTGAATATTTGGTAAATTTCAGTGATTTTAAACTAAAAGGAGATGTATGCTGTCCAAGCTGGTAGAAGAACTTCAGGATTCTGGTACTATAAAGGTCAGTACTAGAGTAAAACAAATGGCCCAGAAGGGGATAAAGGTGCTGGGCTTTGGTATGGGAGAACCAGACTTTGACACCCCTCAATACATCAAGCAGGCAGCTATTATGGCCATAGAAGAAGGCTTTACTAAATATACCCCCACCACTGGAACCCCAGAATTAAGAGAGGCCATCTGCGATAAGCTTTGGAAAGATAATCATCTTAAATACTCCCCCACCCAAATCATCGTCTCTGCTGGTGCAAAACAGGCAATTCATAATATAATACTCGTCCTCTGCGAAAAAGGCCAGGAGGTAATCATGCCCTCTCCATATTGGGTAAGCTATCCAGAACAGGTCAGGCTGGCAGGAGCCACACCAGTGCTAGCACCTACCAGTGACGAGTCAGGTTTTAAACTTACCCCAGATGAACTAGATAAAGCCATTACCCCACGTTCCAGAGTCCTCATCCTAAATAGCCCCTGCAATCCTACCGGCACCGTATACACAGAGATTGAATTCAAGGAATTAGTAGCTCTTGCTGTAGAGAGGGGGTTATTTGTTATATCTGATGAGGTCTATGAAAAGATCACCTATCATGGAATGAGACACCACAGCCCGGCCGCTCTAGCGCAAGAGTTCTACCCCAAGGTAATAACAGTAAACGGATTCTCCAAGTCCTATGCCATGACGGGCTGGCGATTAGGTTATGCGGCTGGACCGGAGATAATAATCAGAGCGGCCACAAAGGTGCAAGACCATACCACCAGTTGCCCCAACTCCATTGCTCAAAGGGCTGGGCTTGCGGCCCTCAGAGGTGACCAGGGTTTCATTGACCAGATGCTAAAAGAGTATGACAAAAGAAGACTTTACATCGTAGAGAGATTAAGTAAGATTCCTGGTATAACCTGCCGATTGCCAGGAGGGGCGTTTTACGTATTCCCAAAGGTTTCAGGACTCTATTCTAGAAAGATTGCCGGAAAAGAGATTAAGAACTCTTTTGAGCTAGTGGACCTACTGATAGAGGGGGCTGGGGTGGCCTTTGTGCCAGGGGACTGTTTCGGAGACGATAACCATGTCCGCATATCCTTCTCCACAGACATGGCCACCATAGAAGAGGGGATGGACCGCCTGGAAAAATTCCTAACCAAAGATTTATAATAAAAAAAGAAATTGTAGGGGCAGGGCTAAAGCCCTGCCCCTTAGTAAAATTCAAAGACAATCCACCTTAAGAGAACCTTTCATGTGGAAATGTGAATGCGGGGCAAATAACGAAGAAGAGGCTCTGACCTGTATTAATTGCGGACAGGAAAGGGGTGCAAGGGAGGAAATGGCCTTTGTGGAACCACCACACACACCTCCAAGGGAAAGGGTCTACGAAGAGGCTGCTAGAGAGAGGGGCTACGAAGAACCTGTAAGAGAGAGGGGTTTTGAAGAAGTCTATCCCCCTCCTGAAGAGGAGTTCTTTGTAGAAGAAGAAGCAGGGCCTTCAGTAAAAAAGGTACTCAGGATAGTCGTAGTAAGCGTAATGAGCGTCCTGGTACTCGCAATCTCCATTTATGCCTTCTTACAAATAGGCGGTATTAAGGCTACAGCCTTCGGTGACTACCTCAGCCAGTGCATAGGGATATGGATAAAGTGCATCATCCTTACCCAGGCAGTAGTAATAATCGGCCTAATCATCATCTTCCTCCTGCGGGAAACAAGGTTCACCAGGCCTACGTAGATTTTGCAGGGTGCGTCAGACGCACCCTAAATTTCTTAAGGGCCTGATATGGAAATACTCATTGAAGACATAAAGCGAAAGATACTCCCAATTTTACAACGTTATGGGGTGAAAAGGGCAGGGTTATTTGGCTCATGCGTGCGGGGAGAGATTAAAGAAGATAGTGATATTGATATATTAGTGGAGATTGAGGAAGATATTAGTCTACTTGACTTTGTAGGGATTAAGCTTGAGCTTGAAGAAGCATTAGGAAGGAAGGTAGACCTTGCAGAGTATAGCACTATTAAGCTGCTTCTCCGCGAGCGGATACTGGAAGAACAAGTGGTACTCCTATGAAGAGGGAAGTAAGGCCCTTCTTATGCTTAGTTAAATTCATTAAAAGCCTTAAGAAGCTTCATTGTTGCCTCACCATCTAATTTCTCACCATCGTAAAAACATTGATAAAGCCCCTGTAGGTTAGATGGCAAATGAATACCTTTTTGGACTAGCAAGATAAAATTATGTTTGTACAAGGCCATAGCAGCACCAATTTCTATAAGCACATTCTCATTTATTTTGTGATGCTGAGTTCCTTTGCTGTCAAGTAATACGTCTTCACCTTCAATGTGAATGATCCCAGCAGAACAAGAACGCATATCATCAAGCACCTTATCTGGAACAGGTTTTGATGGAGTCTCATGTTCCTCAGCAACGACAGGCGTAAATTTCCCAAAAATCAACAAATCTTTTAACTGGTTTACTACATCTTTATTTTTCCCATGGGATATAAACACTCTTCCAGTTTTCTCTACTTTTGTGCCCGGCTTTTCTTCTCTCGTAGTAATTTCTTCCTTAATTTCTACAGCGCCCGGTATTTCATCAGTCTTTGGTACAGCTGATTCACCAGTTTCTATTGGTGGTACTGGGGTATCAATTGCAACAAAGGAACCTGTTTTTGTTTGATGAATAATTCCTACGTACTCTCCATTTCTTTTAATTATTTCTAAAACTTTTTCTAATTCATCTTGGGGGACTCCCATGCTAGCAAGTACATTCTTAGCAATTTTTTCTTGAGGAAATTTAGCTTTATTATACCTATCATAAAACTGACGAAGGATACTCGGCCTTAAAGCTGCCTCAACTTTAGCAATGGTATCTTGACCTTCTTCCGTGGGAGAAACAATTCTTTTACCAAGGTCTGTTAATGTAATAGCTTTCGCATTGTATCCACCCTGTGTTAAACCGTAAGCGATCGATGCCCCACAAAGCTCTCTCCAATTACTGCTAGTTGGAGAAATGTTAACTGAAATAGCTAATTGATGTGGTGCAGCGCTCCCACCAGCGAAATCATCATACAAGCTTTGTGGTAACCTCAACGCTTCAGAAAGTGCCAGTCTCGGGATATCAGCCTGGCGCAAATAGAATCTTTTTGTTTTAAATTTAGGTAGAGAAGCGATCACGTTCCTTTCTCTTTTCCTCTTTTTTGCCATTATTACTTCCTCCAAACTTTGTCACGAACCCCCCAAACATACAGATTTTAAGAGATATATTTTTGGCCTTATCTTAAGTAAATTTCTAATCTCTAAAGGGGTTACGATAAGGAATCTTCTAGTATTTTTATTTCTCAGTCAAGCAGTTTTTCATTAGACTCCAGAACTCCTTACCCCCAGCCCTTCCTTTACTGCCTTCACCAGCCCTGGGATAGTATATTCCTTGGCCTCTATGGTTATTTTTAGGCCTAATCCCTGGGCGGTCCTGGTGGTAATAGGGCCGATGCTTGCGAAGCAAACCTTGCCATCCAGTGTGGCTAGATTCTCCTTACCCACAAGCTCCACAAAGTTCCTGACTGTGGAGGAGCTGGTAAAGGTGACTACGTCTACTTCGCCTTTCTTGAGTTTTTCCAGGAGCGTCTCCTTGCGACTGCCTGGGATCTTTTGCGAAAAGGCTTCGGCTAAGACAGTTCTATAAGCCACAAGTTCCACTACCTCTGCGCCCAGTTTTTGTAGCTCCTCAGGCAAAAAACTTCTGGCGATGTCTGCCCTGGGCATGAGGATGCGGTTACCCTTGAGACCAGCGGGCTCTTGCCTCTTGAGTTCTTCCAGCACCTCTTCTGCCACATATTTGGAGGGCTGGCAGTCCACCTTAATAGAATACCTCCTCACCTCCCTTGCGGTGGCCGGGCCTATTGCACAGACCTTTACCCCCCTTAACCACCTGGCATCGCCTCCGAGGTGAAAGAGCCTTTTGAAAAAGCTCTCCACCCCATTCACACTGGTGAAAACAAGCCAATGGAAGGTATCTAGCTCCTTTATGGCCCTATCCATTGGGCCAAAGTCCTCAGGGTCTATTATCTGGATAGTAGGAAACTCAATGACCCTTGCCCCTAGCTCCTCCAATTCCCTTGCAAAGTCGCTGGCCTGGTCTCTGGCCCTGGTTACCACTATTGTCCTGCCGAAAAGGGGCCTATTTTCAAACCAGTTAAGCTTATCTCTAAGCCTGACCACCTCTCCTACTACGGTAATTGCAGGAGGTTCAAGTCCCTTTGCCTTCTCCACTATATCCTCTAGGGTTCCTACCACTGTTTCTTGCCCAATAGTGGTACCCCATCTGATGACTGCAACCGGTGTATCCTTTGGCCTTCCGTTTTTAATGAGTTCGCCTACTAGGTAGGGCAGGTTCTTTACCCCCATGTAGACTATCAGTGTACCAACAGCCGTAGCTAGCTTGTCCCAAGGGAGGGCGCTACCACCTTTCGTGGGGTCTTCGTGTCCGGTAATCATGCCCAGGGTGGAGGTGTAGGTCCTGTGGGTAACAGGTATCCCGGCATAAGCGGGGGCGGCTATCGCGGCAGTAATCCCAGGCACTTCCTCGAAAGGTATGCCTTTCTCCACAAGGTAAAGGGCCTCCTCTCCACCCCTTCCGAAGACGTATGGGTCACCCCCTTTTAACCTCGCCACTACTTTCCCTTCCTTAGCCTTTTCCACAAGGAGCTGGTTTATCTCCTCCTGTTCCAGGGTGTGTCGACTCCCCTGCTTTCCCACGTATATTATTTCAGCCTCAGGTCTGGCCTCTTTTAGAAGGTCCTCACTTACGAGGTAATCATAGATGATAACATCTGCCTTCTTTATGCACTCAAGACCCTTGACAGTGATTAGCCCTGGGTCACCAGGGCCGGCACCTACGAGATATACTTTCATAATCTAATTCACTATCCTTTTAATAATGCGGGTACCGAAATGTCTTCATCTAAATCTTCCCAGTGTATCCCAACACCCCTACCAATTAGCCGCCACTTTTTTCTCTGCTCATCCGTAGCGTCTCTCAACTTCGGAAACCACTCAAGGGGTACACTAATTTCCCTCCCGTCCAAAAGGCGAATACGCATCATCTCGGAGTTAAACCATACATCGGATGCCATTGCATCTAAGGTCTGTTTTGCTTGATTTTGTCCCATTTATCCAGAAATTTTGATGGGTGTTCGTTTATATATCTTTCATATTTAGTAACATAATCAGGTTCTGATTTAATTGCGTTTTTATAACTTTCTCGATTTTCAAAAATATGAATTTTCTTTTGGTCGTTTTTAAACCTTCGAGACTTTACATCATCGACTGAGAATGCCTCTGCATGTGTAAAAATATAAAATTTTGGTTTGGTGAAAGTGTAGTCTAAGGCTACGCAAACCATTGTATCAAATTTGTTTTCTTTCTTTTGATTTCTCCTTTTTACTACCCATCCGCAATATCGTATTTTTTCGGAATATTCATTTCCCAGTAAAGAAGTTTTAACCTCAATTCTTTTATCAAGATCTTGTATATAAATATCAAAACCTGCTTGTCCACCTTTACGGTTGCAATGATAACCTTTCTTTTCAAGTTCACAAATAACATAAAGTTCACCAATTTCGCTTAATAACTTATTAGTGATTTTTGTCTTGGGGTCAAGTTTTTCAATCTTATTCTTGAAACTAATGATGCAGTCTATTTGTTTTAAAATTGGAGTTATTCCCATTTAGAGTGACTTGCATATATACTTCATTTTTGGGACAGCCTCAGTATAGCCTCCTCTGCCATCTCTTTTATTTTTTTATCTTCTTCGTTACTTGCGATTTCGTCAAGCACCTTTTCGGCCCTTGAGTCTCCGATTTTACCCAGGGCCCAGACTGCCGTGCTCTTCAATTTTTCTGATTGGGGGGGATTTTCCTTCGCGATTCTAATGAGGGAAGGAACGGCCTTTTCACTACGCAGCCAGCCCATGGTTTCAGCTGCACGCTGGCGGATTTGTGGGTTAGGGTCTCTGAGGGCTCTAACTAGGCCTGGCATAGAAACCTCTCCCATCCTAACCATGGCCCAGCATGCGCGGCTTTTTGTGCTTGAATTCCCGAATCTCAGTAGTTCCAGGAGTGTGTCTATCGGTGGTTCTTTTAGTTCTGATAGGGCCCAGATTGCCACATCCTTTGCCCATAGGGCGTCTGGGTCATCAGATACTTGAAGCAGCAATTTCCCCAGGGGCTTTTCTGACCGCCCTTCTCCTATTCTCCCCAGTGCCTTGGCACAAGCACCTTTTATTTTCCAATCCGGGTCCCTGTCCATAACCCTAATAAGGTCACCGACGGCCTCAGGGCTCCCTATCGAACCAAGGGCCCTGGCGGCGTCATATATTACCGAAGCGGCCATCCTTGAGGTCAAGACCTTTCTCAGAGGCTCCACGGCCTCTGGATTTTTAAGCCTTCCCAGTGCCAGGATAGACTCTCTCCTTACCTCCAGATCTTTGTCCCACAAGCGTTCAATCAGGCCCGGAAGGGCCCTGGTATCACCCACTATTCCAAGAGCCCAGGCGGCGTTGGCCCTTACAGCAGGCCTTTTGTAGTCCAGGGCCTTGAGAAGCACTGGAAGCACTGCCTCTTTAGGTAAGGCTGCCAGCGAAAGTGCGGCCTGTCTAGACTCCTCTACAGCCCCCTCCTCGAGTCCCTTATTTAAGACCCGCCACTTTCTGCCTAAAAACCCTTTATTCTCCAGTCCTGGTTCTTTAAGAGCGCGTTTCAAAGGAACCAACTTCTCTGCCAGGTCAGGAGGAAGTTTATTTCCGGACTCACCTGAGTCTTTTTCTCCGAACCTGTTCCCTAGCAAGTTGTAAATGGAATTTATAGGGTCCAGGAGGTCAAAACCCCCTTTTTCTTCCGTAGGCCCTGCGGATTCTGAAAGGGCATCGGGGGCATCGTTGGGCAGTGCCATCCTCTCCGCTTTAGGCATATCGGGTAAGGCAGCTCTCTTTTTTATCTTTATAACATTACTGGGCTGTTTGACAAATAGGCTCAAAGCCTCATACGCCACGGCAGGGTAATCTACGAGAATGATATCTGGACCCAACTGTACCATCGCCCTAATCCGCTCCCGGTCGTCACAGTTCAGAAGGGGGGTCACAACCTGTGCCCCGCGTGCGTGGATATCGCCTATTTCCGAAGAGGTAAGGCTATCTGGGGATAGGAGTATTAATTTCGGACCTATAATGGAGGGTTCTATTTCTCTGAGGTTAGCAAGTGTTCCCCATAAGTATACCTCTTTCATCATTTCCGAACTTTCAAGGAGACTTATAATTGCACTTTCTAGCCCGTATTCATGGACGTCCAAGATAAGCTTCAGGTGGTTTAGCTTAGCAAACCTCAGAACCTCCTTTAAGAGAGGCACTGTTTCACCCTTGAATTTGTCGCTTAGCCAGGAACCTGCATCGTAGATACTAAGTTCGTCAAAGGAGATATTCTTTAATATCCCGTGACCGTTGGTGGTACGATCAATAGTTTCATCCCGCATGAGAACGAGCTTTCCGTCTTTTGTACTCCTTACATCTACTTTTAGGGCTTTAGCCCCTTGTTCCGCAGCCATCTCCAGAGCTGGCATAGTGTTTTCAGGTGCGGCATATTTAACTCCTGCGTCGGCGGCAATAATAATCACACTAGAGACTTGAGAATAAGCAGGACTAAGACCGTATAGCAGGCAAAAAAGCGATAAAAAAAGCGGGGTATTTCTCAAAAGTTTTTCCTCAACCCTCGACATCCTCTTTATAGCTGATAATTACACAGACGTAGGGGTTGAAAATTTTCAACCCCTACAGCGAGGAAGGCAGAGGGCTTATATTTTACGGCTTTAAAATCAATAGGTTTAATTTGCTTGGGGTTTTGGTTTGTGGTTTCCTTTCTTTCATTTGGCGGGCTTTCCCTTCATAAACAACTGATGTAATCCGACAGGCGCTGAGGTTTCCTTCCTTTCATCTGGTATTTCCAGTCGAGGCCTTTCCTTCCAACCCATCTGTTGAGTCTTTAAATCGTAGTATATCCTCTTGGCAAAGGTTCTGATTGTTTTTCTTCTTGCCTCAGCGTTGGGCTCCCCACTGATAACCACCTTATTACTGATGTAATCCCATTCCATAGTATCGCCTACACTCTCAATACCCCCATCTCTACCGTCCACAAAAAACACATCGCCCAGGCCTACCACTTTCTCTAGTTTACTGTTTTCCCCTATGAAGGTAGTAAGCTGATTGCAATCCAGTTTTTGAAGCCCTTTTACCGCCCTTACATTTTCATAAAAGACAATCTTCTTCTTGGCGTCCTGTACTGTCATTTTTTGGTCCCAGTTTATCTTCAGCCCTTCTTCTTTTACCTGCCCAGGTGCCGTCTGCATGAAGAGGTTTCCTTCCCCTTTGAGTTCTGCAACATCCTTCCCGAAATCCCAGTAACCTTCCTGTCCTTTGACCTCCCTGAGCAGTCCTCCGCTATTTTCCACTATGTAAACCCCCCCTGAGGCCTCCATAGTCTTAAGCTTCATTTCAATTCCTTCAAAATTCATTATCATCTTCTGGCAGTAAATAGTGGAATCCTTTCGAGTTAGTCGTACATCTTCCGTAAAAGTAGCCTGTTCAATTTCTCTCTGGAAGGTCATCTTACCTTTCCAGGTAATGTTAACCCCTTCCCAGTCTTGATCTGGCTTTGTCCCACCCTTTGCTTTTGGTGCCCCCTTCGCGTGAAGTTGCCCACCCTTAGGGGCTTCGGTCTGCTGTCCACCCTGTGAAAATATTACCTTGGAGGCTATGAGAGTAAAACTTTCATCAAAGAACTCTGCAGAGGGAATATCTTCCAGTATAATAGTATCCGTAACAGCATCCCAGAACAAACTCCTACCCTTGGCTACACGTTTGCCGTCCGAAGCCAAGATATCTCCTTCTGCTGTCAATATTTTTGTCTTTCGCCCTTTTTCATCAAAGACCAATATCAGCTTATCAGTAAAAAGGGTAGAAATGCCTTGCCTTACTCTCACCTCATTGTGAAAGGTGAGCATGTTGGTCTGTTTTTCATAAACTAGCTTGCCGCTGCAACGTATGGTCGTCTTTTCCTCTGCTTTAGTTTGGATAGTGTCGGAGGACCCACCGAAAGAGGAAAGTGTGAGATTCCCTCTAACTCCCTCAAGCTCAGCCACTATCTCCCTTTCAAACCAGATATGCCCTGTTGTGAGTTCCGCCTCCATCCCCTCCCCCCTTATTTTCATCTTTTCCCCCTGTAGAAGCACAGGACTGTCTGTTTTGGCCTTATTCTCCTTAGGATAATATCTAAGGACGTCAGTCTTGATAGTCGTCCCTTCTCCAAACGCTATTGTTACCCCCTTGGTAAGAAGACCTTCCTTAGTGTCTTTGTCAAGCTGTCCTGTTCTGGAGGTAATAATAATGTTGCTGTGTTCTCCTGATTCTCCACCTGAATCGGATTTTTTATCCTCATTTGGGTTTGGTGAGTTTGTCTGAGCCACGCTGTTAAGCCCTCCCTTCAGGGAGACCTCCGGACTCTCAATCTTATATAGCTTGTTGTTTATAAGCATGGCCTTTTTGCCCCTGAGGGTAAATGTTTCTTTGCCGGCATCATCATAATGAGGGAAGTAAAAATTGCTAATTACATGATTTACTGTAGGACCGTCATCTGCTATGAAGAGATCCTTTTCTTCCCAATCCTCGGCAGACTCTTGATGTCCTTTGTGCCATTTAAAGAACCTGTTTGGCAATATCCCGGCCATAGAAACTGCCATAACAATAAACAGGCACCCCAGTAGAGAACACAGTATTATTCTGAATTTACTCACGCTTTAACCAGCTAAATTGTGTTACAAAGTTTAAAACTAAGGTTTAAATAAATTTCAATTTTGTAATTTGAACTTGGCAATCTGAAATTCAAATCAAATGTATCTCTTAAGAATTTCTTCCCACTTGCCCTGGAATTTTAATATCTTCTCCACCACCTCCCTCACAGCTCCTTGCCCTCCTCTGGCCCTGGTCACATAATCTACCCTCTGAAGCACCTCAGGAGGAGAGCCCGCCACGGCCACAGAAAAACCCACTCGCTTCAACACAGGTATATCAATAAGGTCATCACCAACATAACACACTTCTTTATCCTGCAGAACATGTTTTTTTAAGATTTTTTCGTAGGCCTCTAGTTTATGGTGGGCATCCTGATAGACATCCTGTATACCCAATTCTTTAGCCCTATGTTCTACGGCCTTGGACTTCCGCCCGCTGATGATGGCAGTTTTTTTCCCTGCCCTGTGCCAGAAGGCAATACCCGAGCCGTCCTTCACGTGAAAGACCTTTAGCTCCTCCCCTTTATCACTGCAGAATATCCTTCCGTCCGTAAGTACACCGTCTACATCCACAATAAGGAAATTAATATCACCCAATCCCATTTAGATTTCGAATTGTAAATTGAAAATGTCAAATTTTAAATTCACAGTTTATAGTCCCACCTCCAGGAGGTCCTGCACGTCCATAATTCCTACAGGGATTCCTTTTTCATCTACTACAGGAAGCTGATCTATCTTATTCACCTTCAGAAGATTGTATGCCTCTGCTGCCAGTGAATCTTTAAGGACAATTTTTGGGTTCCGGGTCATGACCGGCTTTACGGTACCCTTAAGGAAGTCCTGCCCCTGTTCAAGGCGCCTCCTGAGGTCACCATCAGTAAAGAATCCTGTTAGCCTTCCATTATCATCTACCACACTCACCGCCCCTGGCCTCCCCTGGGTATGGGTCATCACCCTTATGGCCTCCATCATCTGACAATCCTCCTTTACCACAGGATTGGCCTGCCCGCTCCTCATAACCATCTCCACTGTGAGGAGTTTTCTGCCCAATTCACCTCCTGGATGATAGAAGGCATACTCTTCCTTACTAAAGTTTCGCTTCTTGAGCACAGTGAGGGCCAGGGCATCCCCTAAGGCTAGCATGGCCGTAGAACTGGCGCTTGGGGCAAGCCCCAGCGGACAGGGTTCTTCTATCTGCCCAATGTCAAGAACAACGTCACTGTAGCGGGCAAGGCTAGATTCCCTGTTACCTGTAATGGCAATCACCCCTGCCCCAATCTTTTTCAAAAAGGGCAAGAGGACAGCCACCTCAGTTTCTCCGCTGTTAGATAAGGTCAGCACCACATCTTCTTTAACTACACGGCCCAAATCGCCGTGCCTTGCCTCAGAAGGGTGGAGCCAGTAAGAGGGTGTGCCAGTGCTTGCCAGGGTGGCAGATATCTTCTGACCAATTATCCCAGCCTTGCCTATTCCAGTTACTACCACCCGTCCCTTGCAATGGAAGATAAGGTCTACAGCCCTCTGGAAGTCCTCATTCACCCTATCAACAAGACTTTCCAGGGCCTGGGCCTCCAGGGCTATTACCTTCCTACCATACTTAACGTCCTCTGTTAACTCTTTAGTACCTGATTTCATAAGATTTTCAATTATATGCCCTTAAAAGGCTTTATTCAAGGGGGGAGTCCATTTAATTACAAATTACAGATTACAAATTGCAAATTAACCAGAAATTTCAGAGTGTGGGGCGTTTGCTGTAGCGTGCCAGCTTGCTGGCACGTCCTACGTGGGAGCAAGCTCTCACGCTACATTTTTGCGTTCTAATTTGTAATTAAAATTGGTGGGCAATACGCTTGATTAGCCTGACTATCACCAGGGCTACGCCTACACAGAAGAGTAGCACAGCCCCAAGGGCAACAGGGACACTTGGGTTTTCTTTTAGGCCTACTGCCACTGCCTTGGAGACCTTTATGTCCTCAAAGAATACCTGGGCACCCTCCACTACCTTGTTACTTGCCTCTCCCAGGGTAACATAAACCTGCCTGGGCTGTTCGCCTTCCTTATTGGCTATCAACCTGACCACGGGCCTTTGCAGATTGGGGTGCATGAATAGCCCAGCCACCTGCACCCGTGCCCCGTTAATAGACAAGCTCTCCTTGACGGCCACTTGTTGAGGCTTTCCATCCACCTTTAGGATTACCCCCTGGGGGGCCTCACCGTAATTCCTCAGTAGAAATTCCTTGACCCCCAAGCCCAATGTTACAGGCTGGTTGTAACCAAGTATCTGCTCCGTCTCTTTGTCACCCTTTTTTATCTTAACTAAGGCCCGCACCTCTTTGGGCATACCGTTGGGATACTCGGTAGTCTCAAGCCCGGCCACCCGCAGTTCTAAGTCCCCGAAAGGTGTAGGACTTTCCCCGATAGTTAAAGATTTCTCCGGACTAGCGTATAGCCCTCCCATAAGATGTGCGAGTAGGGTGATAAGGAAGGCGAGATGGCATATCGACCCGCCGTATAGAGTAAGATTAGTGGCTCCTGCCCTTAGCCTTGCCAATACCCCGTCAAGGGTGCATAGAAAGGCATTAATTCCATATATTGCAAGGCCTAAAAAGAGCAAGTAGAACCACCAGTGGGCCAGAGAGGGTTTATCAAAAAAGAAGCGTATATCCCCACCGGCTAGTCCTGTATAGGAGGCCGGATAAAAGTTCATTTGAAGGCTGCCAACTATAAGGAGTCCTGCCGTGGCAAAGCCTACAATTATGCCGAGTTTTTTGGATTTAAGGGTGTCGTAAATAACTGTCAACATAATTACAAATTTCAAATTACAAATTCCAGATTAAAAAGTAAATAATTTATACCTCCCCATTTATCCCCTCCTTTTGAAGGAGGGGAAAGAGGGGTGGTAAAATTAATTTTAATTTGTAATCTGTAATTTGTAATAAGAATTTATAAGATTAAAACCTGTGAGAGCTAGACACAAAGAAGCTCGTCCCCACATAAGTAACAAACAGTATAAGAAATCCAGCTACAGCCAGGTGCGGTTTATAGCCCTTGAGGGCAGGCCAGTGGTCTACATGGATGCAGGCGGAGTAAAATAGCCATAGTATCACCGACCACACCACCTTGGCATCCCAGAGGAAGTAGTCTCCCCAGGCCACGTAGCCCCAGAAACCGCCAAAAAGCATGGATATTGAAAAACCCAGTAACCCATACATGAAGCCATTATCTATAAGCTCCATCATCTCCTGGGTGGCAGGGCCACCTCCCC
Source organism: Planctomycetota bacterium (assembly GCA_023261505.1). Lineage (GTDB taxonomy): Bacteria > Planctomycetota > Brocadiia > Brocadiales > Bathyanammoxibiaceae > JAHFOV01. The sequence goes on from JAHFOV010000037.1 coordinate 20,118, forward strand.
GCTCTGAACTCAGGAAATAGGCCACCGCTGCCGCCAGACTAGAGGTCCAGAGGGCGTAGCACATAAAGCTTAAAGGCACATGGAGAACATACCATATCGTAAGCATCAGAGGCGGCGGGTAGCTCAACCCCTTTGGCCAGAAGGCGGCCGCAAATAAAAACCCGTATCCCACTCCGAAGAGTGTCAATCTATACAGGAGACTTTCAACCTTGTTAGTCCATAAAAGCACCAGGAAGGCTGCAGCAGAAAAGGCATAGAAGCTCTCAAATTTGTTGGTAAGAGGTAAATACTCTATGGCCATACCCCTGCATATCAGGGAAAGGAACTGGAGAACCAGCCCCAGGATAAGCACTTTACTCCTGGCAGACCTCTCTCCAAGCAGGAAGTACCAGAAAGAGGTATAAACAGCAAAAGATACCCAGTATCCCAGAATAGAAAGGTTTATTAAGCTATTGGCGTCCAACTTTGCTATTCCTCAAAAAAAATTCAATCTACATGAAGGATAATGAATAATCAAATGTAATTATGGGCACGCTGCAGCGTGCCCATAAATTTGTTAAAAATATTCAACCCTTACGTGCCTCCTAATCACCAAGGTAATGGTTAGTAGGGGTTGAAAATATTTAGCCCCTACATATCATGACAGAAAATTGTTTATATAGGCAAACCGAAATATAATGAGAGAAGAGGAAACGAAAGATGAGTAGGGAAAAAGTGTACGAGATGCTGAGCCTTGTGGATAGAAATAAGCTGTTGGTTTGCCACACACATCTCGGAAGTTTGGTAACGATTGGGCGACGTGGTGAGCGTTATGAGATAGACGGCAACCTCCAGGATTCTGAGGATATAAAGTCCTTCCTTGGAGAACTGTGCACCCATTGCGAGATTGTCTAGGTAACGGTCTATCCGGCGACAATAATTTTAATAGGTGTGGGGCGATGTTTTTAGCAATTTTGTTTATGGTGTGTCTATTTATGGCCCAGGTAGTGTCCATGGAGAATTCCTTCGGACAAGGTTTCTCCCCCCTGGAGAGCAACAAGGAGTTAGCCTATCAGCTAGAATCCTCACTTGCTGCTGTGGAAGAGAGGGTGGAGTCTATATTTGAAAAGGGAGAACTCCCCCAGGAGAAGTGGGAGCAATTCAAACAGCTCCACTGGGAGGCAAAGTCTTTCCTCCACCTGTTTATTATGGCCAACCTTTATTACGAAGAGGCCCCTGTCGACCATTACGGCCACCTGGTAGAACTCTTTGCTAGGGACATGCTGCAAAGGATGTTAGTATTGGATAGATTCTGCATTGAGATAGGAGTCGAAGCAATTCCACCTGAAACGATGTAAAAGCCTACCACCCATGTTGAGGCTCTTTATCTCTTCATCATCAAACCCTTACGCGCATGTGATTGCCTAATTTACTAAAAACTTTAACCCACCTGCGAGCAAGGCCCTTACCTTTTTCTGCCCTTGTCTTGATAGCGCCATAGAGAGTTTCTTCGATGGTAAATTATATGTTTTGTGGCTTCCAAAGGTCCAGTTCGACAGGCAGAAATTTTTATCTTTCACTTACTGAATTCTTAAAGAAGACAACGCCCAGAGGTGGTAAAGTTAGCGAAATGGAGTAATTCCTTCCATGCGCGGGGACTTTAGTTGCAAAAACACCGCCAAAGTTTCCATATCCACTACCCCCATATAACACTGCATTGCTGTTTAGTACCTCTTGCCAGTGACCCTCCCTCGGAACACCTACCCTGTAGTTATGTCTGAGCAATGGTGTAAAATTGCAAACAACCAGGATTATATCGTCAGTTTTTTTGCCCTTTCTAGTGAAACTTATAACACCTCGCTCCCAGTCACGAAAGTCTATCCACTCAAAACCCTGGCTCTCAAAATCAAGCTCGTACATCGCTGGCTCAGTCCTGTAAAAACGATTCAGGTCTTTGACCCACTTCTGTACCCCTTGGTGAATAGGGTATTGAAGAAGGTGCCAGTCTAAGCTTTCATCATGCTTCCATTCCCTCCGCTGTCCAAACTCCCCGCCCATAAATAGGCACTTCTTTCCAGGTTGGGCATACATGTATCCAAACAAAAGCCTGAGATTTGCGAACCTCTGCCAATCGTCACCAGGCATCTTTCCAATGAGCGGACCTTTACCATGTACCACCTCATCGTGGGAGAGGGAGAGGACAAAGTTTTCAGTAAATGCATACCACATGTTGAAGGTGAGCTGGTTATGATGATACTTCCTATAAATGGGGTCTTTCGAGAAGTATTCCAATGTGTCGTGCATCCAACCCATATTCCATTTCATCCCAAAGCCAAGTCCACCAACGTATGTGGGTCTTGAAACCATAGGCCATGCGGTTGATTCTTCGGCTACGGTCTGTACATCAGGGTGGGCCTTATAAACCATCTCATTAAATCTTTTTATGAAGCTTATTGCCTGTAGGTTTTCATTTCCTCCATATTCGTTTGGTATCCATTCCCCGTCCTTCCTTGAATAATCAAGGTAAAGCATTGAGGCAACGGCATCTACCCTCATACCATCAATGTGGTATTTATCAAACCAAAAGAGGGCACTGCTTAAGAGAAAGGCCCTCACCTCGTTTCTGCCGTAGTTAAAAATGCAACTCTTCCAGTCAGGGTGAAAACCCTTCCGGGGGTCTGCATGTTCGTAGAGGTGTGTGCCATCAAAATAGACAAGCCCATGCTCATCCGTTGGAAAATGGGAAGGTACCCAATCAAGGATGACGCCTATACCATTTTGATGGAGATAATCAACCAGGTACATAAAATCCTGGGGTGTTCCATACCGACTGGTGGGAGCAAAGTATCCTACTGTCTGATACCCCCAGGAACCATAAAAGGGATGCTCCATAACCGGCAAAAATTCAACGTGAGTATATCCCATATCCTTTACATAATCTGCAAGACTATGGGCGATTTCTCGATAAGTAAGAAATCTGTTTCGCTCTTCAGGGACCCTTCGCCATGAACCAAGATGGACCTCGTATATGGCAAGAGGTGCATTGTGAGCATTGACCTTATTCCTGTTCTCCATCCACTTACTATCACCCCACTCGTAACCAAGGTCCCACACCACTGAGGCCGTTTTGGGGGGCGTCTCCCACAAAAAGGCAAAAGGGTCACCTTTGTTAACCTTGTAATTGTGGTATCTGGAAATTACATGGTACTTATAAATGGTGCCGTTGGTGATACCCTCAAAAAATCCTTCCCAAACACCTGAACCATCTTCTCTA
>JAHFOV010000038.1:0-10368 GCA_023261505.1 Planctomycetota bacterium
CTTGTTCATTAAACTTGACATGTTTTAATAAAGTCACTTTAATCCCTCGCTATCGCCTGTAGGGACACGCCGCGGCTTGCCTCTACTTTTTTGAAAACCAGGAATCCACAGCTTTTCTCAGGCCTTGTGCCTTAGCCTTCGGGTCACGCTGGCCAACTATGGCAGATATCACGGCAAGGCCATCTGCCTTATTTTCCAATACTTCAGTCGCATTATCCTCTTTTATCCCTCCAAGGGCAATCACAGGTATCCTGACATGTTCCTTTACCAGAGAGATAGCCCTGGGGCCAATAGGCATACCTTTAGAAGGGTTGGTGCGGAACATGGGGCTGAGGGTGATGTAATCTGCCCCACCTTCTTCTGCCCCGACAGCCTCCTGCATATTATGAGCAGAAAAGCCCACTATCCTGCCCGAGGCGGGTAGACCAAGGAGTTTCTTCACCGTGCTAAGGGGCATAGAGTGCCTTCCCAGGTGAACCCCATCTGCCACTGTAGCCAAGGCTATATCCACCCTATCATTGATTATCAAGGCCGCTCCATGATGCGAAGTTAGTTCTCTGAGTTCCCTTGCCAGGAAGAAGAGGTTCTTGCTGTCCAGGTCATTCTCTCTGAGTTGAACAGCAGTTACCCCTCCCTCCAACGCCAGCCTTACCGTCTCTATAAGGGGCAGGGGAGCAATTTTTCGGTCTGTGATAAGGATAAGCCTGAGTCTTTGGGTATTGTCCATAATTACACCTTAATCTGAATAGGTTTCTCTATCAAGTCCTTATAGCGCTTGAGTAAGGGCTCTACTACTCCTTGTAAAAACTCTTCCACTTGTTGAGGGGCCCTGCCAATGAAATTTCTGGGTTCAAGGAGGCTGGGAAGTCTTTCCTTGATGGCAGCGAAGGCAGGGTCACTTGCTATCCTCTCCAGGAGGTCATTTTCGCCACCCTCTTCTTTTATCACCCTGGTAGCCTGCATCGCATGCACCCTAAGTCGTTCATGAAGAATTTGACGATCGCCTCCAACCTTGGCGGCCTCCATCAGGATACGTTCCATGGCCAGGAAGGGGAGCTCCTCCCTGATGTGGCGGTCAATTATCTTAGGGTAAACGGTCGTACCCGCAGCGATGTTGTGGACGAGATTGAGTAGAGCCTCTGTGGCCAAAAATGTGCCCGGCAGGCTGAGGCGGCGGTTAGATGAGTCATCAAGGGTCCTCTCAAACCATTGACTGGCTGCCGTAAAGGCAGGATTGAGGCTGGAGCACAGGACATATCTAGCAAGACCAGTCAACCTTTCTGAAAGGACGGGATTGCGTTTCTGAGGCATAGCAGAGGAGCCCACCTGTTCCGTCTCAAACGGTTCCTCCATCTCTTTGAGGTTCTGTAATAATCTAAGGTCGTTCGCCATCCTGTGAGCGGATTGTGCAATTCCTGAGAGACATGCCAACACCTGGGCGTCAACCTTTCTGGGATAAGTCTGCCCCGCCACGGGATATAATTCCTTGAATCCCATCTTTTCTGCCACCAAGCCCTCCAGGGCATTTACCTTCTCCTCCTCATCAAAGAGGGCCATAAGGCTGGCCTGGGTGCCCACTGCCCCTCTAGCCCCATGGAACCTCAGATTCTGAAGCCTGAACTCCAATTCCTCCAGGTCCAGTACGAAATCCTGTAACCATAAACTTATACGCTTACCTACCGTGGTGAGACTCGCCGGCTGGAAGTGTGTGAAAGCGACTGTGACTAAGTGACGATGATTTTGGGCCTGCTGGGCAAGCTCATTTATCACACCCACCAGTCGCCGCCTGAGAATTTCAAGTCCCTCACGGATGATTATTAGGTCCGCATTATCAAGGATATAGGCGCTCGTTGCCCCTAAATGGATAATGGGCTTGGCCCTGGGGCATTGAAGGCCATAGGCATGCAGGTGGGCCATTACCTCGTGTCTTATCCTTGCTTCTATTTCCCTGACCTTCTCATAATCAATATCTTCTACATGTTGGCGCATCTCCTCTATCTGGTCCTTTGAAATCATGGGGAGTCCAAGCTCATGCTCCGCCTCTGCCAGAGCAATCCACAATTTCCTCCAGAGGATGTGCTTCCGCTTCTCTGAGAAGGCGTGAACCATCTCGGGGCTTGCATAGCGCCCAACTAGGGGGTCCTGGCTTGTGGCACCGCTGGTATATGTAGTGGGTTTTTCTTGCAAACTTTACTCCTCTTTAAAAACAACGGATGTCAAGTGTTTGCCCAGCGATTATTTACATACTTCTAAATAAGCCTTTATAAGGTTAGAAACGTTTTTCTTGGAGGGTTTGTCTATTGCGGAAATTAACAAAGGAGCTAAGGCATTGACTTCGTTATACCTGTTAGAGGGTACTGCTTGATTTTCATATTCGCTGGCTAATCGCTCAAATATATTGATAAGAACAAAAAAGGTAAGAGGTTCTTCTTTTAAATTACCCTTACATAGCTCAATAAGGCACTCCAGATTATCTTGATACAACCCTTTCTTTATAAGTTCCTTTAGATTCTCATTGTCTTTCATCATGCAACTGTAATATTTCTTCCATCGTAAAGATTGCTTCTATAGGAATTCCAGTTTCCTCAATCACCTCTTTACCTCCCTCTTGTCTGTCTACTAAGACTATAACTTTCACAACATCTAGTCCGAACTCTTTAGCTGCGTTAATAGCTTTCAACACCGACTCCCCGCTAGTCATTACATCATCTACAACAACTACTTTATCACCCTTTTCAACCTTTCCCTCTATTTTCTTTGGAATGCCGTGCCCCTTTAGTTCTTTTCTAACAACAAAAACATTTAGCTCCTTTCCCTTTGTACGGGCTACCATTGCTGTTGGAAACGCTATAAACACAGCGCCAGTCTCTAAGCCTCCTACAGCATGCACATTTAACTCTTTTATTTTTTCGTACACAATATCTCCCACTAAACCCATACCTTTACTACTTAATTGCGCATCCTTACATATGTAGTAATTGCTCTTCCTACCAGAAGCTAGAGTAATAGGAGTTCCGCTCTCACGAAAGGAAAGTTCATAAAGGAGGCGTAGTAACTCGGCACATAGACCTCCTTTTTCCTCATAATTGATGCGGTCGCATTTAGCACCCGCCTGAGGTGAGTCCAAACCATATGACCCAGTTATGGTTCCCAGCATGGATTGCCCTTTCCCCTTTTCATTAATATTCGCCACCCTACACCCTCATAAAGTGCAAATAAAATACAATAAAATACAATAAAATACAATAAAATATTATAAAATACGACAAAATATCATAAAATATATCAAAAACCAAACCTCTTCCCGGAACTGAGCTCAAAATTTCCCTGGAGATAGGCAGTGGCTACCAGTTCCTTTCCCAGTCCACCCAAGGCGGATTTATCTTTCGGCATAATTGTTTGACACAGCAAATCTGCCACAGACTGAAGTAAGCAGGATTATATCCCAGCCCAGATTCTCAATTCTACCAGATTAAACCCTGAAGAAAAGTGCACTTATGGACAGCCTGTCATGCTGGTCCGTCTTAGGCGGAGAAGTCACGCCTAAGGCTGAAAGCCCGCCAGTCATTTTGGAGGGCGGATTCGCCTCCGCCGAACATCTAGATTCCTCGTCCGACATAGGCGGACTCTGAATGACAACACCGTCATGTACCTACTTCGGCTGATTTATCTTTATCCATTCCTCCATAGGCAGGACAGGTCTGAAAGAACCAATCTGGGTGGGTACAAGAGGTAAAAAGAACTCTACCACAGAGGCATAATCCTTTGCCTGGACAATAATATAATAATCATGTTCTGTTACAGTGACGTAGGCGCCAAGAATTTTTACCCCTTTTTTGGCGGCCTCGTCACGGCTTGCCCAGAAGTCGCTAAGCATTTTTGCTCCCTCCTTACTCCTTCCGGGGCAATCCTCAGGGGTATGGGTCCAATGGGCCACATAGATTGTACCCTCGGTATCCGCCGTGCTCCCCTCTGCTAATTTGATAGATTCCAAAGAAAGAAACAGCCCTATTAAAATGGCCAAAAAAGTCACCCCTCTTTTAATCTTCTTCATCCCTCTTACCTCCTTATTGCCAAATCCATGGATTCCACCAAAATAGAAGCAGAATAGTACTAGAAAACCCCTTTATTGTAAATATTGAGACTCAAAATTTTTAAACTTCTAAAAGAGGCTAAAAGGTGTGCAATGGGAAGACCTTATTCAAGTTGTGGATGAAAAGGGGGACTGGCAGGAGGACACTACATACTGTCAGCAACCATTTCAAATCCTGGAAGGGCCTGGTTAATCTTATCCTTGAATAGCCCGCCGGAACTAAACTATTCAAAAAGCGATGTAAAGAGATAGATAGAACAACGAACAGGAATTGCGTCATAAAATAAGCCAGCATGAAGCCGTTCAGGGTATTAGAGGCCAGGCTTACGATGTACTCATGAAATAGGCCGCTGACAAGGAATGTGGCAAATAGGCCACGATAGGGATGCAAACGACCGCCGAACTTATTATAGATATTGTCCCTCAGCCACTCATGGACAGGTATATTCCACGTTGCCCAAAACTCCCCGGGGGAACGAGCCCTAGTGGGTTCGAGGAAAAAATCTTCAACTTTGTAGCCCATCATTCTATGAATACCCACTCCCAAATGGACTAGCCCTACGCACAACAAATAATATTCTGCGGCCAGTGTAGAATAGTCCAGTAGTGGTGAACCACCTAAGGCAGACCACCATCCAAAGTGGCGATTGAGAAGCAGGAACGTTGTACCCAGGGCGAGATAAAGCAGTCCTTGCTTCAAAGCCTTTCTTGCTCCCTCAACTTGCCCACCTTCTTTTACAAAACTCTTCCGTATATCTGTAGTATAAAGGCACTCAAAAGAGTGAAAGAACCTCTTAAAATTTCTATCCCTTTCTGAGAGGGATTCGTATCGACGATAATAATCAATGAGCTTAAAAACATGCAGACAGGTATTGCTCAACAAAAGCCACTTGAGCAAGGGGTATTCCTTAGGTAGAGGCAGTGGCATGAGGAGCTGTATAAGGATAGCAGGCCAAAAGAGAAGACCCTTTTTCCATGGGTTGCTTGACCGTGTAATAATCCAGAAACCGTAGAATCTGGAGAGGAGGTTTACAAAAACAACGGCCAGCACAAGGAGCAGGGTTCTTGAGTCCATCCACTTCCTTTTTTGCCTAAGGTCATTGCTACGTCGGGTGCATGCGAAGTCACACCAAGGCGGATTCGCCTCTGGCGAACAATCTCAACTCCAGGCGCTAGCTTTTTTAAAATGGAGAAAGCGAATAGAAGATTGCTTTGTCGCTTCGCTCCTCTCGATGAGTGTCGCTAGGTATAAGAGGATTTTTCCGGTAGTTAGGGCTAGGCTGGCACCTCCGGCTTTATCTTATTTCTTTCTTCCCGATGCCTTACTAAGTTCCTCAAGAAACTTTGGGTCAACAGTGAAGCCAAGGCTTTCTGCCTTATGAATATCGTCCCATGCCTTTTCATATTCCTTTTTGGAGTAATGGCAAAACGCACGATTATTGTAGGCTTCAACACATTTTGGGTTTATTTCCAATAGCTTAGTAAGGTCAGAGATGGCCTGGTCATGCTGACCTTTTTTCAGATATGCAATCGCACGACTATTGTAGGCCGCAGTATTCTTCGGGTCTATCTCCAGTAATTTGTTAAAATCGGAGATGGCCTGATCGTGCTGGCCTGTTTGCAGATAGATAAAACCCCGATTTGTGTAAGTTTCGGCATCACCCGGTCTTATCTCCAACGCCTTGCTTAAATCAGAGATGGCCCGGTCAGGCTGGCCTTTTTGCAGATAGGCAAATGCTCTATTATTGTAGGCCTCAGCATCCTTTGGGTTTATCTCCAATACCTTGTTAAAATCTGATATGGCCTCGTCAAACTGTCCTTTTTGCGCATAGGCAAATGCTCGATTGTTGTAGGCAGTGACGTAGCTGGGGTTTATCTCCAATGCCTTGCTAAAATCAGAGAAGGCATTGTCATTCTGGCCTTTTTGCAGATAGATAAACCCCCGATTATTGTAGGCCTCAGCATCCTTAGGGTTTATCTCCAGTGCCTTGTTGAAATCAGAGATGGCTTGTTCATGCTGGCCTTTTTGCAGATAGGCACCCCCACGATTATTATAGGCCTTAGTAAACTTTGGGTTTATCTCAAGGGCCTTCGTGTATTCAGCTATTGCCTGGTCATATCGGCCTTCCTGCATATAGGCGTTCCCCTGATTTAAGTGGGCATCAGCGTCCCCTTGCTTAGTCTCGGTCTCGGTTGCAACACTGGGCCTAGTTGTAAAGGCCAGTAATAATACTGAAAGAAAAAACAGGTAAGTTAGTAAAGGTATTTTTCTCATTGCTTGCCCTCCTTTTACACTGGCCAATAGTAGGCAATTCTCAGTAAGAATTGCGATTTTATTACTTCTCAGTTCGAAAATCAATTTTGAAAATCAATGTGAAAGAAAATTTAGCCAACTAATCAGCCTTAGACCGGCCAAATTAGGGATTAGAGGCTAGGGACTAGGGGTTGGGGAGTAGGGGGTTAGGGAGATTCTGCTAGTCCCAAGCCTTAATCACAATCGCTGACTTAATGGGGATGCATGTAAGGGCTAGGAGGCAACCTTCATCAATCAGCGAAACAAAATGTAGCCGCAGGCTTCAGCCTGCGTAAAATAGTTGCATAAAACAACGCGACCTGAAGGTTGCGGTACATCCTTAATGGGGATGCATGTGAGGTGGTGCCGGCGCCTCTTCCTTCTTTTCGGGTATCTCCCCCACAAGGGCGTCGGTAGTGAGAAGGAGGGCTGCGATACTGGCCCCGTTTTGTAGGGCAGTCCTTACTACCTTGGTAGGGTCAACGATGCCAGCCTCCATAATATCTGTGTATCTCCCTTCTGCAACGTCAAACCCCTGGTTATTCTTTCCTTCTTGTAATAGAGACTTGACCCTTTGTAGCACTACCTCTCCATCGTACCCCCCATTCTCGGCTAACTGTTTTATCGGTGCCTGCAGGGCATACCTCAAGACTTCCCTTCCTGTACGTTCGTCCCCTACGAGCTCCAGAGAATCTAGGGCCGTTGAGGCCCTTAAGAGAGCGACTCCTCCTCCTGGCTGTATGCCTTCCTCAACAGCGGCCTTAGTGGCATTGATGGCGTCTTCCAGCCTAGCCTTTTTTTCCTTCATCTCTGCCTCTGTAGCTGCCCCCACGTTTATCCTGGCTACACCGCCTGCCAGTTTGGCCAGACGTTCCTGAAGTTTTTCCTTATCGTAATCAGAGGTGGTTGTCTGAATCTCCTTTCTTATCTGTTCTATGCGGCCCTGGATGGCCTCTTTTTTTTCTACCCCTTCTATAATAGTAGTAGTATCCTTATCTATTACCACCTTCTTTGCACTGCCCAGGTCTGAGATGTCTATCCTAGCCAACGGGATTCCCAGGTCTTCGAATATGGCGTTAGCCTTGGTGACTACGGCAATGTCGCCGAGCATGGCCTTTCTCCTATCCCCAAAACCTGGGGCCTTGACGGCACAGCAGGGCAGAATCCCACGGAGTTTATTCACCACAAAGGTGGCAAGGGCCTCCCCTTCCACATCTTCAGCAATAACCAGCAAGGGGCGTCCAGTCTTTACAACTTTTTCCAGTAACGGAATAAGGTCCTTGGCCTGGGAGAGCTTCTTTTCATGAATAAAGATAAGGGGATTTTCCAGAACAGCTTCCATAGTCTCAGGGTTGATAACAAAGTAGGGAGATGTGTAGCCTTTATCAAATTGCATCCCTTCTACAAAATCCACAGTAGTTTCAATGGAACGGCCTTCCTCCACAGTAATGACCCCATCCTTACCCACCCTCTCCATAGCATCTGCGATGTGCTGTCCTATCTCTTTATCTCCATTGGATGCAATGGTCGCTACCTGCATGATTTCCTTTTTGCCAGCCACGGGGACGCTCGTCCTTTTAAGTTCTCCCACTATTTTTTCTGTGGCCTTTTCTATACCCCGGCGGAGTGCCATGGCATTGGCGCCTGCGGCTATGTTCCTTAGTCCCTCCAGGAAAATGGCCTCTGTAATGATAGTCGCCGTGGTGGTGCCGTCTCCTGCTACATCACTGGTCTTAGAGGCCGCTTCCTTGACCATCCTTGCCCCAAGGTCCTCATATGGGTCTTCTAGTTCAATTTCTTTGGCAACTGTTGCTCCATCCTTAGTTATGATAGGCGAACCAAAGCTCTTGGCTATAATCACGTTTCTTCCCCTTGGCCCAAGGGTGACCTTTACTGCCTGGGCAGCCTTACTAATTCCTTTACGGATAACCTCAGAAGCCTCTTGTTTATACAGGACCTTCTTTGCCGCCATCTTTTTCTCCTTCTACAGTGAATTATTCCAGTACAGCTAGTATATCGTCCTGGGACATAAGAATGTATTCTTCTCCATCAATCTTTATCTCTGTCCCCGCATAGGAGGCGAATACCACCCTATCTCCCTTTTTCAGGGAACTCTTTATCCTTTCGCCGCTCTCCAGGAGTTTTCCCTCTCCAACCTCTATTACTTTACCCTGTTTGGGTTTTTCCTTAGCAGTCTCAGGGAGGACTATCCCTCCAGGCGTCTTTTCCTCTGGCTCAATCCTCTTTATCAATATCTTTTCTCCTAGCGGTTTTATTTTTGCCTTCATATCTCCTCCTTTACTGAAAAATCTAGGACCGTCTGCTCCCCAAAGAATGGGAACGATTGGACATTGACTCTCCCCCAGAAGAATAGGGGGGCAGGCCTACCTTGCCAAGATAGTATTTCTTTATAAGCTGTTCAACAGCAAAAAGGATCACCTCAAGGTTCACAGGCTTAGATATGACCGTATAGGCATTTGCAGAAAGAGCACGCAGCATAAGCTCTTTTGTGGTGTCACAGGAAAGGAGTATACACGGCAGTATTAGTTTTACTTCATGTTTAATGTAGCGAAAGGCCTCAAGACCGCTTATGTCCGGCAGGTCCATATCCATTATCAGGGCATGGATTAGGACCTCACGGGCTATCTCAATTGCCTCCCTTCCGCTCCCTGCTAAATATGTATTGTAGCCCTTTGGCTCGAAGGTTTCCTGCAGATGTCTCCTGTAGCCTTCGTCCTCATCAGTAATAAGCAGTGAGTATTTACCCTGGGTGGGTTGATAAACGGCCATCATATCAAGCTCCTCAGCAAAATATATACCATATGAACCTAGCTAGTCCATTTTTCGTGGATTATATAAAGCCATAAAATACTGAGGTTTATTGAAAATTTTAATCTCTTATCCCCTACAAAATGCCGTTAATCTGTCACATTGGCAGTCAATTGCCAGTTTCACCAGAGCTAGACTTATGGTAATGCTCGAGAGATTTGTGATTTTACGTTGAGAGGTCGCGCAAATCTTCCAATCATCCGTCTCAAGTCTCTCAATCCCACTATTTCCCATTACCTAATCCAATAGGAGCCATCATAGTCTCTAACCCCCTTCCTTGAATGGCCTCCTCCAGGCTAGCCGTGAAACGATATTTTACTGGTTTTTCAATTTCCTCCAGAACTGTAATTGCAAGAATAACCTCTCTCTCCCGGGCCAGATCCGCCTTGGCGGACTTTTCTCTGCCAATTACTTCGCTGTTACCCACAAGGATGTCTACCCCTTCAGTAGAGGCATGGCGTTCACTGACTTTGGTGAGGGACGGTTTCTCTTTATTGGGCTCTATTACCTTTATAAGGAGATTTGGGGAATCTCCCTTAACTGTTACCTTTAGTCTATCTGAGGCGGATAAGGAAAACTTGATGTAGTCAATCCCATAACCATTTACTTCTGACTCTCTCTCTACCGGGTAAGAGGTAATGTTCTCACAATAGGGACCAAAAGGTAAAGATAGGGACTTGTAGGCGTAAATCCCATCTTCCACCTCAGGGTTATTAAGATAAAGGGCCACCATCCAGTCGGCAAAGAGGGTATTAAAGGTAGGGGCAGGTTTTACACCTGCCCCCACGGCCATGTTCTTAATGGCACTCTCAAAACCCTCTACCCCTTGTGCTGGGTCCCTTACCCACTTACCCAGAAATTCCGAGCCTAGCCTGTCATAAATATAAGTGGCCCAGAGGAGACAGGCCCCGTAGCTGGTAGCGCCGTGCCCATCAGCGACAAGCGGCCTATCCGGACGCTTAAGAAAGGATTCCACGTGACGCTTATCTGTATAGTAACCGCAAAGTATCATACAGACCTCGGAGAGGGCCTCGTTTACCCATCCCGCTTCTTCAGGGTCGTAACGCCAGTGGATGAGATGCTGGAACTCGTGGGCCAGTACGCCCAGGTGATACTAGCTTGAAGGATCATGGGCGTCCACATAAAGTATATC
>JAHFOV010000038.1:10378-14705 GCA_023261505.1 Planctomycetota bacterium
TGGTTGCTTCCCTTTTCATCAGTTTGGTCTATGTATCGGAAGAAGCCGTCAAAATGGTGTCCTCTAAATTCCCCTAGCTCTGAGATGAGGATGTATATCTTTGGGTCGCCGTCTTTATCTGGAGGGGGGCCGAAGACCTCTGTGGCAATCCGATATATCCCCTTGTGAGGATTGCCCGGGGTAGAGCGGTCAAAGACCTCTATAATCTTGTCCACATCGGCCTGGGTTACAGGTCTTTCCCAATCTACATCATTCACAAATACATAAAGGTTCTGTCCTATACCCCTGCAAGTTGCCTTAACCTTTATGTCCTCTGGTGGCATTTTTTGCAGGTACCAGGTCCAGAATTCTTTATTGACAGAATAACTAGCCGGCACCTCTTGCAGTGGATTGGTGGCATGATACCAGCTCCAGAAGACCTGTTCTGTACTCAAGACAGGTCTTGTCCTGTCACCAGAAGCCATTGTAGGGGCAGGTTTCACACCTGCCCCAAATACAAAAAGGGAAAAGATTAAAAATGCTACAAATATTCTCATAAATTCTAGCTCTCTAGGTTCCTTGTAGGGGCGTATTGCAATACGCCCCTACCGGCGTTCAACCGTTTTGCAAGGGACTTTAGCTCCTCAAAGCTCTCATAATCTATCCCCATTCCCACAAGTGCAAAGGTCGACTTGTTATGACTGAGAGGCTCATAGGTTACCTGCGGACAGAGTGCGGAGGCCTTCTGGAAATCGACGGTGCCAGGAATCGGTGAATACTCTGCCAGCTTTATCCTTGCCCCTAGTTTATTCACGAACTCCATAGCCTCTGCCACCTCCCCAACGCCCTGCCCCGGAAGACCTGCAAGGATATACACACCTATATCCTCAGTAGAATAACCTGCCTGCCACAAACACTCAAGGGCCTTCTCTAGTTCCCTATCATTGACCTTATGGCTTGAGGCCCTCTGCATATCTGTGGAAGTACCTTCAAAACCCAACCTCAGTGTCTTGAAGCCAGCCTTCCGTAGCAACCGGGCCAGGGGGAGGTCTATATATCTTGGATGGAGACCGTTTGGGGTATGATAACGAGCTTCCAATCCTTTTTTTATTAATGCTTCTAATATAGGAACAATGTGAGTTGAAGAATCAACCAGCAGTGCATCATCATAAAAGGCAATATCCTTTATGCCTAGTTTAGTAACGTAATATTCTATTTCGGCCACCACTTTCTTTGGGTCCCTGCGGAGAAACCTTGGCCCCAACAGGAAAGAAGCACAATAAGTACATCGGAAGGGACAACCCCTGGAGGTGATGAGACTAACAGATTGTAGGGAAGACCCTGCGGGTCGCCCGTACTGCTTAGGCAGATAAAGGTCATAGGCAGGGAGCAGGGGCGATCGGCCGGTCGCCCCTACGGCAACCCATTGGCCGACCTGGTTGTAATCCCGCTCCTCTCCTGACAGCCTGTCTGCTAGCTTTAAGACTTCTAGCTCCCCGGACCCCTGAATAATATAATCCGCCCCGGATTTCTCCCTGGCATGTTCATAACATAAACTTGCATAAATACCCCCCAGGACAACAGGCACAGAAGGGAAGACAGATTTCACCATGCTTATAGCCTCAAAGACCCCTGGGTACCAGTATGTCATGTAGGAGGTAACGCACACCAGTAGGGGCACAGCATGCTGTGCCCCTACAAAGCCATTCAATTTGCCCAGAAATTCCTCGGGGGGCATCCCGTAGCGCTTGAAGAGCCTAGGTATATGTTTAAAAATGGATGGTTTCTCTACAAGCTCTGAGTAAAAGTGTTTGGTACCATAATGCTTTTGTTTACGATTTGCAGGTAGGGGCGACCCGGCGGGTCGCCTGTACTCAAGGCAGTCTATAAGATGCACCTCATAACCGAAGTGCCTCAAGGTGGAAGCAATATATAGCAGGCCCAAAGGCTTTGACCACAGGTCAAAGGCAGTAAAATCATGAACCCAGGGGTTTATTAAGAGGATAAGGGGAGACATGCACTTTCACACGTAACCTTAATTGCACAATTATACCCTGTGCACAGACCGTTTATCAAACAGAAAAGGTGGGTAGGTTTGGTATAGGAAGTTCGGTGAGAGATAGACCGATAGCTCTACAAAGAACGGTCATCACCTGCGAAACCCAACCCCCTCGGTTCCAAAAAAACACATACATATAGTAGAAACAGCCCTACCAAACAGGAGATTTTCTGAGGAAATTCCGTTGTAAGCCTTTGATACATAAGGATGGAAACCTGGCTGAGTTGCATTCCCCCTCTCAAAGGGGGGTGCCTGAAACACCTTTATAAGGCCGACCTTTCTGGAGCCGGTTGCATTCCCCCTCTCAAAGGGGGGTGCCTGAAACGAGAAGGTTTAACGTAAATTTGCACAATCAGTTGCATTCCCCCTCTCAAAGGGGGGTGCCTGAAACTTTTTTCTTACATCACACTGTGCGGCACCAGTTGCATTCCCCCTCTCAAAGGGGGGTGCCTGAAACCAGGCCAAAAAATGAAAGTAGGCTCACTGAACCTGAAGGGTGTGTCCATTGGACGCAGAGGTGGCAACTGCCTGAATTGCCACGTGCATGTTCCCTCCAGCAACAACGCTTCTTTTCAGGCTAAACCCCTCAAATGGGAAAGACTCAGCCAGATTTCCAAAGAGCAAATTTTCCCCTTTTTATCACTTCAGGGGGCACTTTTCAATAAAAATTTGTAGGGGGAGGGATATACCTGCTTTACGTTACAAAAGGTGTTTGCAGAAATACTTTCTCCCTTTTTAAAGTTCTTAAGCTGAGAATGATGACCATCTTCGTACAGGATAACATTCCCCTGGCTTACTTTGTAATAGCCCTTGTAACCAAGTTTGCCGGGGAGTTCATTGATTTCCTTTTGCCACCTTGCCCGAAACTCCTTTTCTTTTTCGTCACTCCTGTAGGGCCTGCCATCCTTCAAGCAAGCCTTTCCTTCTATCTCAGCCCTTACCCTATTATTCCTGTCTCCATATATTACCTCCACCCTCCAGGACTGTTTTACCCCAAGCACCAGAGGTCTTTGCTTGTTGGGGTCACTGGTATTGTATGCCACCAGAAAACATTGATAAGAGGGCTGTGCCCTCTGGGCATGGATTACCTTTCCCTTATCCATACGCTTTATATCAGGGTCGGACTCTATACCTTTCTTCTGGACAAGGCGGAGGCCCACCGTGGAGGGTATGTCCTCCCCTCCTTCTACAAACTTCTTTAGCTCATCCCACCTTGCCAGGGAGGAGGGGTGGGATGGTTGTGGCCCTTTCAGGCCCGCCTCTATGGTCATCCTTAGCCACCCCTTAAAGGCCTTTTCCACCTCCCCTTTTGAATTCGTTCGTCTAAATGTTTCCAGTAGCAAGGTACGTAGGTTAGGATGGACAATCTTCTCAATATGCTTCTCTGGACTCTTTTCTTTCTTCAAATCATCAAGCCAATCCCTGGCGGGCTTTCGCACTGTAGGCTTTTCCCCGTTGACGCAGTATATGGTCTGGTCTGCTACGGACATCTCGCGCGGGTTCCAGTTGGTGTTGCTGAGGTTTATGAAGAATCCTCCCTTTTCCTTTTCCAACGGTTCTTCAAAGCCCTGAATAGGTTTTATCTCGGGTAGTCCAAGTGTACCGTCCTGTTTAATATTTGCGGGCCACACCTTCTCTAATTTGCTATTCCAACCTAAATCAAACCCCCAGCGTTCCTTTCCATCTTTACTACGGGTGGGGACATTTGGTGGAGGCCACTTACATGATAGGATGGCGGCATCTAAGGCATGGCCGTGTTTCCTCTCTATGTCCTTAGAAAAGTCGGGACAGAAACGGTTCCTTATATGTGCCACATATCGGGAGTTAAAGGATTCTACTTTAGGTCTTTGTCCAGTAAGACCCTCTAGCTTTGTGGCAATATATCTGGCAAGCATCCTGGCAGAGGATTGGGTCCTTGCCTGGCTGACAAGGCCTCTACCCAACATGCGGACAAGTTTTTCCTCTGTAAGTGTACCACCGAAATTGTTTCTTGACGGGTCCTTCTCTGATGGCTGTTCTCCCCAGAAGCCACCGTTTGCACCCTTAAGTAGCTTAAGTGCCCCCTTTTTTGCATCCATAAGAAAGTGGGTGGGGAGTCCTTTGCCCTTTTGTCTTTCTTCAAGGTAGCTTTCATACGCCAGGTAGCCCTCTGGGTGTATGGGCATCCTGGCCCCAAGGATTGTCTGTCCACCCTTCTTCCTATTACACGCCTGACAGCTTGGTATCTTGTTCAAGTATCCATCCATAGGAAAGTTCGCTCTATTGAACATATGTTCTATTTCGTAGGTG
>JAHFOV010000038.1:14805-23196 GCA_023261505.1 Planctomycetota bacterium
CCTTGCGCGGGACTACGTCAAAGGCGTTACGCTCTACGCTTATTTCTTGTATGCCCTGTCCTCTGGTAAGGGGTAAGAGCCTGCCCTTTACGAAGGCGAAGAGCTTGGAGAAGAGGATTTCTTGTCTCTTGGTGAGGTCAGCTTCTGTAATCTCGTCACGCTTTGGTATCTCCTTCCCTGCCAGAAAAAACTCCTTATATTCCTTCACATGCTTACGGCAAAAGGTCTGCCTGCCCCCAGGGGAGCCAAGGACTATCCTATTAAGATTCTCAGCCATCCCGCCTTCCTCCCCTTTCTTCCGTTTCTTCCATACCTTGTTGAATCTCTCTTTATCCTTTATGAGACCCAGGATATCTTTCTTGAATTCGTCGCGAAGTTTTTTGAATTCCTTTTTCGCCTCATCTTGCGTCTCATTTTTATCCCTTCTATGCCTGGCCGATAACCCTGTAGCCTCTTTAATAAATACCTCTATCTTTGCCTTCACCTCTGCGGAGTTTTCTACACTGGATCCCTCCTTTACGAGAAATGGGCTCAGCTTGGGATAGAGTTCCAGGACAAGTGTCTCCTCTACAGAGTTGCCCTTTTTGGGGGTATTCTTGGTGCAGTCTTGCCACTGGCATTTGGAGGTGTTTCTGTTCCAAAAACGTTTGGGGCGCATCTGGCGATGGAGAAGGGCTTCCAGCACACTCAGGATTTCTTTGGCCCTGGCGGGGCACCTATTTTCCAGTTCTTTAGAAAGGACATCTATAACGTAACTTCTGGGGCGGGAATATCTTTTTTCTTCTGTGCTGTTCTTCTTTTTCTCTTTATCTTCGGCCTCTTCTTCATCGGCGTAGTCAAAGCCCCTCCGTTTGCAAAAGGAGAGTACGAAGGATTCAAGCTGGTTGTCCAGAACTAAAGGCTTAAGTGCGTTCTTTATAAGTTTTAATCTTTTCCTCTTTGACTTCCTTGTCCTTTTGAGCCTCCTCTCCTCAGTCCTCCCGGAGACCTTTTCTTTTAGCCACGTCACTTCCGCAACGAGGGTGCTGGCGTAGATGACCTCATTTTTCCCATCGTCCAGGCGGCTTAGGGCCACCCCCAGCGATTTCTCTCCCCAGTCTATTCCTAGCTTAAAGGAATGAGTCATACTATTTACCCTATTGACAAGGCCTTGGGGTAAATCTATCATCTAACCTGTAGGGGCGACCCGGCGGGTCGCCCCTACAGTAATACGGCTAAAAGTTTAATCCTCCAGAGCTTTTATGTCAAGGAATGCTTATTCTTTTGATATAACGCAATTAGCTACTAATGCTGTGAATAAATCTTATATGCCTAAAGAGGATGTGAAGCAAAAGCTAACGCTTGGTGAACTTGCCCGCTACCTCGGCGGCAAGGTGGTGGGGGATGAGGGTGTAATAATCCGTGGGGTTATGACCATTGATGAGGCGCGGGAGGGGGATATTACCTTCATCGCCAACGAGAAATACGAAAAGAAACTATCTACTACCAGGGCCTCGGCAGTCATTGTATCCCCCAAATTTCAGAAGGCAGAGATGCCATGTCCGCCTAAGGCGGATACCGCCCTATTAATCATAGAAAATCCTTATCTAGCTTTTGCCAGGGTAGTGGACCTAATGAGCCCGGAGGAAGTACATCCCAGGGGCATCCACCCAACCGCCATCATCTCCCCCGCAGCCCAATTAGGACAGGAGGTAAGTATATACCCTAGGGTCTTCGTTGGGGAGCGGGCAACAGTGGGGGACAGGGTGGTTATGATGCCCAATGTTTACGTGGGGGAGGATTGTAAGATAGGGGAAGATACTATCCTATATCCAAACACAGTCATCTACCCGGGCACCATAATAGGAAAAAGGGTGAAAATACATGCCAATACGGTTATAGGCAGCAGCGGTTTTGGTTTTGCCCCCGAGGGTGGCACTGCCACTCCCGTCCAGGGATACTTCCCCATCCGCCAGATAGGCAACACGATACTGGAAGACGAGGTGGAGATAGGGGCAAATTCTACGGTACAGCGAGGGGCACTCGGTGCGACAAAGATTGGCAGGGGCACCAAGAAAGGCAGTCAGGTGCAGATAGCTCACAACGTGGAGATTGGAGAGAACACACTTCTTATCGGGCAGGTGGGCATTGCCGGCAGTGCCAAGATAGGCAGTCGTGTCATACTGGCAGGGGGAGTAGGCATTGTGGGACACGTCAATGTTGGGGATGACGTTAAGGTGGGAGCCAGGTCTGGGGTAACCAACGACCTGCCCAGCGGGGGAACCTACCTGGGCTATCCTGCTGAACCTATAGAGAAAATGCGCCGCTCCCAGGTGGCCATACACCGACTGCCGGCCATGATGGAACTCCTAAGGTCTCTCAAGAAAAAGGTAGCTGAAATAGAAAAGAGGTTGGGCTTGTAGTGAGTGAAATAAATGCTCAGAGAGCAAGGCAGAGGTAGTGGCCGTACATATACTCAGCTTAGTTGAAGCTTAATTGGGAGCAGGGATTCCTTGAATAGCGAGTCAAAATATAATCCCGAGACAGTAAACGCTGTTCTGGAGGTTATGCGGAAGGAGTTGGAGGCAGAGGAAAAAAGAGATGATTTTGTTTTAAATAAAACAAACACTATACTAACTGTATCAGGTATCCTACTAGCAGCAATTTCCTTTCTTATACACGATTTTGGTGGTGTACTACCTAGATTCATGCTGCTCATTCTGGTAATAGGCGCGCTATGCGTCTTTTGTTCAATACTTGTGGTGTTACTTTTGGTCCTTAAGGTAGAATCTTTTGCACGGATAGATTTTAATGTCCTCTTAGGAGAATTAAGGCACAACCCTGTGGAGGTAAAGAGTCGTCTAATTGCAACCTATAAAGAAGTGCTATTAAAGAACAGTAATCTTGTGAAGCACAGGGTACAACGTTTATGGTATTCTATTTACTTTATGATAGCAGGTGCAGTTACAATTATATTGGTATAATTTATTTATACATTGCAAATCCTAGGCACTTGTAGAGGAAATTTATCATGACGGAACGAGAGAAAAAACCTGAGAAACCAACACCAGCACCAGAACCAAAGCCGTACCCCACGATACCCTTTGAGAGAGATCTCAACATACCAAAGAGGGAATTACCCGGGGAAAAAAGGTAATTTGTCAACAATTTCAAAGTGGAAAAGATTGGATGCAGGGGAAACCGTCTTTCTTATCTGCTTTGCCTAAAGTAGGTTCACCCCCTTACAAACCTCTTCCCTGCCAGTTGCTCTATTAATTTTTAACTCTTTCACATCGTTTTATCTTCTTTGGGAAACAGAAACAAAATCAAGACTCATAAAAGTTTTTTGAATTCCTCTATGCCCAGCCCTGCATCTTTTACAATACCTGCCATTGTAAAACAATTAACTGGATTTGCTCTCGGGATGGTGATAATGCGTTCTCCATCTGTCATTGTTATATGTTTCCCCTGCCTTGTAATCCAAAAACCTGCCTTCTCAAAAGCTTTCACGGCTCGTTGATGATTTATGCCTGGTAGCTTTGGCCTAATTTAGCCCACTTCTACATAGCGAGACTCCTTGCCTTCGCTTAATTCTTCAACAGTCTCTAGATATGCTCGTATTGCATCTTTGATATTTTCTAAGGCTTCCTCTTCAGTTTGACCCTGTGACCAGCAACCTGGCAGGCCCGGAACCCAAACAGCATAACCTTCTTCTGTCTTTTTAATATGTACTTTGTACTTCATAAGCACCTCCGGGACTCTTTAGAATGTAGATTATTTTACCTTATAAAGACCATTTTTGCGATAAACGCAAAATTTGAGCCAAACTTATCCGCAAAACTCTTTACAGTTCTTACCTTCCTTTAGTCTGAAGCAGATAAAAATAAATTTTCACCCCCTCACAAACCTCTTCCCTGCCAGTTGCTTTACTAATTTTTTTAACTCCAGCATGGTCAGGTTGCTGGATACAACGTGGGCGGGGAGGCCGCTGGATTCTGTAATCTCATCAATAGTCCTGGGCTGACTGCTTAGTAGGGAAAGTATTTTCTCTTCGTTGGGGTTAAGGGTGGGAAGTGGTCTTTCGATTTTCAGATTGGAAGATTTTAGATTCTTAGATTTTAAATCTCCAGATATACCAATCTCCAAATCTTCAGATGTAGACTCCCTTATACTTCGCTCAGGTTCAGGACAAGTATCCAGCCCTTCTGCCACTGGACCCAGTTCCTCCAGTATGTCAGAGACGTCTTCCACAAGTTTTGCCCCCTCCTTAATGAGCTTGTGGGTGCCTCGACTGTAAGGGCTGTCTATCTGGCCAGGCAGGGCGAAGACCTCCTTACCCTGTTCCAATGCCCAGCGGGCAGTGACTAATGAACCGCTCTTTTGTCCTGCCTCTATTACCACCACCCCAAGGGATAGCCCGCTTATCAATCTATTGCGAGGGGGGAAGTTGGCCTTATCTGGAGGGGTACGCATGGGAAGTTCTGATACTATAGCCCCCTGCTTGCCTATCTTTTCTGCCAGTTCTGCATTCTCCCTTGGGTAGATACTGGCCAGGCCACAGCCCATTACCGCAACTGTCCTGGCCCCTGCCTTGAGGGCACCGAGATGGGCCGAGGTGTCTATGCCCCTGGCAAGCCCGCTAACTATAGTAAAGCCGGCACGGCCCAGCACCCTGGCAAATCTCTCCGCTTGAGACTGTCCGTAGTAGGAACAGAGTCTTGAGCCAACTATGGCCATGGCTAGCGAATCCTCGTGTTTTAGCCCTCCCTTAACATAGAGTAACGGAGGCGGGTCATAAATGAACCTTAAGTTATGAGGATAGTCTTTATCGTTCCATGTTAAGATTTTTACCCCATGTTCTTGGGCAAGGCGGAGTTCCTCTTCTACGCTTACCTCGGAGTGCTTCAGGGATTCGACATGCTGGGGGGCGAGCCCTGCCTCCAGAAGTCCCTTTTCTGAGGCCATGAGGGTTGCCTGGGCTGAACCAAACCTTTCTAAAAGCTGCCGACATGTAGTAGGCCCTATGCCTTTAGTAAGGCTCAACCTGAAGAGGGCATTTAGTTCCTCATCCACCTCACAAGATCTCCTTTATCACCTCAGGTGAGACATCTCTCAGGATAACCTTCCCTATCTTTACAGGGAGGACGAAGCGGAGCCTCCCGCCTATGGCCTTCTTATCCCTATAAAGGAGTTCAAAGGCCTGTTTGACCTCCTCAATATTGTAATCTGTGGGGGCACCTACCCTTGATAGAAGACCCTTCTGTTGTCCCAGAAGGTACTCCCCTGCAAGGCCCATCCTCATGGCTATCTTCGTAGCAAGTATCATCCCCATGGCCACAGCCTGCCCATGCCTGTACCCCTTATATCCTCCAAGGGCCTCCAGGGCATGACCGAGGGTGTGACCGTAGTTAAGTATAGACCTAAACCCCGTCTCCTCCCTCTCATCCTTGCTCACCACCCAGGCCTTTATCTTACAGCAGGAGGTTATTAACCTTTCTATGTGCCACTGTTCCAGCCTTAGCACTCCTGCAAGATGCTCCTCAAGGAAGCTGAACAGGGAAGGGTCTCTTATGACTCCGTATTTTATAACCTCTACCATTCCTTCAGTTACCTCCCCCACTGGGAGTGTTTTAAGGGTTTCAGTATCAATAAAGACTGCCCTGGGCTGATAGAAGCAGCCCACCAGGTTCTTTCCCTCAGGGAGATTGACGGCAGTTTTGCCACCAATGCTGGAGTCCACCTGGGCCACCATGGTCGTAGGCACTTGCACATAGGGTATGCCGCGCATAAAGGTGGCGGCCGCGTAACCTGCAATATCCCCCACCACACCCCCTCCCACGGCCACGATAAGGCTCTTGCGGTCTATTCCATGTTCCAGGAACTTATGGTATAGGGACTCTACCGTAGAGAGATTTTTCTGCCCTTCCCCAGGTTCCAGAGCCACTACCTTGGGCTTGTAAGTGGAAAGGTTTTCAGCTACAATTGGCCCGTAAAACTTTTCTATGTTTTTATCTGTAAGTATTAGTACTTTTGTGAAGTTGCCGTAATTACCGAGCAGCCTGCCCAGTTCTTTTAGTAAACCGCTGGCAATAAAGATGTTATAACTCCTAGCGCCGAGTTTGACTTTTATGGTCTTCATATCCTTTGTTTTCAGTTGTCGGTCGTCGGTATTCAATCGTGTCACTGACAACTGGCAACTGTCCAGTGAAGATAGGGCTTTTTAGAATCCATGTCAAGAGATTCTGGTTTTAGAAGTTACCAGGAGGCAATAAAGTTTCTCTTCCAGGGGCCTGACCTGGAAAGATTGACTTCCAATAAGAATACTAAGTATCGCCTGCCTGGTTTTAATCTGGAGAGGGTGAAGAAGCTCCTGGCCTATGTGGGCAGTCCGCAGGAAGGGCTGAAAGTGGTTCATGTAGCCGGAACAAAGGGTAAAGGTTCCACTGCCACTATGATTGCTCAGTTCTTAGAGGAGGCTGGCTTCAGAGTGGGATTATTTACCTCTCCCCATCTTATACATCTGGAAGAGAGGATAAGAATAAACAGAGCTGTGATACCTAAAGAGGAGGTGCGCCGCCTTCTTGCAAGACTGAAGGATTATGTGGAGGGGGAGAGGAAGAGGGATGTTGCTAATTCGCCTACTTTCTTTGAGATACTCACAGCCCTGGGGCTGATGTACTTCTCGGGGTCTTCTGCAGGAGTAGACTGGGCTGTTCTGGAGGTGGGCATGGGGGGGAGGCTGGACGCCACCAATGTAGTTACCCCAAAGGTGTCCGTTATTACCGAGGTTGGCATGGACCATACGGACTACCTGGGTACTACGTTGAGGCAGATAGCGTGGGAGAAGGCGGGGATAATCAAGGAGGGCATCCCAGTGATTTCCTGTATTGGAAATGAGGAGGCCCTGACAGTGATAGAGGAAAGGTGCAAGGAAAAAAGGGTTCCGCATTATATGGTTGGACGTGATATAGCGGTAACGTCCACAAAGGGTATCACGCTTGAAGGTGTTGAATGCGACATCAGGACATGGGCCAGGGAATATAAAGGTTTGAAGATACCCCTGCTGGGAAACCATCAGGCCAGGAACTGCGCCTGCGCCGTGGGGGTGATGGAGGTGCTGGCAGAGGGGAACAGTATCCCATGGTCAGAAGAGATGGCCCACAGGGCGTTGAACCACTTCCGATGTCCTGCCAGGATAGAGGTAGTCTCTAAAGAGCCCCTTATAATACTGGACTCTGCACATAACGTTCCTTCCATGCGTGCCCTGGTGGAGACTCTTAGGAGGGATATCCCTTTTAAGAGGCTAATCCTCATACTTGGTTTATCTCAGGATAAGGATATAGATGGGATACTCAGGGAAATAGTGCCGCTTGCAGATGAGTTAATTCTAACGACTTCTGGTTATCCCAGGGCTGCAGAGCCACAACTTTTAGAGAATCGAGTAAAGGAGTTGTTTGGTTTAAAGCCCCACATAGCAAAAGAGGCCGGTGAAGCCCTTGAGACGGCCCAAAAACTTGCCCAGCCTGAGGACTGCATCTGTATAACAGGCTCTTTTTATCTTGCAGGTAGGATTATGGAAATAATGGGTCTAGCATCTGAGCTGTAGGGATGACTCGTCAGGTCACCTTCGGTTTACAACATCCACCTCAAAGACATAGACTTCGGTATCTGGTTCCTTCCAGGCGTTTGGTGTTAGACCGGCTTTTCCCATACAGCATTGAGTGAGAAACTCCTCCTTGCTCCAGCCTGTCTCCTGTGCCACCTGAGGCAGAAAGCACCCAGAACAAGACCCCCTTTTTATATAGATGCCGTGTTTGCCCAGTTCAAAAGCGAGCGGACTGGTAATCCTTTTTAAGGGAGATACCACCGTGACTTCAATATCCAGGTCTCTTAGTTCTTGTAGTCTTAATCGGTCGGTCCGAAAACGTGGGTCTTCAAGGGCGGCGGAAACCGCCATTTCTATCACTAATTGATATAGTGGCATATTGGAGACAAAGCGGCCCATGCAGCCTCTCAGGAGACCACGGCTCTTAAGAGTAACAAAGACCCCATGACGGTGGAGGAGTTCTGGTTCCTTTATCTGGAAGTCGGGGATGGGTTTATCCTGCAAGATTGCTTCTAAAGACTGCCTGGCTATCTCTACCAGGTTGCGGTGTACATTGGCCTCGTTACCTTCCAATTCCTGCATGACTACTGATTGGAGTATTTTCCTGAAAGATGGTGGTGGTAAAAACGTAGAATTCCATGTCTTTATCCCACCAGGCATGCCATGGTAGACCCGCCTTTTGGCAGAGTTGGCAGAGCGTCTCCTCCTTGCTCCATCCCTGCTCTGTAGCCACCTGGGGGAGAAAGACGGCAGAAGAACCCCCTAACTTAATAAGGATTCCATCCCGGCCCACCTGAAATTCCTCT
>JAHFOV010000039.1 GCA_023261505.1 Planctomycetota bacterium
TTCAACCCCAAAAGCCCTTCCACAACGAGCCTTGCTTCATTGCCAGGGATTTGCGACTGGCCCAGGAGACAGGGGCAAGGGTGCATATATCCCATGTCAGCCTTGCAGAGTCCGTCCAAATAATTGAGTCGGCCAAGAAGTCAAGCAAGGGAAAAATCACCTGTGAGGTTACCCCTCATCACCTCTTCCTTGAAGAGGGGCAGAAAGATTCTTATGGATTACCTCTAACAGTTAACCCTCCCCTAAGGAAAAAAACGGATTGCACCGCATTACAAAAGGCCATTAAAGACGGTATAATTGATGCCATTGCCTCAGACCATGCCCCCCACAGGGAGGAAGATAAAAGGGCCGGCGCCCCGGGTTTAATTGGACTGGAGACGACATTAGGTGTCGTGGTTACCAGGCTTGTCCACCCGGGCATTATTTCCTTGAAGGAGGCTGTCAGGCTGATGTCTACCAACCCTGCCAGGATTTTTAATCTCAAAGGCGGCAGCCTGGCGGTGGGAAGCTCAGCAGATATCACAATAATAGACACAGAGAGGGAGTGGACTGTAGACAGTAGCAAATTTCAATCGCTTGGCCGAAACTGCCCTTTTGAGGGGTGGAAACTGAGGGGCAAGGCCGTTCTCACCATGGTGGGTGGGAGGGTGGTAATGAGGGAGGGGGTTATACACACTTAGAATCGCTAAAAAATGCAACCTTGCTTTGTCGTTCAATTCGGCAGATCTTAAACTTGGTTATACAAAATAGCTTTCATCTTGACACTAACTACTATTATAAATAAAATAACATTTTACTTAACATTTTATAGAAAAAACAGAAAGTGTTGCATCTTTATATATTTGATTTAAACTAACTTATCAAAATATAGCTTTTAACATTTTTTTAACAAAAACTATGGCAACAAGTTCACTAAAAATAATGACCCAAAAATCAGGTTACATTGAATTTGGGATTTTTTTGGATAAAACACGGTCCGACATTAGTAATCTGTTATTCCAAATACACTATGCCCACCGTGCTTATGAGGAGCTACCACAATCACTACCCATGATAGTAGCGGCATTAGATAAAGAAATAGTTGCCACCTCAATTTTTAGTACTACTAGTATAGAAGGTACTGCCCTTGAAAGCGAGGAAGAAGTGAAGGAAGTGTTAGCGCTTTCCCCTCAGGAAGTAAAGACAGTTGAACAACGGGCCGCTGCAAACATGAAAGCGGCCTATGATTATGCAAGGGCAAAGTCTCAAGAACCAAATTTCAGACTCACCGAGGAGCATATTAAAAACGTCCACGCACTTGTAACCAAAGATATACCGCTCCCGTACAATGTTCCTGGTTGCTATAGAGATAACCCAAGGGACGTTCCAACCTTTGTAGGTCATGAACGAGTTGGGGGAGTATACCGCCCCCCAAAAACACTACATGATATAGAGACTTTAATGAGTGGCCTTATTAAATGGATTAATTCTGAAGAGATCCGAGCCGAAAATCCATTAATTGTTGCACCTATTGTGCATTTTTATTTTGAACTTATACATCCATTTGGGGATGGAAACGGGCGTGTAGGGCGCGTATTAGAGGCCATGATTTTGAAAGCGAGCGATTATCGCCATGCACCCTTTCTTATGGCGAAATACTATAGAAACCATATACAAGAGTATTTCAGCCTTTTCAATACGTGTAGGAGCGCGATGGAGAAAAAAGACCCAAACGCTCACTATCCCTTTGTGAAATTCTTCTTGGATGGTTTTTTGGAGGCCGTTGAGGAAACAAAAAGCAGGGTTATTAGTCTTGTTAGAATTATGGCCTCAAGGGATTATTTTGCAAGAAAACTAGAAAAGAAAGACATAAACAGGCGACAGTACACAATCCTACTCGAGCTGTTAGAGCGAGGACCCATGAGCAAAAAAGAACTAGATTTACAACCCTGGTATACTGCTCTTTATCAGAACCGCACCACGATGACCCGATCGCGTGATTTGAAGAAACTTCTAAAAGCAGATTTACTTTACGATCAGGATGGTAAGCTAGTAGTTTTCCGTATGCCCTAACTGACGAGTTATTTATGTTGAACATTATTGACTTCAATATTTCTAAGCTGGAATAGGACCCATTGATAGGGCAGATTTGTAAAGGCGCTGAGGGAAAGGATTCTTCAAGGCATAATGTGCGGGCAAATTAGGGAGATAGGGGAAGGATTCGCCTTGAAACTTGTGTAATTTTGGGTATACTGCCGATTAGAGTATATTTTCAAACATTTCTAATCCACCTACCCCCTTTTTAAAGGGGGAATGAGGGGGATTAAAGGGTTTTAAGGATATTTGAAAAAGGATTGCTATGATGGGATTCTTTAAAAAAGAGAAGCCCAAAGTGAAAGAAAATCCAACCGTGCCTGCTCTTGGGCTAGGTGAACTAAAAAATATAGACAAGATAAAGGATGAGCTAAGTAAAGTTTTGCAAGAGGCGCTGAAAAAAATAGAGGAGGCCGTACAAAGGGCGAAATTAGAACTGGAAAAGCACCAGGAGAAACTAGCCCTGTTCGGCTACCGCATGAGACAGGCAGAATTTTATTATGAAAAGGGCGAGCACGAGAATGCCATCAAGGCCTATGAGATGGCATTGGAACTGAACCCTAATTCCCCGACTGCCTGGGATGGCAAAGGGATGGTGCTGGGTAACCTTGGGCGTCCAAGGGAGGCCCTTCAGGCCCATGATCAGGCCCTAAAGCTTGACCCGGGATTTGCCAGGGCCTGGAACAACAAAGGGGTGGCCCTGGGCGAACTAAAGTGTTATAAAGAGGCCCTGGAGGCGTATATGCAGACGGTAAAGCTGGACCCGGCTTTTACTACTGCCTGGTATAATACAGCATTGACTGCGGCCGTGCTGGGTGAAAAGGAAAAGATGATGGAGGGCCTCAGACGAGTGCTTCAGCTCGAGCGTACAATGAAAGAGGCCATTATGGATGACTTCCAAACTTTTATGAATGATAGCGAACTAAAGGCCCTCATTAATGAGCATGGCTTTGACCAGCCTTAAAGAGTTACTGGATAACGCCTCGCGGGGAAGCTATGCTGTACCAGCTTTCAACATAAATAATATGGAGACCATCCAGGCGGCGCTGCAGGCGGCCCAACTGGAACGCTCTCCAGTAATCCTTCAGGCCACAGAAAAGGCAGACCAGTACGCCGGATTTGGTATACTCTCCGCCATAGTACACAAAGCGGTTAAAAAGTGCTCCGTGCCTGTGGTGCTTCATTTAGACCACGGGGGCAGTCTTGAAGCAGTGCTGAAGGCTATACAAAGTGGTTTTACTTCAGTGATGATAGATGGAAGCCACCTGGAGTTCAATAAAAACTTAGAGCTTACCAAAAGGGTTGTAGAGGTGTCACACGCGGTGGGGGTGAGTGTTGAGGCTGAACTGGGTAGACTGGGAGGGATTGAGGATGAGGTCTCGGGGGAGGTGCAACTGACCGATCCTGAGGCAGCAAAACAGTTTGTGGAGGAGACGGGGGTAGATGCACTGGCCGTGGCTATTGGTACCAGTCACGGGGCCTACAAGTTTAAAGGTGAGCCTAAGTTGAGGATTGACCTGGTAAAAAGGATAAAGGAATTGGTGAAAATACCTCTGGTTCTTCACGGCGCCTCTAGTGTGGAGAAGGATATAGTTGACATGGCTGAGGCCTATGGTGCGAAGCTAAAAGGGGCAAAGGGCATCCCTCTGGAATCCATAAGGGAGGCCATTAAAAACGGCATAAACAAGATAAACATTGACACTGATTTGCGGCTGGCCTTTACTGCCGCAACCAGGAAGGTACTCGCCGAGAGCCCAGAGGAGTTTGACCCAAGGAAGATTCTAGGCCCTGCCAGGGATTTAATGGTTCATACAATGAGGAATAAAATGCGTGCCTTTGGCTCTGCTGGCAAAGCCTGAAATATTTGTGTCATTCTGAGCGAAGCGAAGAATCTCTTGTATGGATAATCCAAAAGTTGATAGCCATGTTTCCAAACGAGACCCTTCGCTACGCTCAGGGTGACAATCTTTTGTATTCTAAGCGTAGCTTTTGAGAGGCTCTGATGAAAGAGTCAACATATGAGTTCTATAAAGTGCTCGAACACACAGCCGACATGGCCCTTGCGGTCTACGGCAGGAATTTAAAAGAACTCTTTTCTAATACCGCATTCGCCCTTTTCGATGTAGTTGCAAACCTCTCCGAGGTAGAGGAGAAGACGCAAAGGGTTATAAGCCTGCATGCCATAGACCTTGAGCGCCTTATGGTGAAGTGGCTCAACGAACTGCTATATTATTACGAGGTCGAAAATCTTCTATTTAAGAGATTTGAGATAAAGAAATTAGAGCCAGGGGAATTAGAGGCCATAGCCTATGGAGAAGTCTTCAGGGAGGGAGTTCACGTAATTTTTACTAACCCTAAGGCCGTTACCCATCATAAAATAGAAATAGCTGAGGGACCAGAAGGCTGGAGGGCTAAAATAATAATAGACCTCTAGCCCGCCTCAGGCGGAACCGCTAAAATAAATAGATAGAAGGTGGTAATGAAAATGTTTAAAGAATCAACACTGCATATCACAAAAATTGACCCCTACCGCTGGAAGATAGAGAAGGAAGGTAGTATGAGGGTAGAGGGTATTGTTTATGCCGATGAAAAAATCATTGAGGAAATTAAGAGGGATTTAAGCCTGCAGCAGGTGGCAAATGTAGCCACTTTACCTGGGATAGTGAAGGCCTCCCTGGCCATGCCAGATATACATGAAGGGTACGGGTTTCCTATAGGCGGTGTGGCAGCCTTTGATGAGACAGGCGTGGTCTCTCCTGGAGGCGTAGGTTATGACATAAACTGTGGGGTAAGGGTATTGCGCTCTAATTTAAGGAAAGAAGGTGTACAGGATGTAATGAGGGAGTTAGTTAATGCGCTTTTCAGAAATATCCCCACAGGTGTAGGCTCACACAGAAAGGACCTCAGGTTAAGTTTTGATGAAGAAACGGCACTGATGAAGGAGGGGGCGCGTTGGGCTGTAAGAAGGGGTTACGGTTATGCGGGAGACCTAGAGCATATTGAGGAAGGGGGCTGCCTACCGGGTGCCGACCCGAATGAGGTATCCGAGAGGGCTATGGAAAGGGGACGGTCCCAGGTAGGCACTCTTGGTTCTGGCAACCATTTTGTGGAAGTAGACGTAATTTCTGAGGTCTATGATGAAAAAGTTGCTAAGGCCCTTGGCTTCGAGGTGGGAGGGATAGCTGTCCAGATACACACAGGCTCAAGGGGTTTTGGGTATCAGATATGTGATGACTTTATAGATGTCATGCTGCGAGCAGTAAAGAAGTACGGCATAGAACTTCCAGATAGACAACTATGTTGCGCCCCTCTGGACTCTGAGGAAGCAAGGCGTTACCTTGCTGCCATGGCATGTGGTGCCAATTTTGCCTTTGCCAATCGTCAGATGATTACCCATTGGGTGAGGGAGAGTTTTTCCCACGTCCTTAAGAGGCCTCCAGAAGAGTTGGGTCTCGAACTTGTATACGACGTCTGCCACAATATTGCCAAATTTGAGACACACATGGTGGAGGGCAAGCTCACGAAGCTCTGTGTCCACAGGAAAGGGGCTACCAGGGCCCTGCCTCCTGGGCATCCGCAGACTCCGAAGGCCTATAAGGACATAGGCCAGCCCGTCCTCATTCCAGGGGACATGGGCAGGTGCTCTTATATCCTGGTGGGTACAGAGGCTGCCAGCCAGGAGACCTGGGCGAGCAGTTGCCATGGAGCCGGCAGGGTAATGAGCCGTACTCAGGCTATGAAGAAAGCTAAAGGGAAAAACATCGTCAAAGAGCTTGAGGCTCAGGGTATCATCGTCAGGGCCTCAGGCTGGGATACCATTGCCGAAGAGATACCTGAGGCTTATAAAGACGTTACAGAGGTTGTGGACGTAGTCCACAACGCAGGCATCGCCCGTAAGGTGGTACAACTAAAGCCTCTGGGGGTCATAAAAGGGTAATGCAAAAATACGGTAGGGGTTGAAGATTTTAAACCCCCCACAGTCCGCCCGAGGCAGACTAACCCGAAGAAGGAGCTTGGCAGGTCAGGAGACCTGCATCTACCCTTTTTCCTAATAGGCTGCCAATACTGCTAAAATTAATTTTCCCACACGCTCCATGCCCTCACTTTCCACCACTTCTGGTGCGTCCCATGCAGTATGAACCCATAAGGAACGCCTTGAAACCGTTGAAAAGGTAACAGCATTATAACCCCTGGCAACAAAGGGAAAATGGTCGGCCATTGCGCCTATAACAAGAGGGGGCGAATAGACTTTTAGCCCCTCGTTCTCTGCCGCCTCTTCTATCAAGGATAACAATTCCTTCTGTTTTTGCGAAGAGGGATGAAGCCCTGTTTTACTCGTGCAATAGATTCTGCCCTTCGTTCCCACACCATCCAGGTTAATAAAAAAGTGGTTTTTTTGTAGGGGCGTATTGTCATGCCTCAGGCAGATTCGCCGTGGCGAACAATACGCCCCTACGGATTCACAGAGCCAGAAGGCCCCGACCAGCCCCTCCTCCTCAGCCCCTGTAGCCACGAAATGGAACTTTAAACCCTTGAACTTTTGAACCTTTGAACCTTTAAATCCTTGAACCTCTTTTTTGATAGCTTCTGCAAGCTGAAGCATCACTGCCACCCCCGAGGCATTGTCTATCGCCCCTGGGGAGGAATTTCTGGTCCTTGTAAAGAACAACGTCAGACCACTAGTCAGGGCTAATGTAAAAGATACTCTCTCAAACGTGCCCAATAGAGGAAGACAAGCCCAGAACGATAAAAAATAATATGCCACCAAAAACAGTACAGACACAAATAAAACCATAACCAGTGGGATACGGATACCGAGTGGAAGAGACTGGCTCTTGGAATCGTAATGGGCAAGGATGTAAACATGCACATCCTCCTGGTCATTGCGAGCGAAGCGAAGCAATCCCGAATGTATCCCGGTACTGATTGGGAGATTGCTTCGGGACTCCGTCCCTCGCAATGACAATGCGGGTGAGTCACCGCCCACTGGCCACGTGGCCATTATATTTTTTGAGCGAAGTTTCCGCAGAAAGGGAATGTCTTTAAATAGAACCCAGCCGACCAGGGCCACCACTGGTTTACCCCAGATAAAGCCAACGACAAGAATTAAGATGGTAAAGCACAATATAATTCCGAGAAGAGGATAAAAAGGGGAGAGAAAACGGAGGGCAGTAAGAAGGAGTAAAACTATTAAGAGGAAACCTTTTGAGATTAGGCCCAGGACCGGGTTGAAGCTGAACGCCTCCTCCCTGGGTTCTATGCCAATGGCCTTGAATCGCTGGATTATGTAATTTTGAGCCTGGATCTCTCCAGGGGAGCCCGTGCGGCGGGGTATGGAAAGGGCCTTGACATCCCTGAGGGCTTCATTGGGGTCGTATTTCATCGCTTAGGCATCTGAAAAGTGCCCAAATAACCCGGAAAGCTAAAATCCAAATGACAAAATCCAAATTTCAAATAAAGCCCTAATTCCACAATCCAAATATAGAAAACCTTATTTGGAATTTAGGCTTTGGCATTTGGATTTTATTTGTCATTTGGGCTTTGACATTTGGGTTTTGTTTATTGTAGGGGCGAACCTACGTGTTCGCCCTTTATTAGGGTTGACACATAGGGCAGACACGGAGGTCTGCCCCTACACCCATTCACGATTTTAGGGCCTTTAATCTTTCGGCGGCCTCAAGGGTCGCCTCAAGGCTGGGTACCAGGGCAAAACGGACGTATCCCTCGCCGGGGTTTAGGCCCGTCTCGGTCTTGTCGCTAATCCAGGCCCCGGGAGTAACTACAATGGCTATTTTTGGGTCAAGGAGGCGCTTGGCAAAATCTACCGAGGCCATGCCCTCTGGTACCCTCTGCCATAAATATAAGGTGGCTTCTGGGGTACAATCTGGGAGACCAATGGAGGCGAGGGCCTTAACTAGGATGTCCCTTTTTGCCCGATATTCTTCCCGCATCTGCTGGACGTGGTTTTCGTCCTTCAAGGCGGCAATGGCGCCGTCCTGGATAAAGGTGGCCGTCCCTGAATCAATATTAGTCTTTACCTTCTTAAAGATATCGATGATACGCTTATCTCCCGCCACCCAGCCCACACGGTAGCAGGTCATGGCACTGCGTTTGGAAAGGGATTGGAAGGCTACCACACCTTCCTTCGTAACCTCTAGTATGCTGTGGGGTAGATCGTTAAAGTACATCTCGGTGTAGGCTTCGTCGGAGGCAATGATGACATTGTATTTTTGCCCAAAGGCCACCACCTCTTCAAAGAAACTCAGGGGCGCGCATACCGCACAGGGGTTATTGGGGTAATTTACCCAGAGGAGCTTGGCCTTCTTGCACACCTCTTCCGGGATACTCTTAAGATCGGGTAGGAATCTGTTTTCTGGCAGAAGGGGGATGAAGTAAGGTCTTCCCTCAGCAAATAATGTCCCCCTGGCATAAGGGGGATACCCTGGCGTGGGTATAATTACGTAGTCACCAGGGTCAACGAAGCCCTCGTGGAAATTAAATACCCCTTCCTTTGAGCCTATGGTTGAACAGACCTCTGTACCTGGGTCTATTGTTACATCAAATCTTTTTTTCAACCATTCGCTGACGGTAACACGGAATTCCTTGGAGCCGATATAGCTTGGGTAGCCAGCGCTCTTTCTGGTGTCTACAGCCTTTTGCGTCTCCTTGCGGATGATTTCAGGTGTTGGCGTTGTAGGGTCTCCTACACCGAAATCTATGGGCGTGATACCCTGGGCCTTAAGGCTGGCAACCAGTTTGCCCACCTCCGCAAAGGCATAGGGGGAGATAGAAGCAAGCCTCCTGGAGGGCCTTATCTCTTGGGCCCCACGCAGCACCCTTGTCTTTAGCATAGTGAGGCTCTCCTATACATCTCTACCCACAGCTTGGGCCAGAGGCTTGAGCTCTTTAACCAGCCTTTTAAATTCCTCGGTAGAGATGGTCTGGGCCCCGTCTACCAGGGCCTTTTCAGGATTTATATGTACCTCTATCAAGAGGCCGTCACACCCCACCGCTACCGCCCCCTTTGACATGGGGTTGACCAGGCTACTTTTTCCTGTACCGTGGCTGGGGTCCACTATGACAGGCAGGTGAGTTAACTGCTTTAAGTGCGGCACTGCACTCAGGCTGAGGGTGAAGCGGGTATGATCTTCAAAAGTCCTTATACCCCTTTCACACAGGATGACGTTAGTATTGCCCCTGGAAAGGATGTACTCTGCGGCCAGGAGGAACTCCTCCAGGGTGGCGGACATCCCCCTCTTGAGTATGACGGGTTTGGGCTGTTCGCCTACTGCCTTAAGGAGGACAAAATTGCCCATGTTCCTTGTGCCTATCTGGAGGACATCTGCATACTTGGCGACCATATTTACATGTTCTGGACTCAATACCTCCGTCACCACAGGGAGCCCTGTCTTTTCTCTAGCTTCCGCCAGGTACTCTAACCCTTCTTCCATCAGGCCCTGGAAGGTGTATGGATTAGTCCTTGGTTTAAAGGCCCCTCCCCTCAGGGCCACTGCCCCGGCCTCCTTTACGCTCTGGGCTATAGAAAGCAGCTGATTCTTATTCTCTACTGCACAGGGACCTGCTATAATGCCCACCTTCTTGGCCCCAAAGGGAAATTTACCTAGTAGAACCTCGGTATTGGTATGTTTTACCTCCCGGCTGGCCATTTTATAAGGGGAAAGTATGGGCATTGCCTTTTCCACCCCTGGCAGCGCATTCCAGAAGTCCTGGGATATATCCCGCTTGTCCCCAAGACAAGCAATGACGTTCCTTTCTGCACCCTGGAGCAGAACAGCCTTTAGCCCTACCCCTTCTACCTTTTTAATAACATGGTCTATCTCCTCTTTAGAGGATTCAGGTTTCATTACTATAATCATGTCGCAACTCCTGTTCGCCAAAGGCGAATCTGCCTTAGGCATGAGAGGCCTCCATGGGCCAACTACAAAGTTTATAAAAAGATATGTATTTTTTCTAATTTAAAGGAAAATAATAGCTTGTCAAGGGCAACAAAAGTAGTAAATATTAGTAACAGTTTGTATTGGGAGGTCTCTGCGAAAATCAGTGCGTTATTCTGAACGAAGCGAGGAATCTTGTATTTTAGAGATTTTTCGGTCGTTTCGCTTCCTCAGAATGACAATTGTGCAGTTTTTTTAGAGGTCTCATTAAATTGGAAATAAGAGTTTCATTTTAATTATTTGTTTGAAAAAACATGGCTGAAAAGGAATCCACAAGTTACAGGGTGAAGGTTATCTTGAACCCTATAGCGGGAGGAGGTTACGGTGTTAAAATTCTCCCCGAGGTGGTGAGGTGTTTTGAACAACGTGGCTTTGACGTAGAGGTATTTCGTACGCAAAAGAAGGGGGATGCACGAGAGGCGGCGAGAAACTCAGTGCATTACAAGGCCATTGCGACAATGGGGGGTGACGGTACTTTCAATGAGGTGATTAACGGAGCAGTAGGTCATAACAACACCCCCCTGGGGCTTATACCCCTGGGCACGGCCAATGTGCTGGCCAGGGAGTTGAGGATACCCCTTGACCCCATCCAGGCCTGTCATGTTATTGCCAGAGGCCACACCCGCAAGATAGACCTGGGCAAGGCAGACAGCCGCTATTTCTTCCTTATGGCCGGTATCGGCATAGATGCAGAGGTGGTGAGGATAATAGAATCCACCAGAAAGGGGAATATCTCTCTGGCCTCTTACGCCCTACCCATCTTAAAAGGCATATTGAACTATAAATTCCCGCCGCTGGATGTAGAGGTAGATGGTAAATCAGTGGCCAAAGGGGCAGGGTTCGTCTTTGTGAGTAACACCAGGCGCTACACAGGCCCTTTAATTATCACCAACAGGGCCAAGGTAGACGATGGCCTATTAGATGTACTTATATTTCCCGGCAGGAATTATCTGAAGTTACTAAAGTATGCTGCCGGCATCCTCTTCTGGATAGCCGACCGTATTAAAGAGGTAAAATATCTGCAAGGGAAGGAAGTAAGGGTAAGCTCCACCGAGGAAGCGCTGTATCAACTGGACGGAGATTTGGGTGGTTCCTTACCTGCCAGGTTTCAGATAGCACCAAAGGCGATGAATATTATTGTGCCTGGGTAAAACGACAGATGGGTTCTATCCCTACATTAACGCCCTGCAGCGTTATTTGACAGCGCACATTCAAGATTTTTAGGCTGTTAAAGTCATGAATGTTGTCAAAACCCAGCGATAAAATATGGTCTGTTCGAACATTTTTGAGAACTATTTCCTTTTCCTTATCGTCGACTTTGATTATGAGCCATTCATCGTCAAGCTTGTCTAACAATTTGCCTTCGGGTGTCATTCTATTAGCCATCGGATCTATCCGCACCTTTTTACCAATCATGCTCTTAAGCTTTTTAATCTTCATTTCTTCAATTACACCTCTCAAAGAATTTGTAGCATGAAACACTATATTGTCTTAAATTAAATAAAAATCTCCACCGCCTTATACGAATCAAAATTGGAATCGCCTTCTTAAGTATCTTTTATCTTGCATTTTTCTCGGATTTTTATAATCAACTCCCATGCCTTGTCTAGATCGGCCTTAATTTCCTCATAAGTGTACTGTGGAACAGGGCTAGGAGGATAACGTTCTTCTATATAATATTTTGTTGCCTTTCTACAAAGTTCTATAAACTCATCGAAGCCTGTATCAAGTTCCAATATCTTCTTGAGCAAAAAATCTAGGTTATGCGTCTTCCGAGGGGCGATACCTTTAAAGACAAGAAATCCTTTTAGGTATTTCTCAAGTGCCTGTTGTATGAGAAAAGCTATGGTATCAGTATATCCGCGCTCATCGTAAAGAAGCTGGGCCATCTCAATGTCATGCCTACCACGTTCAAACCATTCGGCAGCCTGTTTTTCTAAGCCCTCATCCCTCATAAAGGACTTCCCCTTTTTCTAAAATCTCTCTTACAAAGAAGTCCTTAATCTTGAGCCTTTCTTCCAACTCTTCTTCAGTATATACCAGCGGAGAGATGGGAACATCTCTTTCAATATCCCATAAAAGCCTCTTTACCTCTATCCACCTGTCTATAGGTCTTTTATCGGTATTCTTGATAATGAAAAGGTCAATGTCACTGTCTTCGGTAGGCCGTCCGTAAGCGTAAGAGCCAAAGAGGATAATCTTTTTAGGGCTATACTCTGTTGCAATCTTCTCTGCGATTTTAGAGATTAATTTTCTAGTTTCATTCGCTATCATTTCGAATTAATCTCAAGCCGCACTGATTGGGCTAGGTATTCTTTTCAGTACTATCCTATCTGCATACCTCTCAAATAGGTCGTAGCCGGAACCCCCCTGACTTATAATCTCCATGACCCTATCCGCATTATTTATCCTTATCCCGCCTACGGTGGTTACGCCCTTCTGGAATAGGGGTTCGGGGTATAGGCTGGCGGTGGGGCCAACTAACACTATCTCCCTGGCCCTTCCGCTCCATTTGAGTATAGGCTCAAGGGTGTGGTTTACCAGTGTGACGCCTGTGATAATGAGGACGTCACAGTGGGGCAGGATATCCCTGGCAAGGTTTTCTGGTTGGAGTTCCTCCATGCCTACTTCTTTAGCCAACCATGGGTTTTTTTCAAATACATGGAGCTTCCCGCACGTCTCCTTCAACCTCTTTATGAAAGGTGGGAAGGCCCCAATCATACCCACGGTATCTTCTTTGCGAATTTCCACCATATCCAGGACATCCCCCAGCCCGGCAACCTTATACGGGCAATCCTTTTCATCTAGTAGAATAGCAGAGAGTGCATTAAGGGTGGCCACACCGATGGCCGCCCTAAGGGGATTTTCCTCCAGTGCGTAGTCCATCAATGTTTTCATGTACAGTTTCAGGAGTTCCCCGGCCTGGGGCATGCGGGCGTGGGCCTTGGGGCAGCATATGGCCTCGGGAAGATCATGTATAGGGGTATATGCCAGCCCTGCATGGCCGCTGGAGAGCTTTACACAGGTGTAGAAGACGCCGAGTCTGATATCAACGGGTCTTAGTCTAAACCGTTCAATAAGTCTGTTGTTCTCTATAATGTGGATGAGGTTCTGAAGGATTTTCATACTTATTACCTGCCCATGCCTGGGTACTTCTCTATAATGGGATGGCTGTCAGTATTCACTTTGGTTTGAGCTTTTATGGCCTCGCGGAGGTACTTCGGAAGGTTAAGTATGCTGTGGTGAGTAATTCCATCATAATATCTTAGCTGGCCCTGGACACGCTGGGAGATACGTCTGTCTATTTCTTCTGGGGAAAGTTCAAGAGGATTCTGGCCTTTGGTGGCGAGACAGAAACCCCACATCAAGGCGAAGAAGGGTACATAGGCCGTATAAGGGAATACCCCGGGGAATACTTGTTTAAGGGTGTTAGCGACAGTAGTAAAAGTATTAAAGGCTGCGGGAGAGGTGTTGTCTGCCTGAACGGCCAAAACCCCTTGGTCAGTAAGCCTTTCTTTTACCATAGAATAAAATTCTTTGGTAAAAAGCATGTAGGCGGGACCTCCTTCCATGGGGCAATTTATATCTATGATTACTGCATCAAATGGCTCTTTGCTGTCTTCAAGGTATTTCCTACCATCCATATAGAGGACTTCACTCCTTCGGTCTGCGAAGGCTCCGTTGTGGAAGGTCGGTAAGTATCTCTTAGCGCACTCTACTACCTCCCTGTCAATGTCCACCATCACAGCCTTTTCCACCGTCTTGTGTCTAAGGGTTTCCCTCAAAGAGGCTCCTTCTCCACCTCCTATTATGGCTACCCTTTTCGGACAGGGGTGCAAAGCTAAGGCCGGATGGATTAGCGCCTCATGGTAGATGAACTCATCTCTCTCCGCACACTGAACCTCGTTATCGAGTATAAGGCATCTGCCAAAATTCAGGGTTTCTGCAACTACTATCTCCTGAAAGGCTGAACGTCCGGTGTACAGGATGCCCTTTAAGGCGTGCTCGTGGTGTTCGTAAGGGTTAAAGTAGTCACGGAACCACCTTGAAGGCAAATCTTTTTTTGCCTGAAACTCCGTCATAAAAATTTAATAGACCCTAATCAGATTATTGATGCACGACCTCTCTCGTTTGCATGTTGCCCCTCTTCAATTCAAAGGTAGTTGAATTCTTAGCCTTGAAACCAGCCAGAAGATACTGCGCTGCCAGTTGAGGGTCTGTGGATTGGCCACAGGTAAAAATATCTGCAGCTGCATAACCTTCTTCAGGCCAGGTATGCACTGTCAGATGGGACTCAGCTAGTAGCACCACCCCAGTTACTCCCGCTGGGCTGAACTCGTGACAGAAGACCTTGATTACAGTGGCCTTTGCTTCTATTGCTGCCCTACGTAAAATTTCTCTTATCTTTTTTGCGTCGTCCAGGACTTCCCTGTCGCAATCCCACATCTCCAATATAAGATGGCGACCAAAGGCTTCCAATTCTCTACCTCCTTTCATCAATAAAAAGCTAAGCTCTTCTAATGAAACCTCACCATAGCCTCAAACTTCCTCCTTCTTTCCTCTATATCTTCTAGAGTTATGCGTTGAAGCTGTTGAATACTAAAATCTTCTACATTAAAAGAAGCAATTATAGTGCCATACACTATGGCCTGCTTGAGCGTCCCTTCGGTTACGACCTTTTTCTTGGCCAAATAACCCATGAGACCCCCTGCAAAACTATCTCCAGCACCTGTGGGGTCCTTAACATTTTCTGTTGGGAAACCCGGCATCAAGAAAAAGCCCTCTGGGGTAGTCAGAACAGCGCCGTGTTCGCCCTTTTTAATAATTATGTATTTAGGCCCTATTGCTTGTAGCCTCCTGGCGGCTTTAATAAGGTTAGACTCCCCTGTTAGCTGTCTGGCCTCCTCATCATTCAAAATAAGAGCGTCTATCCTCTTAAGCACCTCCAAGAGTTCTGCCTTCTTTTCATTTATCCAGTGATTCATAGTATCAGCGGCTACAAACTCCGGTCCCTTCATCTGCTCGAGGACTCGCTGCTGGAGGGAAGGTAGTCCATTGGCTAGAAAAACGAATCGGCTGTCTCTAAAGGTCTCGGGAATCCTTGGCTCATACTGACCAAAGACATTAAGTTCCACTGACAGGGTGGTAGCACTGTGCATTGTACCTTGATAGCGCCCCCGCCAGCGGAATGTTTTGCCTTCCAGCTCTTTTAGCCCGGCAGTATCAATCGACCTTTTGGAAAGGAGTTCCCTATAGTGTTTAGGAAAATCGTTGCCCACCACCCCTACCAGTCTTACAGGAGTGAAGAAATTGGCCGCCCAGGAGAAATAAACCGCCGAGCCTCCCAGCACCTCTTCTACCTTTCCGTGCGGGGTCTCTATAGAATCCAACCCTACAGAACCTACTACTAATAAAGGCATCAACCGCCCTCCGGCAAATAAAATAAAACACCCCACCCTTTACCCTTTGGATTTTTCAATGCTTCTTGTGGGGTTTAAATACTTCCTGCCCTGCAAAAGGTATGGAGACAATGAGATAATCTCTTCAGGGTCCTTTCCTTACCCAGGAGTTCCATGGTCTCAAAAAGCCCTGCACTCACCGTCCTACCCGTAATTGCCACTCTCAGGGGTTGAGCCAGCTTGCCAAAGCCAACGTGCTTTCTCTCTACCACCCCTCTCAAACAACCCTCCAAGGTCTCCTTCTTGAATTCTTCCAGGCCAGAAAGTGCATCATGAACCTCGTGAAGGAGCCCCGTGATCTCTTCGCTCTTAAGGTGTTTATCCACTACTTCTGGCTGATACTCTATCTCTTCGGTGAAAAAGAAAGATGTCTGGAGAAAGAAGTCCTGCAGGGTCTTAAACCTTTCTTTGTAAAGCTCTACCAGTCTTTTCAGCCAGGACTCTTCCACACCTTCCACATTAACACCAGCACGGCTTAAGAAGGGCTTCAATAACCTGACTAATTCTTCTGAGGGCGTTTGCCTGATATACTGGCTGTTCATCCAATCCAGCTTAGTCTTGTTGAAACGGGCGCTGGTACTTCCCACCCGCTCAAGAGTAAAATCCTTAATCATCTCCTCCCTGGAGACTAGTTCACGGTCATCACCTGGAGCCCACCCCAATAGGGCTATAAAATTTACCAGGGCATCTGGCAGGTAACCAAGTTCCATGTATTCTTTAACAGCGGTAGCACCATGGCGTTTTGAAAGCCTTGCACCATCTTCTCCAAGTATCATAGGAAGGTGGGCAAATTTAGGGGCTTCCAGTTCAAGGGCCTTGTAGAGGGCAAGCTGCTTGGGGGTGTTGGCGATGTGGTCGTCACCTCTAATCACGTGGGTAATCTTCATCTCGGCGTCGTCCACCACGCAAGCGAAGTTATAGGTGGGAAAACCGTCGGCCTTCCTCAGCACAAAGTCCTCAATCAGTGAGGCGTCAAAGGTGATGGTGCCTCTGATGAGGTCTTTAAACTCTAGCGTATCGTCGGACATCTTAAAACGAACCGCCTTCTTTCCTTCTTCCTCGCTGTAGTACGCCTTACCCGATGACAAAAGCATCTCCACGTATCGGTTGTATGTCTCTAATCTCTGGCTCTGGAAGATTGGTCCCTTATCCCAGTCGAGGCCCAGCCATTGGAGTCCAGCCATTATGTCCTTTGTAAATTCCTCACTGGACCTCTGACGGTCGGTATCCTCTATCCTGAGGCTGAAGATGCCGCCGTGGTGTCTGGCAAATAGCCAGTTATACAGGGCCGTCCTAGCGCCCCCTACATGCAAAAAACCTGTCGGACTGGGTGAAAATCTAACGTGAACCACAGCAGTTTAAAGCCATCCTCCCCAAGTAAACCAGAAATTCCCTAAGCCTTGCCCAAAACAATTGTTATGGTACAAAATTGATATTGGGGTGTCAAGAATTTTTAACCTAAGCCTTACTAAAGTGCTAGCCTTTAAATAGATGGAAATTTAGTGAGGCTTATGTAATTCATAATTTTTATTCATAAATAATCTCTAGTCGCAAGGAGACGTCCGGAGTTCAGGGGCTTTCCTCTTGCTAACCATCAATTTTTTGATAAGATTTTTATCCCATGATAACTATTCAAGACTTCAAGAAGGTAGAACTAATAGTAGCAGTAGTAAGGTCCGTGGAAAACCATCCCAATGCAGATAAACTCTTCATACTAAGGGTGGATACCGGAGAGG
This sequence comes from Planctomycetota bacterium, assembly GCA_023261505.1. GTDB lineage: Bacteria > Planctomycetota > Brocadiia > Brocadiales > Bathyanammoxibiaceae > JAHFOV01. Next base: position 17,224 of record JAHFOV010000039.1, read on the forward strand.
GCGGAGAGAGGCAGCTTGTGGCTGGGATTAAAGGGCACTACACCCCACAAGAGCTACTTGGTAAAAGGATTATCATTGTGAGTAACCTCGCCCCCGCTACCCTGAGAGGGGCTGAAAGTCAAGGGATGCTCCTTGCGGCACAGGATGGCGAGAAACTGGCAATCCTCACTACGGATAAGGATGTAAAGCCCGGGGCCAGGGTTGGGTAATACTACAAGGCATCCTTCTCTACCTCTGAGTAACTACCATCAATGGCCCTCTGGATTTCTAGTGTGTTTTGAAGGGCGGTAATAATCCTGCGATAGTGCCTTATATCTTCAAGGGACAGCCCTCTCCCTTTCCTATCCTTTAGCCATTTTTCGCAGACCTGGTAGCCTCCGATTTGATACGCCCAGACCTTTGGCTTTATCTTCTCAAAATACTGTTCCTTGTTTATATAGACCCTGCCCCTTTCATAGCGTATCTTATCAACTACATTGTCTCCTTTACTTAATCCGATAGCTGGTGAGTCAGGCTCGGCAGATTTGAGCAGGTGTAAGTTAACAAGCCTTTCCCCGTATTCAGCCATCTTTTTAAAGAGCTTGTAGTTTTCTGTAAAAGGAATCCTGGGAAAATCTATCTTTAGAAACTGGGCGTACTTTGTGCGGTAGGTGTTTGAGTAAAGTACGGCGTGGATATAAAAGAAGATTTGTTCAGGGGAGGGTGTCTTCTTAAAGTTCTTCGCTAATTGTTCAACAAGCGCTGGGGAGAGGTTTGGTTTTCTTGTCCCATACTCCGCCTGGGTTTCAAAGAGCATCATAACACTACCTGAAGACCGCTTTCCAGGATTGTCTTTTTCCTGGTAGAGGTAGAGGGGAAAGTTAACATTACCACCACGGTAGAAAAGATTGAAGTCCTCTACGTGTTCAGAACAAAAGACGATATTCCACCCGTGTTCAAGTCCAACAACCTGACCAGCACGCCCAACGCACATTGCCAGATTTTTCTGTTGCATATGGTGCATGACCTCGGGACGGGGCCTACAATGGAAACCAAAGGATTTACCTGTATAGTAGGTATACCTTATGTCAAAGGGTCTATATAGAATTGACACTATCTTCTTTCTATCTAAACCACTTTCTATTAAATCCTTTTGAGCTCTTTCTATACTCCAATCTTTTGAATCCTTGCCAAGATTATAGGTCCGCCGTGCCAGTTCTTTATCAATCTTTGAAAAGTTTAATACCGTAGACCAGACCTCGTCAGGTGTCCACCGTATGGTTAAACTGTCCCTTGCGGTAACTATTCCAACACTGTTTACTGGATAGATATCGGTTATTTTTATATATCTCTCATAGCTTTTTAAAAGTTTCTCGTCTCTTGGAATAAAGAGATAAAATTCCGATTTAGGTGACAGCTTGCGCCACTTAGTTGTTTCTATATTATTCTTCAAAAGCCAATCGTACTTCTTCTCCTGCAATCCCCACCTTTCGGCATGATAGACCTTGCATCCCTTTTTCTGTCCTTTCCTCTTTACGAAAATGGCGATGGCTACCCCTTGCTGTATATCAAAGACGTTCTCGTCTTTTGAGCCGTCAGGGCATTTCTCCTTCTTCCGGACGTTGCCGTGCAAATCAAGGATATAAATCTCATTAAAACTATCCATCAGGGACTTTCGCATACCCCTGAAGGTTGGGTTATCAAGATAGGCATGATTGGTTATAAATCCCAAGATTCCTTCTCCTGCCGTATCAATCTTCCACTGAGCAAAGCGGATGAACTTGGCGTAATCATCCTGAAGCCACTTTGGGTTTTTCTCCCTTAAAGGCTTTCCATCAACCTGATAGTAAGCCCTAATCTCCTTTGATATCCATTCTCCCACATTGTAGGAATGGCCTGAATAGGGGGGATTGCCGAGTATAACCAGGATGGGCTGTTCTTTTTTGACCTTACCCGCCGAGTGAGACTCCTCAGAGAGCGAGGCCATACCGGGGAGTTGGGTCTCAGGAAGTTCCTCCATCTCCAGTGTATTGGTGAGATAGAGCTTAAACCTTTCATCCCCCTGAAGTCTGTAGCCGAGTTCTTCTAAGAGAAACGACATCTTTAGGTGGCCCACTGCATAAGGTGCCATCATGAGTTCAAAGGCATAGAAATTCCTAAGGATATGCTCCCTTACGACGAGCTCTCTGGTGCCCTCACCATACTTGGAGACACACTCCTCTACCGCCAATTTGCTTGCCTCAGCCAGGAAGGTGAGAGTGCCCGCAGCAGGGTCTAACACAGTTACCGAGGTACTTGCAAATCCGTCCTCCCTTTCAAATTCTTCCTTTAAAATCCGATGAAGGGAGCGGACAATGTATGAGACAACGGGTTCTGGTGTGTAGTATACGCCCCTCTTTTCTCTCGTTACTGGGTCGTATTCGGACAAGAAGGTCTCATAAAAATGGATAATGGGGTCTCTGCCCTTCCCTTCGTGAAAATACTGGTGGAGTACATTCTTTACATCGGTAACTGCTAAGACCTCCGAAATATCATCAATAATCCACTCCATCTGTTGGGGCAGGTCTTCAAGGGATATGAACCTGAATATGTCTCTTAATATTCCTATGGTGTGTGGGATGTTATCGTAGGCCAGTTTCCTATTAAATCCGTTATTTGAGCGGGTACGGGAGGCAAAGAGTCCGTAAGTGACAGTCTGGGAATAAAGGTCAGCAAAATCTTCCCTGGAAAGGTCGCTTATAAGATATTTCCTAAATGCATCATAGAACCCGAGGATAAACCCCTTCCTCACCTTTTCTTCCTCCTTTAACTCTTGCGCAATGACCTCATCCTTTAAGAAACGTGTTCTCTTTGCTAATTCTACTGCCAGCTCTTTGGCATTGTAAACTTTAGGTAAGGAGAATGAAAAGAATTTTTCTAGGAGTTTTAAAAATTCAGATTCTTTTTCAATAGGGGGGATGGCCTTGAGTTGATGTGCAATAAAAGGTCTGCCGATAAGGACTTTATCTACAAGGGTTCCCTTTCTGTAAAGCCTGAATTCAAAAAAGTTGGTTAATATCAGGTTAGGGAAGGTGTACAGGTAGCGCTTCAGTTGTTCTGTAGTTTCAATCTGGTCTAGATACTCAACAGTTGGCCCTTTGGCCTCAATGTATCCGATTATATGCTGTTGCCCATCCCAGACCCTGAAGTCCGGGTTACCTGCCTCGGTCTTTTTCGGTAGCGTAGTTATTCGGATATTGCCCCTGCCAACTGATTCTGCATATTCCTTTAGCAATCCCTCAAGGATGGAGTAATAACTTTCTTCTGTAGCATCTCCCTGACTGGCAACCTCAGATATCTTTTTCAGATAGGATTTGAGCATCTCATTTTCTTTTTATTTGAGGCCTCATTTTGGCAGCATTATACCAAAAATAGTTTAGTTAACCTCAGATTCTCCTGACCTTCTCAAAACTTCGCTAGGCAGCTATTTTTCCTCGACCAAGGTATTGTAAAATGAAGATTGGAAATTTTTAATTTAAAATTTCCAATTTCTAATAGCGGAATGTATTACTTAATCCCCGCCCCTTTCCTCAGCCACCATTCGGTGGAGAGGGCGCCCAGGATGATGCTGAAGAGGAGCCAGTTATCCCAGAGGGGGAAGGTTTTCTTGCCTATGGGCCTCATGACTAGCGGGTTCTTAATAGATAGGGCCTTTTCTAGCTCAGCCACCGGAAGTTTGAAGTATTTTCCTCCCGAGGCTGCCGCTGTTTTTTCCAGGAAGGATTCCTCAATCCATGGTTCTCTAAACTCTTCCAATGCGGGTACTACCCCGAAAAGGGTGCTTGCCTCCTGTAGGGGCGTATGGCCATACGCCCTTACATCAGGCTTTTCGCCTTCACCTTGTTGAACCTTTGCCTTTACGTAATAGTAACCTTCCTGAGGTTTATAGGAGAGGTATGCACACCCTGCTTCGTTGGATTCAAGGGTCTTTTCCAGCGCCTTCTCTCCAGTTTCTGAACGAACTACTGTTAATTCCATTTTAGCTCCAGGAAGGGGCTTATAGTCCTTGCCTAAGACCTCTGCTTTTATATGGACTTCTTCTTCTGGCAGGTATTCCTTCTTATCTGTAGTGATCCGCACCAGATTCAATTCAGGATCCTTTACTAGCCATCTGACGGCGTTTCTCCAGAACTTGATGTAGTTTCTGTTGCTGCCTCCTCTGGCAATAGAGAGGAAGTTCCACCGCCAGGAATCATCTGTAAGAAGGGCCATAACCCGTCCCTTCCCTGCCTCCTGAACGGCCAGTACAGGAATCGTTGAGTCAGGATAAACGCTCAGGGCCACAGCCCCCCTCTTGAGGGCTCTCACCCTGTTGCATCCCTTTAGCTCTGGCATACCCTCCCACAGCTTACGGTTCCTCTCTGGGTCGTAATCCAGAGAGGTAATGGGGTGTGTAAGACCCTGTGGTGTGAGTTGGGACTTAAAGTTCTTGATGTCAATAGTATCAGACCCCTCCTCCAACTCTACGGGCAGGATGTCTTCTACCGGAGTGCCGTCGTATCCTCCATTAGAAAACGATAGGTCTCCACCAATCATCAAGAAGCTACCTTCACCCTGTCGGACATAGCGTTCTACATTGGATAGGTAATAGCCAAAGCGGAACATGGTGGCATCGTAAGGCCTGTAGTCAAAGTTCTGAAATATCACAAGGTCAAAGCTCTCGAGTGCCTTGGTGAAAAGCTCTTCAGCCGGAAATGGTATAAGGCTTAGCTCGCGTCCAGAGGCCTCCACTAAATCTCCTGGTGTTCTCAGGATAAAGAAGGAGATAAGGTCTATGCTGGGGTCCCTTTTCAGGATACGCCTTAGAAAGATTTCGTCCCAGGAGGGTCTTCCACAGAGATGGAGTACCCTTATCTTGTCCCGTATTACCTGCACCATAAGACTTACGGTGTTATTTTCCCTGACCAGTTCGTCACTCATGGGAGGGATGGTAATGATGTAGAGGTGGTCCCCTACGGTGTGTGGTGTAGCTTCCATCGACACAGTGTATTCCTCAACCCCCTTTTGGAGCTTTAATGCCCTGGAGAGGAGTATATTTTCCCCTTCCTTTAATAGTACGGGAATGGTGAGGTCTTCGTAACCTTTTACCTTGACCTTTACCTCTAGCCTCCATGGATTGCGAATGAAGGCAAAATTGTCATAGTTAATCCCTGTAATAGATATATCCCGGTATGGTACCGGAGAGGGGCTAAAGGTATACAAAGGGGCAGGAAGATTCTGGGCCATTAGTTCAAGTTCCTCTAAACGCTGGGACTTTGGGAGACGGGAGGTGTCCGCACCGTCGGAGAACAGCAGAAAAGCACTGGTAGGTTTATTCTGGTATCGCTTCTTCAACTCCCTCAAGACTACAGCGAGGTCTGTAGCACTGCCTTCCGGGGTTTTTGCAGTTTCTATGGTATCTTTTCCTGCCTCCTCCAGCTTGTCTGAGAATGTAAAGTAATCAACCTCAAAATCTTTCTCAAGCGAGCTCAGAAAATTTGCATTTGAAGACAGGAACTTCCTCACGGCCTCTAGCCTGGACTCTCCTTTATCCTGAAAGGACATGCTCCTCGAATAGTCTAAGAGGATAGCTACTGCATTCTTTACCCTAACACTTTCTTCCATCTCCAACTGTGGCTCAAATATCATCAGCACAAGGGCAACAAGAGCCAAAAGGCGCAGAAAGAGGATTTGGAGCCTGCGTATTCGAGAAGGCAGACCCCTAAGGCTGTTCCAGGAGAAGAAAAGGGCAAGCAATACCAGGGCGAGTACTAAAATCTTCACCCACATTTCCTGCACTCCGGCCAGGCTGAGGGTTCCGCCTAAGGCAGACTCAGGGGTTGTCTGGGG
>JAHFOV010000145.1 GCA_023261505.1 Planctomycetota bacterium
TTGCCCAATGGGGTATCAATAACCTGGCCCAGGTAGGGGTAAAGCTTGTAGGGTTCTTGCTCAGGACGCTTAGGTACTACAGGGTTAGCTGTCATTACTATACCCTTCTTTGTTACTACCTTCTTTGCAAGCTCCAGGTATCCCATTTAGTTAAGTCTCCCTACTCAAAAAACGCAAAAACATCAAAAAGCCCCACCTTTTTGTAGTTAATACGTTTTTTGAGTATAGTTGTTGAGCAAAATAACCTCTGTGGGACGGCCACCTGTATCCTTCCTACCTACTCTCACCCTCCCCAAAGAGAGCAACAACAATACAGCCGTGTCAATCTTGCCACTCTTGACGTTCCGTCTAAATACAGTGGAATAAATATCGCTTCTACTGAGGCCCTCCTCTGGGTTCTGCCTTATAGCCTGTAAAATTCTGTCAGCAACACAGTCTCCCGTGGCATCACCGAATATGTACCCGGTAGACCGCTCACAATAATCCCATAAGGCCAGAGACGCCAAGAGGTGTTCCTGCCTAATTATGGGTGAAAGGTCCAGGAGGGCATAAATACAGGCAATCCTCATAACGTAGGCTTCAGCCCTAGCTGTCAAAGCCCCAAGGAGGCCAGGCTTGCCCTCTGATAGGGAAGGGTACACCTCGTACCATATCGCTCTAGCTTCTTCGTCACGTTTCACCTCGCCTACCCCTTTGGCAAAATCTACGACCTGCTTTAGCCTCGCCACCAATGGGCTGAGGTCAACATGCCCACCACCTTCTGGGAGGCATTTGGAGCGCTTGACGCACACCCAAACGATGCGGTTACCAAATCCGTTACTCGCCTCCGTGCTGTCCAGGTGTTTCAGCAGCTCCTCCTTTGTGATGTGGCCCAGTATAGAGATATGAGCGCCTGTGGCATTGGCGGGGGAGTTTTTCGTTAGTATACGCAACCGTCCCGTGTCCCACGACTGCCTGACGACGGCGGAGAGGGTGTTACCGTCCCTGCCTGCCACTTTAAGCACGCTGGAAAACTCGGTTTCTAATACTAATAGCCGTTTATCCCTAACCCCTTCATCTGCAACGACCTCCTGGTATCCGGTTACTTTTCCTCCTTTTTTTATAGGTTCTTTCCTCTTTATCTCGTCTCTAACGGCCCATATGAGCCCTTCGCCAGAGGATAAACCAGAAAAGATATGGCCGTCCACCCAGTTTGCATCTACCTGCCCAAACAGTTCCTCTACGCGCTCCCAGGATGTTCCCTTTCTCCCCTTACTCGTGTCTCCCACAATTACTGCATTCAATCGCAAAGGGTGAACCGTTGACTCAACTAAAAAGTGGGGGCCATCCCCCACCACATTGCCGAAGCAGGCAAGAAAATTTATGAGCAGGGCCACGGGGTCTGACTCTGTGTGAGGCTCGATAGTCTTTACGACATCGCCTGCAAGGCCATACAGGGCCTCTTGTTTAAGCACGGGCCAGGAGGAGTACGCATTAAACGTATTAAGTCCTTGCCCTTCTGCCTTCCTAGTAGCGCTCATGCCTTGCTCAATCATGGGAGGGATTTTCTTTGCCTTGATTACTTGACAGTGAAGAGGCGTTGCTGTAGAATTTTTTTGTTTTTGGTTTTCCATTTTTCTATCCTTTCCGGCCCTGGGCCTCACCGCTCAGGGCCTTTTACTTCGGAACTTCTACCCGATTTTGCCAAATGAATCGCTCAATATCTTTAGGGTGAAAAAGGACACGTCTCCCTAGCTTGACGAACGGGAGTCTTCTTAAAAATACCCATTCCCTCAAGGTGGCAGAGGCCACCCCCAGGATGTCCGCCGTTTCCTCAATATTTAATAATGGCTCCATGTAAAGAGTATAACGGTGGATTAAAAGTGGAAAGGAAAAGCAGGACGGCAATTCTAAATGCTGTGTCACAGGAGGTTTACAAAAGCGGTGGAAATTTGGTGGATTGGAAGGTGACTCAGTGGTGGAAAGTTAGATAGACATTACTCTAATATCTTGTCTACCTCTTGTATATTTCCATTTATCTCAACCTCTGTTTCCGTGAGTTTGAGGGAGTAACCTACTTCTGGAGTATTTTCAATATAGCCCCTTAATGGGGAAATTCGGGCTATGATTGTCTGTATATGTCTAGAGATGGCCTTTTTCTCTTTTGTGGCGATGGTAAGGATGTTTCCTAGCGTCCCATAGGTTAAGGTTTTGTTAGG